>NZ_CP053439.1:2243181-2563636 GCF_000769405.2 Rhizobium brockwellii
CGATCTTCCTCGGCATCAACGGCCTGTTCACCGCCGAAACGCCGCTGTTCCTGATCATGGCCTGCCTGCTGATCGGCGGTCTGTTCCGCTCCATGGCTTTCTCGGGCGTCAACGCCATGGCCTTCGGCGACGTCGATGATGCCGACAGCAGCCAGGCAACCGCGATCAATGCCGTTGCCCAGCGTATCTCCATGGCGATGGGTGTGGCGATCGCCGGCGGCATCCTCGAAATTTCCAGTAGCTTCCACGACGGCAAGCTGCTGGTCTCGGATTTCCACATCGCCTTCTTCAGCGTCTCGGCGATTTCGGCGCTGGCCTGCATCACCTTCCTGCGCCTGCCGCACGATGCCGGCGCGGAACTGACGGCGCGCGGCCGCAAGCGCCGGCACGCCGAGCCCGAAGAGGCCGTGGCGGAAAATAGCTCCTAGATTACTTGTGGCGGGAATGCGCCTCGCGATGAGCGAGGTGAGATCGTCCAATTCTACTTTATGATTTATTCACACATAAAATACACACTGCGTTTGCGCGTTTTGGGTTGCAGCGAGAGCATGGGCATGAGCGTCCATGATGCGACCGCCAGCGTGATGCCCGTATTGATACGCCGGTCGAAAACATATCCGACTGAGCCGCATTTCGAGGCCCCCGCGGAATGTTCCATTTTTTGAAGACGCTGCCTCTGACAGCCAAGCTGGCGGCCATCATCGTTGCCGTCAATCTCTGCGGCATTTCCGCTTTAGCCACCTATACGTGGATGTATGAAACGCGCGCGTTAATCGATGGCGCCAAGGCGAACTGGTCCAAGGATGCCGAGCAGTTTGCATCCGTGGCCGCTGGCGGCGTGAAATGGGGCAAGGCGAACGCCGTTCGCGAAGCTTATTCGCTCTACCGCGACGACCCCTCGCTCGACCTCGTCCAATTTGCCGCATTCAATGCGGACCTCGCCGCCGTCGACACCTGGGCGCGCGATGGCATCAGCGGTCTGCCCGCCGCAGCCGATCTAGCGAAGAGCCTAAGTGCGAAGCCGGAAAAAACGACCGTCGACGACAGTGGAATATCTGTCGGCGTGGTGACGATCATCGCGCCGCTGCCGCTGGATAAAGCGGGAAAGATCACCGGTTACGTCGTCACCAACTGGTCCGTCGAGAAAATCGCCGCCGAAGTCAAGCACAAGGTGCTGATTTCGCTGCTGACCCAGTCCGCAATCACCGCCATCGCCGTTGCCGCATTCCTTCTCGCCATGCGCAGCCTGGTCGGCCGGCCGATCCGGATCATCAGCGAACGGATCAGCGCGCTGCAGAAGGGCGATCTGGTCTCTCCCGTTACCTACAAGGAAAACGGCGATGAAATCGGCTTTCTCGCACGTGCCCTGGAAGTTTTCCGTCACGAGGCGATCGCCAAGGTCGAAAGAGAGCAAGCAGCTGCCGAGCAGAGTGCCTCGCTCGACGCCGAGCGGGCGCGCAACACATTGTTGACCGAAGAAGCCAGCAACACGCAACGGCTGGTCATGAACGCCCTCGAAAATGCCCTTGAACAGCTCGCCGCCGGCGACTTTTCCATACATCTGGCCGATGTCGGTCCCGAATTCGATAAATTGCGGCAGGATTTCAACAACATGGTCGATGCGGTCGCGGCCGCCCTGACCGAGATCAAGACCGCTTCCGTGGCGGTTGAAACCGGTTCGAGCGAGCTGGCGACCTCCGCGGATCAACTCGCCAGGCGCACCGAGCAGCAGGCAGCCGCATTGGAAGAGACGGCCGCCGCGCTGGATGAAGTGACCACGACGGTCAGAACATCCTCGCAACGCGCCGAAGATGCCGGGCAGTTGGTCGAGGAGACGAAGCGGAGCGCGCATGTCTCTGCAACGGTTGTGCGTGATGCGATCGGGGCGATGGACCGGATCCAAACCTCGTCTAGCCAGATCGGCCGCATCATCGGCGTGATCGACGAAATCGCGTTCCAGACAAACCTGCTGGCGCTGAACGCCGGCGTCGAAGCCGCACGCGCCGGCGAGGCCGGCAAGGGTTTTGCTGTTGTCGCCCAGGAAGTGCGTGAACTCGCCCAGCGCTCTGCCAATGCAGCCAAGGAAATCAAGAACCTCATCAACGTTTCCAGTCAGGAGGTCTCTGTCGGCGTCGGGCTGGTGAATCAGACCGGCGATGCCCTCCTGAAGATCGAGGAACAGATCAATCGCATCAGCGACAGCATCGCTTCCATTGTTCACTCCTATCGCGAACAGGCGACGGGTCTGCAGGAAATCAATGGTGCGATCAACCAGATGGACCAGACGACACAGCAGAATGCGGCAATGGTCGAGGAAACGAACGCCGCCTGCCACGAGCTACTGTCGCAGGGACGCCTGCTGCAGGACTCAGCCGGCCGGTTCACCGTCGCCGCATCTGCGATGAGCCAGCCCAAACCCGCTCAACCCGCTCGTCAACCCCGCGCCGAGCACCGCCCCGAGCAAAGAACTTTCCTGCAGCGCCGTGCAGGAAATACCGCCGTAGCCGCTTCTCCCGATGCATGGGAGGAGTTCTGAAGCCAAGCCCATCCGATAAGCCGCATTCCTCAGCAACCGATAATCAGGAAACGAACAATATGAAGAAAGTTGTGACCGCATTTCTTTTTGCCTGCACCGCATCTGCCGTGCCCATGGGCGCATCCATGGCACAGGATGCCAAGCTTGCCCCGATCTCCGACTACGTGACGAGCGACGTCAAGCCCTGGCTCAACGACCCCGCCATCGTCGAGGCCGTAAAGGCGCAGAACGCTGCCAACGCCAATCTCAGCGCAGCCGACGTCGACGCCCTCGACAAGAAGTGGCGTGCCGAAGTCGATGGCTCCGACCACTCGATGATCGACGGCGTGCTCAACAATGCACTGTCGAAATTCCTTCAGGGAAAGAAGGAAGCTTCCGGCGGCAAGATCACGGAAATCTTCGTCATGGATGCAAAGGGCCTGAATGTCGGTCAAAGCGACACCACGTCGGACTACTGGCAGGGCGACGAAGCAAAGTTCCAGAAGTCCTTCGGCGCCGGCAAGGACGCCGTCTTCGTCGATGAGATCGAAAAGGACGAATCGACCCAGACGCTGCAGTCGCAGGCAAGCGTCACGATATCCGACGACAAAGGCACGCCGATCGGCGCCATCACCGTCGGTGTCAACGTCGACGCCCTCTGATATCCGGAACCGTGCTTAGTTCGTAAAGCAGTGCAAATGCATAGCGCCCAAAAGCATAGGCGATATGCATAAACAACGACTTGGAGCACGTCGCATAAGAGAGATCGAATGCGACGTGCTTTGTGGGTCCCCGGGTGTATCTTCCACAAGAGTGCCCGATTTTCAGACAGAAAATTCCGCGTGACAACGCCTGGGCGTGACGTTACATACGCGCCATGTCGATCACATCAATCAACGCCTCGCGATTTTATTGGTACCGCTGCTCACAGCGGATGCGGGTCCATGCGTAACTGAATTCGACGCGACGACAACCCGAACAGCCGCTAGTCTACCTGGCGGCTTTTTTGTTCCGCGCGGGTATGACCAAACAGGAGCCATACCGTGTCTGATACCATTGACGATCTGCGTATCGTCGAAATTACCCCCTTGACCAAGCCTGCCGATATCATTGCGGAAATTCCCCGCAATGCTGATGTCAGCAAGACCGTGACCAGCAATCGCGATGCGATCCACCAAATTCTTCGGGGCGACGACGATCGCCTGATCGTCGTTATCGGCCCCTGCTCGATCCATGATCCCGTTGCCGCCAGGGACTATGCCGCTCGGCTCGCGGAACAGCGGCAGCGCTTCGCCGGCGATCTCGAGATCGTCATGCGCGTCTATTTCGAAAAGCCCCGTACCACCGTCGGCTGGAAGGGCCTGATGAACGACCCGCATCTCGACGGCAGCTACCGCATTGAGGAAGGCCTGCGCATCGCCCGGCGTCTGCTGCTCGACATCAATGCGATGGGCCTTCCGGCCGGCGTCGAATTCCTCGACACGATCACGCCGCAGTACATCGCCGACCTCGTCAGTTGGGGCGCGATCGGCGCGCGCACGACCGAAAGCCAGATCCATCGCCAGCTCGCCTCCGGCCTCTCCTGCCCGATCGGCTTCAAGAACGGCACCGACGGCGGCGTCCGCGTTGCGCTGGATGCCATCCTCGCCGCCTCGCAACCGCATCACTTCCCGGCGGTAACGAAGGACGGCCAAGCGGCCATCGCCTCGACAACAGGCAATGACGATTGCCACATCATCCTGCGCGGCGGCAAGCGGCCGAACTATGAAGCTGCCGACGTCGAGGCTGTCACGAACGAAGCCGTCAAGCTCGCCGTCGCCCCCCGCATCCTCGTCGATGCCAGCCATGCCAACAGCGGTAAGGACCCGATGAACCAGCCGATTGTCGTCAAATCCGTCGCCGCGCAGATCGCCGCCGGGAACAACGACATCAAGGGCATGATGATCGAAAGCAACCTCGTCGCCGGCCGCCAGGATCTCATTCCCGGCAAGCCGCTGGTCTACGGCCAGTCCATCACCGACGGCTGCATCGATTGGGACATGTCGGTCGACGTGCTCGATAATCTGGCCCACGCCGTCCGCGATCGTCGCAAGGCCGCCGTCGCGGCCTGAGCGGCACTATCAAGCGCGGCGGGCAGATATCCCGCCGCCCAACAGGGCGGTGGGGGCCAACCCCGGTTATCTCATGGGTACGTCTACCGGATACGGCTTCATAACTCACGCCCGGATGATCGATCCAAGTTCCGATTTGAAAACTGGTACGAGCAACGTGGGGTTACCAACCAACCGCCCCGCCATCATGGGTGGAGCCCGAGGCCGGATCATCGGCACGCGGAATAGGAGCAGATTCAATAGAGCAGCCGTGGATGCACTGAATCGGGCCCGTGTTCAGTCGCGACCCTGTAATAAGTACGCATGTCGTCGCGCTCTTTTTCGTAAGTCCACTTCAAGCCCCATCTGCATTCTTCCGTCATGCAGTCACGGCTCTTCGATTCGAACATATCGAGTTGAAATGCCTCGCCATTGATTTCGCCGGTGATCGAGCCGGTTTTCCCCTTATCCTTCGATATGAGTTCAAACGCCCCTGCTCGACCATCCAGACAGTAGATCTTCCCGCGATAGGTTCGCTCGCCGGTCTCCAGCTTCCAGAAATTTGTCTTCACCTGCGACACGCTGTAGCGACCCTTGCATTGCTGCCTTTCGGCAGAGCCGATCTCAATCGTTCCACCCATCTCCTCACTCTCGTTCCTCGCAGTCACCTTTCCGACCACCGGAGTACCCGTTGCAAGGTAGCTTCCCTCGACACCACGGACAAAAAGATATGAACATCCTGCGAGCGTGAAACCCATTGCCACCACGGAGCCGGCGATCATAAAACCACGTAGCGTCCACGCGCATCTCAAGAGAGCCAGCAAGTCTCCACCTCCAGTTTCATCTTCATGTTTGCGGATGCCAAAAGAGCGAGTTGGAGCAGTGGGCGACCAGTCGTTAACAGCCAGAATAGCACTGATATTCAGGTCACGATATTTCCCCACAATTAAGAAGATGAATGAATGCCACAGCTCATCCTGAAATAGAATACCTCGTCCGCTTCGGCGAGGTGCACGGAACCGGAGGCAGCAACTGCAATCAAACCTTGGCAGTCCCCCAATCACCCACCCCTCATAAGCGTTCGCATCAGCAATTCGGAGATGAGCCCAGGCGCGACGTTGTCACGCACACTGTAACGTGCAATCCTGCCGAATAAACTTTTTCGATAGCGGACGCATGCCTGTAGAAACTCTTCCGTATCCACCTTGGTGGAGAATAGCGATTGCGTTGATCGTGGTTCCCTTAATCGCGTCCTTCGCATACGCTCTTTACAGCCCACTGTATCAGGGCCTGCCGGATATGACCGAGCGCGTTATCCGAACAACTCAGGCCGTCGCGCTCATTGGTGCGTATCCGCCAACTGCTGTGTTGGGGATTCCATTGCTATTCTACTTCAGGCGACGTGTATGGCCGTCCCTTGCAAATTGCGCGATGGTTGGGGCCTTTGTTGCGACCTTCCCCTGGATGTGCCTAGTTGCATTTTTCGGCCCTGACGAGGCTTATACTGGTGACCACATCACTTACCAAAACGGCATGATGACATGGTGGGGATTGCTGGAGACCCTCAAATTCCTCGCAGTGACAGCTGTATTCGGCTTTGCTGCTGGTGGACTGTTCTGGCTAATGGCCGCCGCTGGCGTTAAAAGACAGCCCGTTTCTGAAACGGTTCCCAGCAAAGTGTTCGAGTAGGTGGTCTCTCGATATCATCAGATACCCACCACCCGATCACTAAATGGCCGTGCGTCGCTCTCAAAAGTTCACCGGGAAATACCGCACATAGGCAAACTCGTCACCGTCTGGTGACCAGCAGGGCACGTTGATCGTGCCCTGCCCGCCGAACAGCTCGAACAACGTCTTCAGATTGCCGCCATCCATGTCCATCAGCCGCAGCCGTACGTCGAGGTCGCGCGGATGGTCGAATACCGACGGGTCGTAGGACAGGAGCAGGACCATGTCGTTGTTGGGCGACGGATGGGCGAACCAGTTGCCGTAATCGTCTGATGTCACCTGCTGGAGACCCGTGCCGTCGGGATGGACGCGCCAAATCTGCATCAGCCCGGTACGGCTGGAATTGAAATAGATCCACTGGCCGTCCGCAGACCAGTCCGGCCCGTCATTGCGCCCTTCGCCATGCGTCAGCCGCGTCTCGTCCCCGCCGTCGACGGAGATGGTGTAGATATCGAAGAGGTCGTCGCGGATGCCGCAATAGGCAAGCTGGCGCCCATCCGGCGACCAGCCATGCCAGTAGGACGGCAGGTTCTGAGTAACAAGCCGCGGCGTGCCGCCTTCGATCGGCAAGGTGTAGATCGCCGACTTGCCGAATTCGGTCTTGTCGGAGATGACAATCTGTGTGCCATCGGGCGAAATGCCGTGGTCATTGTTGCAGTTGACGGCAAAGCCGGTATCGACCTTGACCACCTCGCCGCCATCGAGCGCCAGGCGATAGAGCAGCCCGTCGCCATTCAGCAGCAGGTAGGAACCATCAGGCGAAAAGTTCGGGGCCTCCACCAGCCTGTCCGTCTGCCAGACCTCGCGAGCCCTGCCCGTCCTGACATTGTAGATCTCAACCGAGCTGCGCATGTTTCCTCCTGAAAGTCCTGATGCCGTCAGCGATCTCGATTGCGTCAGCGATCTCGATTGCGTCAGCGATCCCTGAAGCGATTGGTGATCGGATAACGTCGGTCGCGGCCGAAATTCTTCTTGGTGATCTTCACGCCCGGCGCCGATTGCCGGCGCTTGTATTCGGCGAGATAGAGGAGATGCTCGACCCGGTGAACGGTCGCAACATCATGGCCGCGTGCGACGATCTCCTCGACCGCCATCTCCTTCTCCACCAGGCATTCAAGGATATCGTCGAGCACGGGATAGGGCGGCAGCGAATCCTGGTCCTTCTGGTCGGGACGAAGCTCGGCCGAAGGCGCCTTGTCGATGATATTCTGCGGGATCACCTCGCCCGACGGCCCCAGCGCACCCGGCGGCACGTTTTCGTTACGCCAGCGGGAAATCGCATAGACCTGCATCTTGTAGAGGTCCTTGATCGGATTGAATCCGCCGTTCATGTCGCCGTAGAGCGTGGCGTAGCCGACCGACATTTCCGACTTATTACCAGTAGTCACCACCATCGAGCCGAATTTGTTGGAGATCGCCATCAGGATGACGCCGCGCGCCCGGCTCTGCAGGTTCTCTTCGGTGATGCCGCTATCCGTGCCTTCGAAAAGGCTGGCGAGAGCGCTGCTGAAACCCGTCACCGGCTGTTCGATCGGCACGATGTCGTAGCGGCAGCCGAGCGCCTTGGCGCAATCGGCCGCATCCTTCAGCGAATCCTCGGAGGTGTATCGATAGGGCAGCATGACGGTGCGCACCCGCTCTTCGCCCAGCGCATCGACCGCGATTGCCGCGCAGATCGCCGAATCGATACCGCCGGAAAGGCCGAGCACCACGGTCTTGAAGCCGTTCTTGTTGACGTAGTCGCGAAAACCCAGCAGGCAGGCACGGTAATCGGCCTCCTCGCTTTCAGGGATATGCGCCATCGGCCCTTCGGCGCAATGCCAGCCGCTGTCGCCGCGCGTCCACGTCGTCACCGCCAGCGCCGTTTCGAATTGGCTCATCTGGAAGGCGAGCGACCTGTCGGCATTGAAAGCGAAACTCGCTCCGTCGAAGACGAGTTCGTCCTGGCCGCCGAGCTGGGCGGCATAGATCAGCGGCAGGCCGGTCTCGATCACCTGCTTCAGCACCACCTGATGACGGATGTCGACCTTGCCGCGATAATAGGGCGAACCATTCGGCGACAGCAGGATCTCGGCCCCGCTTTCGGCCAGCGTCTCGCAGACGCCGAGATCGCCCCAGATATCCTCGCAGATCGGAATGCCGATGCGTACGCCGCGGAAATTCACCGGCCCTGGCATGGCGCCCTGGTCGAAGACGCGCTTCTCGTCGAACTCGCCGTAGTTCGGCAGGTCGATCTTGTCGCGCACCGCGATCACTTTGCCGCCGTCGAGCACGGCGACCGAATTGTAGCGCCCGGTCTCGTCCTGCCGGGGAAAGCCGATGATGACGCCCGGCCCGCCATCGGCGGTATCGGCCGCCAGGCTCTCGACCGCTTTCCAGCAGGCGCGGATGAAGGCGGGCTTCAGTACCAGATCCTCAGGCGGATAGCCGGAGATGAAAAGCTCGGTCAGGACAAGCAGGTGCGCACCCTCGCGGCCGGCATCAACGCGCGCCTCGCGCGCTTTGGCGAGATTACCGACGACATCGCCAACCGTCGGGTTGAGCTGGCCGATGGCGATGCGGAAGATATTCGAAAGAGCGTTTTCCTGTGTCATGTCATCCATTTAGCGCGCGCCTCCGGCTATCGCAACACGTTCGGGCCAAAAGCCGCTATCGGCCGCGCCGAAATTTTTGTGACCAGCTTGCACGCATCCACGCCGGGCAAGACATTGCAGCACCGATACGCATTGCAATTTGGCGGCGGAGCAGAATACTGGCGCGCCAGAGCGTCGAGCATCAGGAACATGCCATGTATAATCTTCCGAACTTCGTGCACCTTCATTTCGGCAAACCCGCTGACGAACTCGGCGATATCGAAAAACGCGTTCTGGCCAAGGCGCATGAACGCAAGATCATCTCGACCGACGTCAATGCGGTGTTGTCCGCCGAAGCCTCCTTCGGCGAACGTATCGCCGATGGCATCGCCCGCGTCGGCGGCTCCTGGTCCTTCATACTCGCCTTCCTCGCCTTTCTCGTCGTCTGGACACTGCTGAACACCATTGGTCTGGTGGCGCATCCCTTCGACCCATACCCCTTCATTTTTCTGAATCTGATCCTGTCGATGATCGCCGCCATCCAGGCGCCGATCATCATGATGTCCCAGAACCGCCAGGCCGAGCGCGACCGTTTCGAGGCCGCAAAGGATTACGAGGTCAATCTCAAGGCCGAGCTCGAAGTGCTCTCGCTGCACCAAAAGATCGATATGAGCGTGCTGACCGAGCTGACGGCGCTGCGCGAGGATGTGGCCCGCCTCACAGCTGCGCTTGCCGCCAAGGGCTAAACCGGAGTCACCTGATATTGCGGCAGGTTGTCCGTTATCTCGTAGAAATCGCCCTTGTCGGCGCAGTAGATGTGATGGCCGAAGGCAAGGCCGCTCGGCTCGTCGAAGGCGCCGGCCATGATCGAAATCTCCGCCGATCCATCCGACTGCCAGAACAGCGCGGAGCCGCAATTCGAGCAAAAGCCGCGCTGCGCCTCCTCGCTCGACCGGTACCAACGGACCGCCTCGGCGCCATCGACCGAAAGAGCCGCGCGGGCCACGTTGACCGCGGCATAATAAAACCCCGTCTGCCGGCGGCATTGCGAGCAATGGCAGCCGATAACAGGTCCTGGCTTCGCCATCGTTGAAAATCGCACGGCGCCGCAAAGGCAGCCGCCTGTATGTCGCTCGGCCATGGTCGGTCCCTGTTCCTGAAAGGAACGTTGCCGCCGATCGTCTCCGCCGTCAAATCCATTTCTCTGAACGAGCCATCAGGAATGTTGAAGGCCGCAGATCTTGTGCGTATCACAGCGAAACATCGGCGCATTGAGAGAGACAAAATCTCCTTATGCGTGCAGCTCTCCTACGAACTACAGAAACTACCACAGATTGCATCCGAGAGAAAACTCCGCGGAAAGATTATGATTTTGCGATAGAAATACGTATTTCATAACATTCACATACATCCATTACGTTTATTAGATAATCCAAAATTAATATCTTTTGATCTACAATCGCAACCGCTGATCGATGTCCAGCGCGGTCAGCCTGCGAGGTGAAAGATGAGAATTCTCCACCACTTCCCTTCGAACAACCGCGGCGCTGCGGCGATCGAATTCGCGATCGTCGCGCCACTCTTCCTCCTAATCGTCCTGACAATGATTGCTTACGGCATCTATCTGAGCGCTTCCCACGCGGTGCAACAGCTGACCGCTGATGCCGCGCGCACCGCCGTTGCTGGCATGACCAGCCAGGAGCGATCGCAGCTGGTAGATGATTTTATCAGCCGCTCGACCATCGACCATCCGCTGCTCGATAAGACCAAATTGCACGTCACCGTCACCACCGACCCCGGCAATGCCAACCAGTTCACCGTGACGGCGGAATACGACGCCAACAACCTGCCGATCTGGAACCTCTACACTTTTCCTCTGCCCGACCACATGATCCGACGCTTCGCGACCATCCGGATGGGAGGGCTTTGAGATGCGTAGCTTCAAGACCCGCCTGCGCTACCTCGCCACCAATGCGTCAGGCAATATCGCCATCATGGCAGCGCTCTCAGCTCCCCTGATCCTCTATTCGCTCGGTCTCGGCGTTGACTATGGCATGATGACGCTGCAGCAGCGGCGCCTGCAGCAGCTGAGCGATATCGGCGCCATCGTCGCCGCCGCCGACATCAACCACGCCGCCGATAACCTCGTCGCCAATTTCGACCAGAACGGCCTCAACATCGCCGTCCGCACCGACACGGCTTATGCGACGAAGAAGGGCGCGCTGCCGCTGACATCTGACCTGACGCAATTCGACGCCGTCGCCGACTTCACTCCCGGCACCTATCTCGCCGATGCCTCAGTGCCGCTCGGCAGCCGTTTTGCCGCCGGCGCCCAGCCCTACGACGCGGTGAAGGTCGGCATCAACCAGAAGGCGGAGCTGATCTTCGCCACCGCCTTTGCCGCCGCTCCCAATCTCAGGGCAGTCGGCACCGCCTCGGCCTCCAAGCTTGCCGCCTTCTCAATCGGCTCGCGGCTGGCAAGCCTCAATGGCGGCGTCCTGAACTCGCTGCTCGGCAGCCTGCTCGGCACCAGCCTCTCGCTGAAGGTCGCCGACTACGAGGCGCTCACATCAGCCGATATCAAGTTGCTCCCCTTCCTCGACATGCTGGCGACCGATCTCAACCTTACCGCCGGCACCTATGACGAGCTGCTGGCGACCGACATCTCTTATCCCAGACTCTTGAAGACGCTCGGCAAGACAGGCGGCCTCACGCCCACCGTCACCAATGCGCTCAATACGATTGAAAAGGCGCTCGGCACGACGCAGGTCAAGATCAAGCTTGAGGATCTCTTCGACCTCGGCTCGACCGGTGAGCGCATGATCGGCAGCGGCTCACACCTCTCGGCCGAGGCGAGCGTGATGGATATCGTCTCGGCGGCAGCCGTTGCCGCAAACCAGAAGAAGCAGGTCGCCGCCAATCTGGGCGCCTCCGTGCCCGGGCTTGCCACGGTCAAACTGACGCTTGCGATCGGCGAGATGCCGAAGGGTGCTGCCTCGAACGGGATCGGCGCCGTTGGCGCCACCGTCCGCACCGCGCAGGTGCGCCTGGCGCTCGAAGTGTCAGTGCTCGGCGCCAATTCCCTCGCCGGGCTGAAGGTACGCGTGCCCCTTTATCTCGAAGTCGCTCATGCCGAGGCCAGGCTCGCGAGCATTTCCTGTCTCGGCGGCGGCGCCAAAAATGCCAGTGTCGGCGTCGAGGTCGTGCCAGGCGTTGCGGAACTGTCGCTCGGCGACGTCGATCCGAACGCCTTCGTCAATTTCGGCAGCGCGCCACGCGTCACCCGCGCCACGCTGATCGACGCGACGCTGCTCAGCGTATCCGGCCTTGCCCATGTCAACGTGACCAATCTCAGCAAGACCAAGCTGACCTTCCAGCCGGCCGACATCGCTGCCAACACCATCAAGAACGTCTCGACCAAGGATACGCTGACCTCGGCCATGGCGTCGCTGGTCAAGGAGACCGATATCCAGGTCTCCATTCTCGGCCTCGGCATCGGCCTGTCGAAGACCGTGGTGCAGAGCGCCGTCGCCGATACGCTCTCCGGCCTGACCAAGCCGCTCGACGAGCTGCTCTTCAACCTCCTGACGCTGCTCGGCGTCAAGATCGGCGAAGCCGACGTGCGTGTCACCGATGTACGCTGCCAGCAATCGGTGCTGGTACAATGAGGCCAAGCATCGCCCCTGCTTAGTCCGAATTGGGCTTCGAACCTGTTGCTCGTCGACAACACCCGGCCGCCTCATCCCGTCGACGCATTGAATCATGCGCGGTTGTCGGCGATACTAAGAGCTCAATTCATCCACGGGAGACTGACATGAGAGCGACCCTGTCCAAACAGAAAGGAACATACCCCCACAAGGACATTCAGCTTCATGAACATTCCGTTCTCCCGCGCGAGGAAAAGCTCGCGACGCCATAACCTCTTCCTGAACTTCTTCCGCGACGACCCGAATACCGCCGACCGCGACCGGGGTAGGCCGCGCATGCTCAAATTCCTCTCCTATTATCGGCCGCATCTGCCTTTGCTGCTGGCGGATCTGCTATGCGCCATCCTCGTCGCCGGCACGGCGGTCGCCCTGCCGCTCTGCGCCAACGTCGTCACCAGCCGCCTTCTGGCCCTGCCCGACGCCCCGCAGGCCTTCGCACAGATCCTGGCGATGGGCGGCGTCATGCTTGCCGTTCTCGCGGTCCAGATCGTTGCGATCTTTTTCGTCGATTATCGCGGCCATGTGATGGGCGCCCGGATCGAAGCGACGGTCCGTCAGGAACTGTTCGAGCATTGTCAGAAGCTCTCCTTCAGCTTCTACGACCGCCAGCGCACCGGGCAGCTGATGAGCCGCATCACCAATGACAGCCTGTGGCTGGGTGAACTCTTTCACCATGGCCCCGAGGATCTCGCCATCGGCGTGCTCAAATATAGCGGCGCCATGCTGGTGCTGTTCTTCATCGATCCGCCGCTGGCGGGCCTCATCCTTCTGCTCACGCCGGTGGCGGTGGTCTATGCGCTGCATTTCAATCGGCGCATGAACCGGGCGCTCGAAGCCAGCAAGCGGCAGATCGCCGCCGTCAACGAGCGGGTGGAGGATGCTCTGGCCGGCATCCGCGTCGTCCAGTCCTTCGCCAACGAAGCGCTGGAGCGGGAGCGCTTCGCCGAGCAGAACCGGCGCTTCCTGCACAGCCGCGCCGAGGGTTATCGCAGCGAGGCCTGGTTCTCGGTCGGCACCGAAACCTTCGCCCAGCTCATCACCATACTGGTCATCATCGTCGGCGGCCTGCGCATCCTGGCAGCGGAGCTGACCGTGCCTGACATGCTGACCTTCCTGCTTTGCGTCGCCGTGCTTGTTGATCCCGTGCAGCGGCTCGCCAATTTCGTGCGCCTCTGGCAGGAAGGCTACACCGGCTTCATCAGGGCGATGGAAATCCTGGAGATCGCTCCCGATATCACCGACGGACCGGCCGCCCGTCCGATACCGGCCCCCAAGGGCGAGATCAGTTTCACCGATGTCGCCTTCGGCTACGAGGCCGATGGCCCGCGCGTGCTCGAACGGCTGTCGCTGACCATCACACCCGGCGAGTTCGTGGCCCTGGTCGGCCCGTCAGGCGTCGGCAAGAGCACCTTGTGCGCGCTGATACCGCGCTTCTACGATGTGCAGGCCGGGACGATCCGCATCGATGGCACCGATATACGCGAGGTGACGCTTGCCTCGCTCCGGCGCCATGTCGGGGTGGTGCAGCAGGATGTCTACCTCTTTGCCGGCACCGTGGCGGAAAACCTGCGCTACGGCCGGCCAGATGCCACGGACGCCGAGCTGGAAGCCGCGGCACGCGCCGCCAATGCGCACGACTTCATCATGGCTCTGCCACATGGCTACGACACCGATATCGGCCAACGCGGCGTCAAACTGTCAGGCGGCCAGCGCCAACGCATCACCATCGCCCGCGCCTTCCTCAAGAACCCTGAGATCCTGATCTTCGATGAGGCGACCAGCGCGCTCGACAACGAGAGTGAACGGGCGGTGCAGCAGGCGCTGCTCAGCCTGGCAAATGGCCGAACCACCCTGGTCATCGCCCACCGTCTGTCGACCGTCCGCCATGCCGACCGCATCCTGGTCCTGACGGCTGATGGCATCGTCGAACAGGGCACACATGACGAGCTCATGGCGCAAGACGGCGTCTACGCCAATCTGCACAGCGTCCAGGCGAGTATATGAGGAGGCTGGTTCGCGTGCACGGCAACAAAAAACCCGGCGGTTCGCCGGGCTGCTTGAACAGGATGATTTTAGGCCGGGTCGGCCTAAAATCTGAATCCTGTTCTAAATTAAGTAGTTAGAGCATGATGTCGCCAGAAAACCACTCAGACTTTTCGGCATCATGCTCTAACAAGTCGGCCAACTCCTCTTTCGTCATGCTCGGGCTTGTCCCGAGCATCTACATCCGGCGGAGCAGATCCTCGGCACAAGGCCGAGGATGACGTTGAGCAAAGAGCGAGGCCTCTCAATAAAAAAGCCCGGCGAACCGGGCTTTTCGTCATCCGTTTCAGGCTGATCTCAGCCGTTGGCGACCATCCGCTTTTCGTCGCGGCCGCCCTTCATGCGCTCGGCAAGCAGGAAGGCGAGTTCGAGCGCCTGGTCGGCGTTAAGGCGCGGATCGCAATGGGTGTGATAGCGATCCTGCAGGTCTTCTGCGGAGACCGCGCGGGCGCCGCCGGTGCACTCGGTCACGTCCTTGCCGGTCATCTCGATATGGATGCCACCCGGATGCGAACCTTCGGCGCGGTGGATCTGGAAGAAGCTTTCGACTTCCGACAGGATCCGCTCGAAGGGACGGGTCTTGTAGTTGTTGAGCGTGATCGTGTTGCCGTGCATCGGGTCGCAAGACCAGACGACCTTGCGGCCCTCGCGCTCGACGGCGCGAATGAGCTTCGGCAGGCTGTCGGCGACCTTCTCATGGCCGAATCGGCAGATCAGCGTCAGGCGCCCTGCCTCGTTGGCAGGATTCAGGATGTCGATCAGTTGCAGCAGGTCGTCGGCCTGCAGCGAGGGGCCGCATTTAAGGCCGATCGGGTTCTTGATGCCGCGGCAATATTCGACATGCGCATGGTCGGCTTGGCGCGTACGGTCGCCGATCCAGATCATATGGCCCGACGTTGCATACCAGTCGCCCGACGTGGAATCCACGCGCGTCAGCGCTTCCTCGTAGCCGAGCAGCAGCGCCTCGTGGCTGGTGAAGAAATCGGTCTCGCGCAGCGCCGGCTGGTTTTCCGAGGTGATACCGATCGCCTTCATGAAATCCATGGTTTCGCTGATGCGGTCGGCAAGCTTGCGGTAGCGCTCGCCCTGCGGGCTGTCCTTGACGAAGCCGAGCATCCACTGATGCACGTTTTCGAGATTGGCGTAACCGCCCATCGCAAAGGCGCGCAGAAGGTTCAGCGTCGCAGCCGACTGGCGGTAGGCCATGGCCTGGCGTTCCGGGTTCGGAATGCGCGACTCCTCGGTAAACTCGATGCCGTTGATGATGTCGCCGCGATAGGCCGGCAGCGTCACGTCGCCCTGCTTCTCGACATTTGACGACCGCGGCTTGGCGAACTGGCCGGCGATGCGGCCGACCTTGACGACCGGCAGCTGCGCGCCGAAGGTCAGCACGACAGCCATCTGCAGGAATGCGCGGAAGAAGTCGCGGATATTGTCGGCGCCGTGCTCGGCGAAGCTCTCGGCGCAGTCGCCGCCCTGCAGCAGGAAACCGTTGCCTTCGGCGACATTGGCGAGATGCTTCTTCAGGCGGCGCGCTTCGCCTGCAAAGACAAGCGGCGGATAGCTGGCGAGCGTGGCTTCCGTTGCCGCCAAAGCGGCTGCGTCGGGATATTCGGGAACCTGCAGGATCGGTTTTTGCCGCCAGCTGCTCGGGGTCCAATTGTCTGCCATCTCACTCACCTGTTCTCACATCCATACCTCAGGATGCCCTCAATATGCGGCGGCTTATAGACCTTTAGGTCAGGCTTGCAAAGACCATTCGCCGACAGTTGTCGCCTCACCGCCGCCGCCCGCCCTGCTCTAGTTAAACCAGCGTATACCATGTCGATTTTCCCATACTTTAGACTTTCAATGTAGAACCGGAGAGAGTTTCAACTACGGGGACATGGCATGGCGATCCTTCCGCCCGGTTTCATATCGGACCGCTCGGGCAATTTCGGCATCATGACGGCACTGCTGGTGGTGCCGCTCTTCGGTGCGGCCGGCATGGCGGTAGATTTCGCTCACGCGCTCAGCCTGAGGACGCAGCTCTACGCCGCTGCCGATGCCGCTGCCGTCGGTTCGATCGCGGAGAAATCCGGCGCCGTCGCAGCCGCCATGACCATGAGCGGCAACGGCACGATCTCGCTCGGCAAGGACGACGCCCGCAGCATCTTCATGTCTCAAATATCCGGGGAGCTGACCGACGTTCATGTCGATCTCGGAATCGATGTCACCAAGACCGCCAACAAGCTGAATTCGCAGGTTTCCTTCAGCGCGACCGTGCCCACCACCTTCATGCGTGTGCTCGGCCGGGATTCGATCACGATCTCTGGTACAGCGACGGCCGAATACCAGACCGCGTCTTTTATGGATTTCTACATCCTGCTCGACAACACCCCTTCGATGGGCGTTGGCGCCACCGCGACAGACGTCTCGACGATGGAAAAGAACACCAGCGATACCTGCGCTTTCGCGTGCCATGAAACGCAGAACAACAACAATTATTACAATCTCGCCAAGAAGCTCGGCGTCAGCATGCGCATCGACGTCGTGCGCCAGGCGACCAAGGAACTGACGGTGACCGCCAAGTCCACGCGTGTTTCCAGCAATCAGTTCCGCATGGGCGTCTATACGTTCGGCACCAAGGCCGAGGATGCCAAGCTGACCACCATATCCGACCCGACGGACGATCTCGACAAGGTGCGCAGCTATACCGACGCCGTCGACCTGATGACCATTCCGTATCAGGGCTATAACAACGACCAGCAGACGAGCTTCGACAGCGCGCTGACGCAGATGAAAACCATTATCACCACCCCCGGCGACGGCAGCACCGCCACGACACCGCAGAAGATTCTGTTCTTCGTCTCGGACGGCGTCGGCGACAGCGAAAAACCGAAAGGCTGCACCAAAAAACTCACCGGCAACCGCTGCCAGGAGCCGATCGACACGTCCTTCTGTCAGCCACTGAAGGACAAGGGTATCAGGATCGCGGTGCTCTACACCACCTATCTGCCGCTGCCGAAAAACAGCTGGTACAATACGTGGATCAAGCCTTTCCAGGGCGAGATCCCGACGAAGATGCAGGCATGCGCCTCGCCCGGCCTCTATTTCGAGGTGACGCCGACCGAAGGTATCACCGATGCGATGAAGGCGCTTTTCCTCAAGGTCATCCGGGCGCCGCGCATCACCAGCTAGCGCATCTGCCCGAAAATCGGAATCGATTTTCGGAAAGCACGATGCGTAGATTCAAGGTGTTAGAGCGTCGTTTGTGCGTCCGAAAGGACGCACGGGGCTCTAATGCATGTCGCCTGGAAGTGTGCAGCGGTTCCGGGTCAACGACATGCATAAAACAAAGAGCTAAAGCCCGTCGCGGCTCAAAGCCGTTTGCCGTCGCGGATCCGATAGCTCGGCGCATACATGGTCACGAGCTCTTCGGCCGCTGTTGGATGAAGCGCCATCGTCCGGTCGAAATCGTCCTTGGTGCAGCCGGCCTTCAGTGTGATGCCGAGCAACTGCGCCATTTCGCCGGCATCGTGGCCGAGGATGTGGGCGCCCACTACCTTGCGGCTCGCCGCATCGACGATCAGCTTCATGATCATCCGCTCGGCCCGGCCGGAAAGCGTGGCCTTCAGCGGCCGGAACTGGGCGCGATAAACCTCGAGTTCGCCGTAACGTTTGCCGGCATCCTCTTCCGAGAGGCCGACAGTACCGATCTCCGGCTGTGAGAACACGGCGGTCGGGATCAGCTCGTAGTCCGGCCGGGTCGGATTGTTCTTGTATTCGGTCTCGATGAAACACATCGCCTCGTGGATCGCCACCGGAGTCAGCTGTACCCGGTTGGTGACATCGCCGAGAGCGTAGATGTTTTCGACATTGGTGCGGGAATATTCATCGACGATAACGGCGCCGCGCTCGTCGATCGCGACGCCGGCCGCCTCAAGGCCGAGGCCTTCGGTGTTCGGATCGCGTCCGAGCGCCAGCATGACGACGCCGGCTTGCAGCGTGCCGTTGTTCAGCGTCTCCAGAATGAGCCCGTCCGCACCCTTCGAAACCTTCTGCAGCGTATCGTGGCACAGGATGCGAATACCCTTGGCGACCATCGCCTCGTGCAGCCCGCGCCTCAGGTCTTCGTCGAAGCGCGACAGGATCTCGGCGCCGCGATAGATCAACGTCGTCTCGACGCCGAGGCCATGGAAGATATTGGCGAACTCGACGGCGATATAGCCGCCGCCTGATATCACGATCGATTTCGGCAGCTCTTCGAGATGAAAGGCCTCGTTGGAGGAGATGCAGAGTTCGTGACCGGGAAGGGCTGCATGCGGGTTCGGCCGTCCGCCGGTGGCGATGACGATCGTCTTTGCCGTCACCGTTTGCCCAGTCTTCAGCAGCCGGACCGTATGGGCATCGACGAGTTCGGCGCGCGTTTCAAGGATTTCGGCATTGGCGCCGGCGAGCCCCTTCTTGTAGAGACCTTCGAGTCGAGCGATTTCGGCATCCTTGGCCGCCACCAGCTTCTTCCAGTCGAAGTTGCTTTCGCCGACGGTCCAGCCGAAGCCCGCCGCATCCTCGAAATGCTCATGGAACTGCGAGGCGTAGACGAAGAGCTTTTTTGGCACGCAGCCGCGGATGACGCAGGTGCCGCCATAGCGATACTCCTCGGCGATCGCCACTTTCTTGCCGAGCGAGGCGGCGACACGGGCGCCGCGCACGCCTCCGGAACCGCCACCGATGACGAAGAGGTCGTAGTCGTAGGAAGACATGAGGAGCTCCGGAAGGGAATCGCAGAAAGAATGTTCCTGATATAGGGGCGATCGTTATGAAAACAAAAGCCCGCTCCCGCGTCATCCGGTTCCCATCGCCGAATCTTCATTGTAAAGGGCTGATCCCAGTCACCGTCTACGGTTGACCCGGTCACCGTCTTCGGTTGACCCGGTTACCGTTTACGGTTGACCCGGTCGGCCGAGGCTGGCAGGCAATCCATGGGATGGAAAAGAATGGCGGAGCAAAAGATGGATCAAACTCTCTTCAGCAACCTGTGCAAGGCTGGCAAATTCAAGGAAGCGCTCGGCCTCGCCATTCAGGGCCATGAGGACGAAAAATACACGCCGAGCCGTTTCTCAATCGACAAGAAGACGAGACTGCCAATCTTCTATCGCGGCAACAAGCGCGTGGAGCCGGATGAGGAGGGTGTGTGGCAACTTGCAAAGAACCCGAACCCATAGGGGCTGAGTTGCCGCGCACATGCGATGCCAATTGCATCTGCCTATATCAGGATGATTTTAGACCCGATCGGACTAAAATCTGAATCCTGATCTAAATCAAAGAAGTAGACCATGATGTCGTTCGAAAACCGCTCACACTTTTCGGGATCATGCTCTGGTGATTGATGCTGTCAGCGGGTAATGCGGAAATCCGTCGAGCTCTTCTCAAGCTGGGTTGCTTCCGTCTCGACGCTCGAAACCGACGCCCCCGAAGGCCCGCGCCTGAAACGCTCGATCATCGTCGAGATGGCGCTGTCGGGTCCTGCGATCACAGCGACGACGGCCCCGTCCTCTTCATTGCGAACCCACCCCGTCAAACCGAGCCGTACCGCCTCATCGCGCGTCCAATAGCGAAAACCGACACCCTGGACCTTTCCGGATATCCGCACTCGGACAGCCTTATCATGAGCGAACATGTCTGCGGTCACCTGAAGCCTCGCCGGCGGCATTTGCCGTATCATAGCAAAAAAGCCCGGACGATGCCGGGCTTTCGCAAATTTGATGGGACAGGCCTTACTGCTGGGCAGCCGGTGCCGGAGCGGGAGCGGTCGGGCTGTCGGTTGCCGGCGGCGGTGCCTTGATGACCTTGGAAAGCTCGACGTTGCTCTGTTTTTCCAGGTCGCGGGAAATGCCCTGCGCCCAGATGTCGGCAGCCTTCGCCGTCTCGCGCGAGGCGACCGGGCCGTCGCGCAGCAGCTTCTTGCCGACGTCGGAATTATAGAAGTCGGCGATCGCCTTCAGCTCGTCGACGGTGAAGGTCTTGGCATAGGTGAGTGCCGCCTCCTTCTCCAGATCGCCGCGGCGCGGCGCCAGCGCCAGCGCCTGCGCGTCGACCGTCGACGAAATGATGTCCTGGTAGTTCGGCGAATCCTGGATCAGCCCGGCCTTCAGGCGCTCGGCGAGACCAGGCAGGATGTTGTCGAACTGGGCAGTGGCGCCAATGGCGTCGATCGCCGCGCGAGACGCCTTCAGCTGCTCCTCGGAGACCTCCTGCGCCTTGACGGCGGAGCCGAAGGCAAGCCCGGAAAGTACGACGGTCGCAGCGGCGAGACGGCCAAAACCTGCAATGTTCATCATGAGTATATGCTCCTGTTATCTGTTTGCCTGCAGCGTGCGCGCACCCGCAGGACCGGCAATGATCGCAAGTGCCGCCATATTGATAAAGAGCCCGTGTTCGACGACGCCGGGTATGGAATTCAGCTCGCTCGAAAGCGCCTCTGCATCAGGAATGCGGCCAAAAGATGCATCGATGATGTGATGGCCGCCATCCGTGGTAAACTCTCCGTCACCCGACTGGCGCAGAGCGAGTTCACCCGAGAGGCCGAGCCGGGCCGCGACCTTTTCGATCGCGATCCGCGTCGAGACGAGCCCGAACGGATTGACCTCGATCGGCAGCGCGAAGGCGCCGAGCGTATCGACCAGCTTGCTCTCGTCGGCGATGACGATCATTCGCTCTGAGGCGGCCGCGACGATCTTTTCGCGCAGCAGCGCACCGCCGCCGCCCTTGATCAGCCTGAGCGCTTGATCGACCTCGTCGGCGCCATCGATCGTCAGGTCGAGTGCCGGCAGTTCGTCGAGCGACTTCAGCGGCACGCCGAGTTCGACGCAGAGCCGCGCGGTTCGTTCGGACGTCGGAACGCCTTCGACCCTGAAGCCGCCCGCGACCTTCTCTGCCAGCAGGCGAACGAATTCTTCCGCCGTGCTGCCGGTGCCGATCCCTAGACGCATCCCGCTTTCGACATGGGCGAGTGCGGCCTCGGCGGCCTTGATCTTCATTTCGCGGGCATCCATGCGCCGCCAGCTCCTGATATTGCGTTGGATGTGCTGTTTACACGGCTCGCCTGGCAAACGAAAGTCAAAATCATCACGGAAAATGAAAAGCCGAAACAGAGGCCTGCGGCCTTTCCGGCCATCGCCGGACGTTGCTTTCCGCCGCGTGATCGCCTACCTCAGGGACGATCCATCGTTCCCTTGGACGATCCATCGCTCCTCAAGACGACCCTCGCTCAAAGAGACATGCCCTTGACCCCTGCCCCCACTCGCCCGGCGCTCGTCGTCTTCGATCTCGACGGCACCCTTCTCGATACGCATGTGGATCTGGTCGAGAGCCTGAACCACACGATCGCGGCCCTTGACCTCGAGCCGGTCAGCTACGACGACCTCACCCATCTCGTCGGCCAGGGCGCGCGCGTAATGGTCGAGCGCGCCTGCCGGCTGCGCGGCCATCCGCTCGAAGGCGACGCCCTGCCGCCGCTGGTCGAGCGTTTCGTTGCCCACTATGCCGGCAACATGCCCGGCCGGACCGAACCTTATCCCGGCCTGGTCGCCGCCATGGACCGGCTGAAATCTCAGGGTTACCGCCTCGCCGTCTGCACCAACAAGATGGAAAGCCTGGCAGTCGGCCTGCTCGACAAGCTCGACCTCACCCGATATTTCGACACCATCACCGGCGGCGACAGCTTCGAATACCGCAAGCCCGACGCCCGCCACCTCACCGGCACCATCGAACGCGCTGGCGGCGACATCGCCCGCACGGTGATGATCGGCGACAGCGTCAACGACATCGCCGTGGCAAGAAACGCCGGGGTACCGTCGATCGCCGTGCCTTTCGGCTATTCCGACGTGCCGGTGAACACACTTAACCCCGACCGCATCATCACCCATTTCGATGAGTTGACGCCGGAGTTGGTGGAAACGCTGTTGCGGGAATATGCGGAGAAGGTTTCCGTCTGAGACGGAGCCGTCCCTCTTTCTGCTGGCGAGCGGTGTGGCCCCCCCTCTGCCCTGCCGGGCATCTCTTCCACAGGTGGGGAGATTGGATAGGCGCGCCGGCTTTCCCCAAACAATCATAGTCGCCGCCGGCAAAGCGGAAGATGGGCCGGAAGGTCGTGCCACTTGCCGATCTCCCCACTTGTGGGGGAGATGCCCGGCAGAGCAGAGGGGGGTACCACGCGGCAAGCCCTCTCCACTTTATTCCCATTCCGTGGGCGCGGTAAAAAACAAAAACGGGCAGCCAAAAGACTGCCCGCCGGCACCACTAATCAGGGCTGATTATCAGATCTGCGCCCCACGCGCCTTGGTCGTCGCGTCGAAGGCCTTGTCGACATAAGCGTCGCGGCCATAGACGTCGTCGAAATATTCCACCACGCCGTCCTTGTTCGGCCAGGCGGTGAAGTAGGAGACGTAGACCGGGATCTTCTGTGGCACGCGCACCGCGTGGTTCTGGCCGCTGGCGATCTGCTTGGCGACGTCGTCGACCGTCGTGCCGAGCACGGCGGCCGCCATTGCGCGCGGATCAGCAAGGCGTACGCAACCGTGGCTCAGCGCCCGCATGTCGCGTTTGAAGAAGCTCTTCGACGGCGTGTCATGCATATAGATCGCGTGGCTGTTCGGGAACAGGATCTTCAGTTCACCGAGCGCATTGTCGCTGCTCGGCGGCTGGCGCACCGAAACATTATTGGTCGAGCCGTACCAGTCGACGCTCGACGAGGCGACAGCGTGGCCGTTCACCTCGACCTCATAACCGAGCTGGTCGAGATAGTTCGGATCCGAGCGCAGTTTCGGTAGCATCTCGTTGATGATGATCGACTGCGGCACGCCCCAGAAAGGGTTGAACTCGACCGTCTCGATTTCGTCGTCGAAGAAATAGGTCTGATTGTTCTTGCCGCCGACCACCACGCGCATCGACAGCTGTTCCTTGCCGTCATTGTGGTAGTAGACCATGTAGGCAGGCTGGTTGATCATGACATAACGGGAGCCGAGATCTTCCGGCAGCCAGCGCGCCTGCTCCATGGCGACGACGAGCTTGTCGATCTTCGAGGCATTGGTGTCGCCGCCGGTCATGGCGCGTACGGTCGCCTGGCCGATGACGCCATCGGCCTTCAGCCCACGCTCCTTCTGGAAGTCCTCGACCAGCGAAACGATGTCAGGCGAATAGTCGATGCTGCCGGCGTAAGCAGCAAGCGTTGCCGCATGATCGGTCCTCAGCGTTTCGGAACCGTGCTTGCCGATCGCCTTGACGATATTGGCGATCTCCGGCGAGCTGTCGCCAGGCCTCAACAGCCTGTCGAGCGAAACGACGATTCGCTCCTCGTTGCCGCCGTCGGCGGCGCGAAGCTTGGCAAGCTCCGCCTTCAGCGCCTGGAATTGCGGACTATCAGGCGAGCGGCTGCCTATATAGGCGCCGACATCGGGGCTCAGGCGGGCAAGCTTCAGCACCGGGGCCAGGTTAACCAGCTTGCGCTGGAAGTCGTGATAGCCGGAGATCTTGTTCGGATCGATGCGGCCACGCACCGTGTCCTGCACGAAGGCGAGCACCTTGGCGGAGAGATCGAGTTCGAACTGTGTCAGCGCCCGATCGCGGAAGGCGGGATCGGGATTGGCCGGGTCGATATCAGGGGTCTGGACGGCGTAATCCGCCGGGTCGAGGCCAACGAAGGATGCATCGGCAAGTACCAGCATCGCGGACTTGGCGCGGTCGTTGATCTGGTTGCCCTCGACCCAGACGAGCGGATTGCGGCTGTCGCCGTAATAGGCTTCGAGCGCCTTCGCGACGTCGGCATTGGCGCGCACCTTGGCCTGCGCCAGGAAACGGCGCTGCACGGCCGGCTCGGCGTTGGCATCACCGCTGCCCGAAACATCGGCGACCGCGCCGGTGACGACGGGATCGGAGAACTTGCCGGTATCGACGAACTGCAGCGTCTCGGTTTTGTAGGTATAATAACGCGGACCGCTCACCTTCGGCAGCGGCGCTTCCGGATCGAGCCCGCCGAGAGATCCGCCGACGCCGTCGCGCGGGCCCACACGGCCAGGCGGCATCTGGTCCATGAAGATAGTGCTCTGGCTCCGCTGCCTGTCGCCGCGCAGCATGTCCATCAATGTATAAGCATGCGCGGGTGCGGCACTCATCACCGCCACGCCGCAGGAAATTGCCAATGCGGATGCCGCGCTTTTCAAAACGAACGTCATATATCTTCCAGTCCCGGTGTCATGCTGTTCTTGTCACGAGCGCAAGGCTCAAGCTCAAATCCCGCGAAACTCAAGCAGCGTAAGGCCTCATTGATCAGAAACCGGCCTGCGCCGCCAGCGCCGGCGGGCTCAATTTTGTGTGACGGAGATCCTGCACGGCGCCGCCCAGCAGTTCACACAAAATTATGAAATTATTGGTTAATTTTTTACCGAATTTTCGCCGCCAGACCAGTGCGGCGAAAACGCCCGGATGCATAAAATTTCCAAAGTGGCTTAAAAGGCACGCCGGAAAGCCTGCGCAAACATGACTTCCGGTTTCAATATTTCGCACGGCGTCCAGTTTTCTTGTCGGACTTTCCAACCTATAAGACCTCATCTTTCGAAAATGCCCGAAAACAGCATGTAAAGGGAAGGCAAGGCTGATGACCGCAACCCGCACCGAAACCGATACTTTTGGCCCGATCGACGTCGCCGCCGACCGATATTGGGGCGCCCAGGCCGAGCGTTCGCTCGGCAATTTCAAGATCGGCTGGGAAAAGCAGCCGCTGTCGATCGTGCGCGCACTCGGCATCGTCAAGCAGGCCGCCGCCCGCGCCAACATGTCGCTCGACCAACTCGATCCTGACCTCGGCAAAGCGATCGTCGAGGCCGCCCAGGAGGTGATCGAGGGCAAGCTGAACGACCACTTTCCGCTGGTGGTCTGGCAGACCGGCTCAG
This sequence comes from Rhizobium brockwellii, assembly GCF_000769405.2. NCBI lineage: Bacteria > Pseudomonadati > Pseudomonadota > Alphaproteobacteria > Hyphomicrobiales > Rhizobiaceae > Rhizobium > Rhizobium brockwellii. The sequence continues at coordinate 2,268,769 of NZ_CP053439.1, forward strand.
GCACGCAGTCCAATATGAATGCAAACGAAGTGATCTCCAATCGTGCGATAGAAATGCTCGGCGGTGTCATGGGTTCCAAAAAACCTGTACATCCGAACGATCACGTCAATATGAGCCAGTCGTCGAACGACACCTATCCGACGGCCATGCACATCGCCTGCGCCGAGCAGATCGCCCATCACCTGCTGCCGGCCCTGAAGCACCTACATGCCGCCCTCGACATGAAGGTCACCGAATTTAGCCACATCATCAAGATCGGCCGCACCCACACCCAGGATGCGACGCCGCTGACGCTCGGCCAGGAATTCTCAGGTTATGCCGCCCAGGTCGGCTCCGCCATCAAGCGCATCGAGATGACCCTGCCCGGCCTTTGCGAACTTGCCCAGGGCGGCACCGCCGTCGGCACCGGCCTCAACGCGCCGGTGGGCTTTGCCGAAAAGGTCGCCGAGGAGATCGCCGCCATCACAGGCATGCCTTTCGTCACCGCGCCGAACAAGTTCGAGGCGCTCGCCTCGCATGACAGCATGGTCTTTTCCCATGGCGCCATCAATGCGGCAGCCGCCGCCCTCTTCAAGATCGCCAACGATATCCGCTTGCTCGGTTCCGGCCCGCGCGCCGGCCTTGGCGAGTTGGCGTTGCCGGAAAACGAGCCCGGCTCCTCGATCATGCCCGGCAAGGTCAATCCGACCCAGTGCGAGGCGCTGACCCAGGTCTGCATCCATATCTTCGGCAACAACGCGGCTCTGACCTTCGCCGACAGCCAGGGCCATTTCGAACTCAACGTCTACAATCCGATGATGGCCTATAACTTCCTGCAGTCGGTGCAGCTGCTCGCCGACGCAGCGGTCTCCTTCACCGACAATTGCGTCGTCGGCATCGAGGCGCGCGAGGACAATATCAAGGCAGGCCTCGAACGCTCGCTGATGCTGGTAACCGCACTCGCCCCGAAGATCGGCTACGACGCAGCCGCCAAGATCGCTAAAACAGCGCACAAGAACGGCACGACGCTGAAGGAAGAGGCCCTCGCCAGCGGCCTGGTGACATCGGAAGAGTACGACGAGATCGTGCGCCCGGAAACGATGATCGGGCCGAAGTAGGAAGGTCGCATAGGCCACAGCCCCTGATCCGGCTGCCGCCACCAACTGGGGTCGAGCCACAGGTCTCGACCCGTCCTTCGGACCCCCGCTCGCGGGGAGAAGGGGATATGCCGCAACTCCCTCAAGCCTATAGCAAGGCAAACAGCGAAAAATTGTCCATCACGACGGAATTGCCCATGAAGTCGAAACGGATTTCTTCGATGTCTTCGAGATTGACCTCGAGAGTGGGGCCGGTGACCTCGAACTCCTGCTGATAGACGATCTGGCCGTCGTTCAGCGCGGTGAGCGTCAGGTGAAAGGGCGCTGCCGACAATTCGGCAATCGAAACGCTCTGAAAGGTGAATTCCCCGCCATCGAGCATTTTCAAGCTTACGGGCGCAGAACCCGGCGATAGAACGGTATCGCTGAAACCGTCCTCGGTGATGGCATCGACACCCGGGATGGTATCATAGACATACCCGTTCAGAAGCGTCACCTCGTGGCTTCCATTCACCGAGAGCGCAAAGTTGCGATAATCAGGCAGAGAGAAATTATCGGCCCTCGATGTGACGCCCAAATCGTCGAAATCCAGGTTTTCATGGTATTTGTCGCCTTCGTTGACGCCGTCGATCGCGAGCGTCAACACGCCGAGGTCCGTGCCTCCCGAGCCATCGGACATCTTGAAGCTCAGCGTCTCGATGAGCTGATCGTATTTTGTTAAATTTTTCACGACGTCGAGCGTGTAGTCCAGCTCGTACTCGAAGTGACCGTCAGGTTTCAGTCTGAAGGTCCCGTATTCGCCCCTTATGATCGTTTCGTGGTCAGGTCCATGTTTGGCGTCGATACGAACGCCATTGACGAAGCGAACATACATGTCCGCTCCCTCGGGATCGCTGGAGAGGCGCAGCAGATTCCCGCGGATCCAATTGTCTTCGAAAAAAACGAGAAGGTCGTCGACAGCAGTTGGCTTTGCATTTGTCATTGGAAGCCCCGGCAGGTTAACGCTGCCGGGAATATGAACTGGCCGCGGACCGAAGGCAACCTGGAGTCGTCTTTGTCGAGGCGATTACGCTAGCCTCACCCAATGCGCGTGATGCAGCACGCGCGACCATGGCTTAACCTGCCAGACTCCGGCGCATCCTGATTGCTTTTGCCCCACGGCAGATTTAGACCGCTTCCAATCTAGCGACGCCCTACCAGAAAGGTCACTTCGATGGCTGACGATCTCTTTCCCCTCGGCAAGGATGCCACCCCCTATCGCAAGCTCAGCGGCGACCATGTGTCGGTCGACACGTTCAAGGGCCAGGAGATCCTGACCGTCGAGCCGGAGGGGATCCGCCTGCTGGCCGAAACCGCCTTTGCCGACATCAACCACCTGCTGCGTCCCGGCCACCTGAAACAGCTCGCCTCGATCCTCGACGATCCCGAAGCGACCGACAATGACCGTTTCGTCGCCTACGATCTCTTGAAGAACGCCAATATATCAGCCGGCGGCGTGCTGCCCATGTGCCAGGACACCGGCACGGCGATCATCATGGGCAAGAAAGGCCGGAGGGTCTGGACCGAGGGCGAGGATACGGCAGCGCTCGCCCGCGGCGTCATGGACGCCTACGAGAAGAAGAACCTGCGTTACTCGCAGCTCGCGCCGGTCAAAATGTTCGAGGAGAAGAATACCAGGAACAACCTGCCGGCCCAGATCGACATCTACGAGGAAGGCACCGACGCCTACGAATTCCTGTTCGTCGCCAAGGGCGGCGGCTCGGCCAACAAGACCTTCCTTTACCAGGGCACGCCCTCGCTCCTGACCCATGACCGGATGATCGACTTCCTTAAGGAGAAGATCCTGACTTTAGGGACGGCAGCCTGTCCTCCCTACCATCTGGCGATCGTCATCGGCGGCACCTCGGCCGAGATGAACCTGAAGACTGTCAAGCTCGCCTCCACCCGCTATCTCGACGAGCTGCCGACCGAAGGTTCCGAGAGCGGCCACGCCTTCCGCGACATCGAGATGGAGAAGGAAATCCACAGGCTGACCCAGCAGATGGGCGTCGGCGCCCAGTTCGGCGGCAAGTATTTCTGTCATGACGTGCGTGTCATCCGCCTGCCCCGCCACGGCGCCTCGCTGCCGATCGGCCTCGGCGTCTCCTGTTCCGCCGACCGTCAGGCCAAGGGCCGCATCACCCGCGATGGCATCTTCGTCGAGCAGCTCGAAACCGATCCGTCGAAATACATGCCGGAAATCGACGAGGCGAAACTGTCGGAATCGACGGTGCGCATCGATCTCAATCGGCCGATGGCCGAGGTGCTTGCCGAACTTTCCAGGCACCCCGTTAAGACGCGCCTATCGCTGTCGGGCACCATCATCGTCGCCCGCGACCTCGCCCATGCCAAGATCCGCGAACGGCTGGAAAAGGGCGAAGGCATGCCCGATTACCTGAAAAACCACCCGGTCTATTATGCCGGCCCGGCCAAGACACCGGTCGGCTACGCCTCCGGTTCCTTCGGCCCGACGACGGCCGGCCGCATGGACAGTTACGTCGATCAGTTCCAGTCCTTCGGCGGCTCGATGGTGATGCTCGCCAAGGGCAACCGCTCGCGCGCCGTGCGCGAGGCCTGCAAGAAACACGGCGGCTTTTACTTGGGCTCCATCGGCGGCCCCGCCGCCCGTCTTGCCCGGGACTGTATCCGCAAGGTCGAAGTCTTCGAATATCCCGAACTCGGCATGGAAGCGGTCTGGAAGATCGAAGTCGAAGACTTCCCTGCCTTCATCGTCATCGACGACAAGGGCAATGATTTCTTCCAGGAGCTGAATTTGGGGTGATGGGCAGGCTGCGTTGCCGCCCGTTCTACCGGACCGACGCCTTGTCCGACGCACTGATGTTCCGCGCCGTCACCGCCTCGCCCACGCTCACCACATCCCCGGCATCGACCCTTGCCAGGATCTCCGTTCGGAAAGCACCGGCGAAGAAACCGGTGTGCTCCAGCAGCAAGGCGCTGGCGGCAAGGACGGTGAAGGTCAGGATGGCGAAAGAAATATGACGGGAGGTTTGCATGATTTCACGCCCTGATTTGTGGGCTAAGATCGGGTTCGTTGCAGAAAATACGATCCCAAAAGTGTCGAGACTGCAATACGAAACGGCCAAAACCAGCTGTCGACAAGATGAATACGGTCTCCAGCAGAGAAGAACTGTAAGTCTTTTAGACGCTGTACCCGCTCAGCGAGTATGCACTGTCTCACTAAACATACGTTTTTCCATGGAGAATCATAGGCCTGATCGAAGTATTATCCCGTGGGGCATTTGTCGCATGTAATCTTTGGTATATATCGCTTTAATCTTTTCCCAAGAAATTTAAGCTAACAAATAGAATATTGCCTTTGAATATATGAGGAGTTCGCCGGATGAATACGGCTGTCGCGCCCAAGGTGCCAGTTCCCGACGTTGCGGGTCAGATCACCTATGCCATGCGCTCCATGGGCGTCGCGCCGATACCGCGCAATTACCAACTCTTCTACGAGGCCTATATCGGCTCCAATCCAGCCCTCACCCGCGACCTTGCGGCCCTCGGCGGCCAGGTGACCCAGGCCGAACTCGATGCGCTCGGCGCGCAGCACTTCACCCACAGCCCGGCCCGTGTCTTCGACGATGCCCATACGCGCATATCAGGCGAACTCGATGGCCTGCTGCGCATTCTCAGGCAGGAGCAGAGTTCGCTCGAGAGCTACACCAGACTGCTCGGCGAGACCCACAAGCGCATCACCTCCAAGAGCAACGCCAGCGTCGAACTGATCGAAAACGCCATCGATCTCCTGAGCCAGGCGACCGGCGACACCATGGCGCATGGCGAACGCACGGTCGAGGACGTCGTCCAGCGCTCGCACGAGATGGATCAGGTCCGCAAGGAACTCGACGAATACAAGCGCATCGCCAACACCGACTCGCTGACTCGCCTTTCCAACCGCCGCGCCTTCGACGACCGCCTCGCCGCCATCTTCGACAATTCGAGCATGCGGCCGGTGACGGCGCTGCTGCTCTGCGACATCGACAATTTCAAGAAGATCAACGACACCTACGGCCATCCGGTCGGCGACAAGGTGCTCGCCACCGTCGCTTCCGTCATCCGCAGCAATGTCCGCCGTGACATCTTCGTTGCCCGCACCGGCGGCGAGGAGTTCGCCCTCATCGTCGACGGCAACACGCCCGAGGAAGTGACCGCGATCGCCGAGCGCATTCGTCGCACGCTGGAGACGACGCCCTTCAAAAACTCCCGTACGCGGGTGAATTACGGTCCGGTCACCGTCTCGATCGGCATCTGCATGGCCTCCAGCGCCGGGGATGCCGGCGAACTCTATAGCAAGACCGACATCGCCCTTTACGGCGCCAAAAATGCCGGCCGCAACTGCACCATCCTCTATCAGGACGGCATGCAAAAGGATTTCACCAAGAGTTGGCTGATTTATAAGACGTAACGGCCTCCCACGCCACACGCACGCTGTCACCGACAGGTGACGGCGACAAGCTGCTGACACTCCGGCCAACTCCTCTTTCGTCATGCTCGGGCTTGTCCCGAGCATCTGCAACCGGTGCAGCAGATCCTCGGCACAAGGCCGAGGATGACGTCGAGTAAAGGCCGAGGTTTGTCAAAAAACTGAGCCGTCACAACAAGATGACGGCGTTTTACCACATCGTCTTCGCCGCCCGCCCCGGCCATTCCCGATCGTAGGTTTCCTGGTCGAAATCGCCGGTTGCGGCCTTCAGCATCTGCCCTGGCGTCGGCAGCTTCGCCGGATCGGCGAAGTGTTCTTCATTCCAGAGTTCGGCCCGCATCACGGCGCGCGCGCATTGGAAATAGACCTCGTCGATCGAAATGACGACGACGGTGCGGGGATGTTTGCCGTCCATCTCGAAGCTCGAAAGCAGCGCCTCGTCATCGGAGACGACGCCGCGGCCGTTGATGCGCATCGTCGTGTTCGAACCCGGGATCAGGAACATCAGCGCCAAGCGCGGATCGCGCACGATGTTGGAGAGCGAATCGACGCGGTTGTTGCCGCGCCAATCCGGCAGATGCAGCGTCTCGTCGTCGGCGACGCGCACCACGCCGCCAAGATCACCGCGCGGCGAGCAGTCGAGACCCTCCGGCCCGACGGTCGCAAGCGCCGCAAACGGCGAAATCTCGATCATCTCCCGATAGAGGGGGGTCAATTGCTTCGTCACCTTGGTGACGGAGGCCGGCGACAGGCCGGCGCCATAAATCGTATTGAGCTCTTCGATGCTGCTGATGATTTTCATGAGGCGTCCCGCCGCGGCTTGATCTTCGCGACGGACGCTACAATGCCGCGCGCCTTGCCGGAAGCTCAAAAAACGGAATGATCTCCGCATCTTTTTTGATGCTTTCATCGGGCACTTCACCCACGCCCCGATCGCCGTCGAGAAACGCCGCTATCGCGGCAAGAACCGCTTCGGCGCCGATGATCCGCCGGTGGCCGAAACCGTTCGCCCAGAGGAGCCGAACGCTCTCGCCCGCCGCGCCATAGCGCCTGGCATGGAGAGGCGACACTTCCTTATCGTCCTCAGCATGGATGACGAGCACCGGCCGGCCGATGCCGCCCGCAGCCCCGCCGACGTCGAAATCCTCAAGTCTCCGTCCGGTGACGCGATGGACCTCATTCTCCAGTGCCGCTTGCGCCGCAGGGCGAAGACCGACCATCCGACCGAAATCGGTAAACAGCCAGGCCATTTCGCTCGGCGCGCCGATCAGCGCCAGTCTCTCCGCGGTGACGGGTGCCACACCGGGCAACAGGCCCACGGCCGAAACCATCAGTGCCGCACCGCCGAAGGAATGGCCAATCACCGCGTCGAAGGCGCCGAAGCGCGTCTGCGCCGCCGCGATCGTTTCCACCGCCAGCCCCATATGCAGGAAGCGTCCGCCGGAACGACCGTGGCCGGGAAAATCGAGCGCCACGACCTCCGCTCCCGTTGCTGAAAGCATCGAGACGAGCTCGGCCATATATGCGGCGCTGGAGCCCCAACCATGCGTCACCAGGTAGCGCTTGCGTTTGCCCCTCGCCCCGCCGTTCAGCCGACAGGCATGCGCTTGGAGCCCGCCGCCAAGCCTGAGGGTGAAGCGTTCGGCGCTGGCAAGCAGGGCCGCACCTGCCGCATGCGCCGCCTTCGCCTTGGCTCCACTTGGCCGCGGCGACGGTGTCCGGCAGAACAGCTGGAACGCCGCTCTGCCTGCCAGATCAGGCGAAACTGCCTGTAGAGCCGAAAACCCGAGGCGGGTGACGTCAAGCGCAAAGTTTGCCATAGTGGGATTCCAAAAGACTGTTCAACACTGAACAATAAAGTACAACGATGAACAAAAATCAATCCCTTCCCTGGGATCATCCGCGTTTTCGCAGCTGGATCGCGGTGGCTCGCGCCTGCCAGCTGATGCAACAATCCCTGGCCCGCTCGCTTGCCGATCTCGACATCAAGCCGCCGCACCTCGATATCCTGGTCAATCTCTACCGTTTCGAAGGAATCTCGCAGCAGGAGCTGGCGCGCAAGCTGCTGGTCGGCCGCTCCAATATGAGCATGCTCTTGCCGCACATGGAGAAGCGCGGTCTGATCCTTCGCCGCGATGACGAGCGCGACAAGCGCGTGCTGCGCCTCTATTTGACGCCAGAAGGTCGGAAGCTAAGTGAGGAAGCCATGGCCATCCAGACCGGCCTCATCGACCGCGTGCTGTCGGATGAGCCGATAGAGCAATGCATGGCGACTGCCGATTCGATGGAGCGGATCATCACTGTGCTGCTGAAAGATCTGCGCGACGAAGACTGATGTTCAATGCAGCGTCGGCGCTGCCTCCGTGCCCGTCAGGGAGCGATATTCCCAGGCGGCGACGACGATCAGCACCAGCGTCGCCAGAATGCCCATCAGATAGACCTCGATGAAGGGCGCGACAAAGGCAAGCAGGATCAAAAGCACCAGGCCGGCGAGATGCGAGAGCGGCATTCGCCCGCTGGTCGCGCCCTTGAACCAGAGATTGCCGATCAGGAACAGGCCGGAGCCGCCGAGCACAGCTGCGGCGATGCCGAGATCACCGGTTTCGTGCGGATGCGAGAACATGAACTCGACCGCCACCGCATGGACGATGATGCCGGCGAGGATAGGGATATGCCCATAGGTGAAGGCCTGCCGCGCCAAGCTTCCCGGCGTCTCTTCATGCTCGATACGGTGGGCAGCGCGCCCGTGGCCGAAGCGGAAGTAGAGCCACCACATGGCGACCGTGCCGATGAAACCGGTGACGAAGACGGCGCTGGTCAGTCCTGAGAACGGCAGCTCCGCAAAGGTGCGGCCGGACACCAGGATCGCTTCGCCGAGGCAGATGATCACGAAGAGTGCGCAGCGCTCCGCCATGTGCGCGCCAGAAACATCCCAGTCCCGCGCCGTCGAGCGGCCGAGCCCCGGCACGGCAAAGCCCGCGGCCGGCCCGGCATATTCGATCGCAAGCGCTATCACCCAGGCGATCAGCCGGGCTTCATGCTCGAGCAGCCCGCCGGCGATCCAGAAGACGCCTGCTGCCACGAGCCAGGCGGTGATGCGGACGAAATTCAGCGTATTGGCGCGGTCGACGCGCGTCATCGCATAGGTCGTAAACAACGAGCGCCCGACCTGCATCGCCACATAGGCGCCGGCAAACAGCAGGCCCTTGTCGCCGAAGGCCTCGGGAATGGAGGCAGACAGCAGCAGCCCGAGCATCATCAGCGCCACCAGCATGCCGCGCACCGGCATCTTGTCCGGATCGAGCCAGTTCGTCACCCAGGCGGTGAAAATCCACACCCACCAGACGGCGAAGGTCATCAGCGCCGCTTCGGCGGCACCGAGCGGCGTGTAGTGGGCGGCGAGCGCATGCGAGAGCTGCGAGATCGAAAAGACGAAGACCAGGTCGAAGAACAGTTCGAGGAAGGTCACCTTGTTGCCGCTGGCGCTGCCCTTGGCGCGCAGCCAGTTCTTTCCGTTCGTTTTCGCCATATGGCCCCCCGATGGCTGGAATTATGAGTCTGTTGAAGCTGATAGCGGCGCGCTCGTGAGCGTCAGCGCGGCTTCTCCGCCGTGTCGCGGTTCATGCCCTTTTCGCTGAGCTCGTCCTCATAGGCCGAAAACAGTTCCGCGCCCCGTTCGCCGAGCTCGCGCAGATAGGTCCAGGTGTAGATGCCGGTATCGTGCATGTCGTCAAAGCCGATCCGGACTGCGTAATTGCCGGTCGGCATCATCGAGATGATCGCAACATTGCGTTTGCCCGGCACCGTCACCTTCTGCCCCGGCCCATGGCCCTGCACCTCGGCCGAGGGCGACAGCACGCGCAAGAGTTCGGCTGACAGGTCGAAGCTCTGGCCGTCGTTGAAGGTCACCACCAGCCGCTGCCTGTCTTTCGAGACGCGAAGTTCGCTCGGCCAGATATCGCTCATCATTTTGTCCTCTTCTCATGCGAGGAGTAGGCGCTGATCTTTTTCAGCGCAAGCTGAAATTGGCATGCTCGCGCGGGCTGTTTCCCTTGACGCGACAACAGCATATGCCCACATTGAAGAGAGTACGGAGATACAGGTGAACACCAGAGTCGGAACGATAGGCGATGCATTGCCGCTGGTAGCGGATGCACATCCGATGATCGACCCCTTCGGGCGGGCGGTCACCTATCTCCGCGTCTCCGTCACCGACCGCTGCGATTTCCGCTGCACCTATTGCATGGCGGAGAATATGACCTTCCTGCCCAAGAAGGATCTCTTGACGCTGGAAGAGCTCGACCGGCTCTGTTCCGCCTTCATCGCCAAGGGTGTCGGCAAGATCAGGCTGACCGGCGGCGAGCCCCTGGTGCGCAAGAACATCATGTATCTGGTTCGCCAGCTCGGCCAGAAGATCGGCTCCGGCCTCGACGAATTGACGCTGACCACCAACGGCTCGCAGCTTTCGCGCCATGCCGAGGAGCTCTATGATTGCGGCGTGCGCCGGATCAACGTCTCGCTGGATACGCTCGACCCCGACAAGTTCCGCAAGATCACCCGCTGGGGCGATTTCGCCAAGGTCATGGAAGGCATCGACGCAGCTCAAAAGGCAGGGTTGAAGATCAAGCTCAACGCCGTGGCGCTGAAGGATTTCAACGATGCCGAGATGCCGGAGCTGCTGCGCTTCGCCCATGGCCGCGGCATGGATCTCACCGTCATCGAAACCATGCCGATGGGTGAGATCGAAGAAGACCGCACCGACCAGTACCTGCCGCTTTCGAAACTGCGCGCTGATCTCGAAGACCAGTTCACCCTTGCTGACATCGATTACCAGACCGGCGGCCCGGCGCGTTACGTCAGGGTCGAGGAAACCGGTGGCCGCCTCGGCTTCATCACGCCGATGACCCATAATTTCTGCGAGAGCTGCAACCGCGTCCGCCTCACCTGCACCGGCACGCTCTACATGTGCCTCGGCCAGAACGACGCCGCCGATCTCCGCGCGAGCCTCCGCGCCACCGAAGACGACGCCCTCCTCCACGCCGCCATCGACGAGGCCATCACCCGCAAGCCGAAGGGCCACGACTTCATCATCGACCGCACGCATAATCGCCCAGCAGTCGCGCGGCATATGAGTGTCACCGGAGGGTAAGGCGCGGTCCCGCAAAGCGGGAGCGATCGATCCAGTGAATCGATCGCAGCGCCGAACGCCCTGAGCTCAAGCGAAGGGCCGGGATACGGTGCGGCAATTTCCCTCTTCTCCCCAGCGGGGAGAAGGTGGCCCGCAGGGTCGGATGAGGGGGCCGCACGGCACAACCTTCATTGCCCTGCGCTTGCGCTCAGCGCATTCGCGGCTTCGCCGCTCACCCCCTCATCTGCCCTGACGGGCATCTTCTCCCCGTCGGGGAGAAGAGGGAGCCGGATCCCCATCACCCAGGCTTACGCGCACAAATCGCAAACCGCTCCTGCACCATCCGCTCCAGCCCGCGCAAAAACGGCATCTTGCGCGCCTGCGCCCAATGAATATCGCTGAGCTTGCGGTCGACGACAATATCCGTAAATCCGGCTTGGCGCAGAAGATCGACGACTGCTTCGGCCGGCATCTGGCTGGAGAAATGCACGCGTGAGCGGATCTTCTGGTGCCGGGCCATCATCTCCGGCGTCATGTGGCTTGCCGCCGGCTTGCCGGTCACCTTCGTCCAGAGCTTCTGCAACCCCTTCACCCAGGTTTCCTTGCCCATATTGCCGTCGAGGATCAGCACCTTGCCGCCCGGCTTCAGCACCGCGAACCATTCCTTGAAGGCGGAAGCTGGGTCCACCAGCGTCCAGACGAGATGCCGGTTGGTAATGACGTCGTAGCTTTCCCGTGGCTCCATCGTGTTTTCGGCGTCGCCGGACACGAAGCGGATATCGGTGCCACGCTTCTTCGCCTTGGCGCGCGCCTGTGCCAGCATCGCATCCGACCAGTCGAGGCCGGTGACCGCAAAGCCGGCGCCGTGCATCAGATGCGAGATGACGGCGGTGCCGCAGGCAAGATCGAGCGCCGCTCGCCCTTGCCCCTCGCCGAGATGTTTTCTGATCAGCCGCTGCCAGCCTTTGCGCTCCGCTTCCGAAAAGATTTCATGACCGACGCTCTGGTCGAAGGTCGCCGCCCGTTCCGACCAGAAATCGCGGATTTCATCGCGGATGGAGTAGTTCGTATTCATGGAATTCATGTGAGGCACCCCGGCATCGGATCAGTTTGGAAACGCTCTAAAACATAGAACTTGATTCATAAAGTCATATTTCTTATGCCTGCGGACATTATTCAGACCTCGGGGGAATTTCCAGATGAATTTCGTGAAAATACTCGCAGTCTCCGCAGCGGCGATTGCGAGCCTATTGCCGCTTTCGGCTTGGGCGCAGTCCTTCACCGTCAAGGATGTGGCCGACCGTGAAGTGACCTTCGACAAGCCGGTCGAGCGTGTGATCCTTGGGGAAGGCCGCATGCTCTACGCCGTCGCGCCGATCGAGAAGGAAGATCCCTTCGCCAAGATCGTCGGCTGGCGCAACGATCTCTGGACCACCGATAAGGACGGCTTCAACGCCTATGTCGAGAAGTTTCCGAAGGGCAAGGACCTGCCCTTTCTGGGCAACCTGACCGACGGAACGCTGCAGACCGAGACGGTCGTCAAGCTTCATCCCGATGTGCTGCTGCTGCCGATCGGCAACAAAGCGGCCGCCGACGAGGTGAAGCTCGAAGACATGCTGAACGGAATCGGCGTGAAGATCGTCTACATCGATTTCCGCGAGCACATTCTCGCCAACACCGAGCCGAGCCTGAAGATCCTCGGCCAGATCTTCGGCCATGAAGACCGCGCCGAAGCCGTCGCCAGCTTCTGGAAAGAGCAGATGGCCCGCGTCACCGACAGACTGAAGGCCGCCAATCCTCCGAAGCCGAATGTCTTCATGTACCGCGCCGCAGGCCTGGTCGAATGCTGCGGCACCTTCGGCCCCGACAATTTCGGCCTGATGGTCGATTGGGCCGGCGGCCACAATCTCGGCTCCGATTTCCTGCCGGGCTATACCGGCTCGATCAATGCCGAGCAGGTCGTCGCCTCCAATCCTGACGTCATCGTCGTCACCGGCTCCAACTGGAGCCAGACCAAGAATGCCAAAGATTTTGTGAATGTCGGCCCGAATGCGGCAGCCACCTTCGACGACGGCCGCAAGGCGCTGAACACGCTGATGGAAAACCCTGCCTTCACCGGCTCCAGGGCGGTTGCCGGCGGCAATGTCCATGCGATCTGGCACCAGTTCTATACCAGCCCCTACCAGTTCGTCGCCGTGCAGCAGCTGGCCAAGTGGTTCCATCCGAACCTCTTTGCCGATCTCGATCCCGATGCCACCTTCAAGGAATTCCACGAAAAATTCCTGCCGGTCGCCTATCAGCCAGGTTACTGGGTCGACGCCAAGGCGGGTCAGTAATCCGACATGGCCGAGATCGCCGCCATATCGATAGAAGCCGAAGCCGGGAGGGAGCGCTACCGCGCCCTCGCCCGGCGCAAGCTTCTGATCCTTTTTGCCATGACGGCAGTGCTTTGTCTGTCCTTCGCGGTCGATCTCGCCTGGGGGCCGGCCCGCTATAGTCTCGGCGAGGTCGTCTCCGCCCTCTTCGACCCTTCCTCCGTTTCGGATCAGATCCGCGCCGTCGTCTGGGACATCCGGATGCCGGTTGCCGTGATGGCGATCGTCGTCGGCGCCTCGCTCTCCGTCGCCGGCGCGCAGATGCAGACGATCCTCGCAAATCCGCTCGCCAGCCCGTTCACACTCGGCATTTCAGCGGCGGCAAGCTTCGGTGCCGCCCTGGCGATCGTCACCAGCGTTCCGCTTCTGCCTGTAGCAGCCGGGCTACTGGTGCCGGTCAATGCCTTCATCATGGCGCTGATCGCCACGCTCTTCATCCATTTCGTCTCGCAGGCCCGCGGCGTCTCGGTGCAGACGGTGGTGTTGCTCGGCATCGCGCTGGTCTTCACCTTCAATGCAGCTCTCGCCTTCCTGCAATATCTCGCCTCCGAACAGGCGCTGTCGGCTGTCGTCTTCTGGACAATGGGCAGCCTCACCAAGGCCACCTGGCCGAAGATCTGGGTGACGCTCGCCGTCCTGCTGATGGCGCTGCCGCTCTTTGCCCGCAATGCCTGGGCGCTGACCGCCATCCGCCTTGGCGAGGACAAGGCCGCGAGCTTCGGCGTCAATGTCCGCCGCATCCGGCTGGAAACCATGCTTGTGGTCTCGTTGCTTGCCGCAATACCCGTCAGCTTCGTCGGCACGATCGGTTTCGTCGGCCTCGTCGGGCCGCATATATCACGCATGATCCTCGGCGAGGACCAGCGTTTCTTCCTGCCGGGCTCGATCCTGTCGGGCGCGCTGCTCCTCTCGCTGACCTCGATCGTCTCGAAGTCGATCATCCCAGGTGTCGTCTTCCCGATCGGCATCATTACCGCCCTGGTCGGCGTGCCCTTCTTCTTTTCGCTCATCCTCTCGAACAGGAGCCGGTCGTGGTAGCGCTTCAGTTGCAGTCCGTCGGCGCCTATCACGGGCGCAAGCTCTTCGTCGAAGACGTGACGACGCCGGTGATGACATCGGGCGAGGTCGTCGCAGTGATCGGCCCGAATGCCGCCGGCAAGTCGACGCTTTTCAAGCGCATCACCGGCCTGCTCAAGGGGCCGGGCCATGTCGTCGTTGAAGGGTCGAAGACAAAAAACGCCATCAGCTACATGCCTCAGGATACCTCGGCAAACGCGGTGCTGACGGTCTACGAATCTATCCTGCTTGCCCGCAAGCAGGGCCAATCCTGGGCCGTCAGTGACAGTGACCTGCGCTTCATCGACGAGATCATGAAGGCGCTCGATATGTCAGCCATCGCCTTCCGCGATCTCGGCGCGCTTTCCGGCGGCCAGCGCCAACTCGTCTCCATCGCCCAGGCCCTGGTCCGCGAACCGGAGATCATGCTGATGGACGAGCCAACCAGCGCGCTCGATCTTCACCGCCAGGTCGAGGTCCTCGATTTCATGCGCCGCCAGGCCCGCACCAAGGGCATGATCGTGCTGATCGCCATTCACGACCTCAACCAGGCGCTCCGCTTCGCCGACAAAGTCCTCGTCATCGCCAACGGCCGCATGCACGCCTGCGGCACCCCCCGCGACGTCGTCACCGCCGAGATGCTGCGGGAGATCTACAGGGTCGAGGCCCGGGTGGAGAAATGCTCGCTTGACCACGACCACGTGATCGTCGATGGGACAGCGCATTGAGGCTGCCAAAAATCAGTCTGCCCCGTCAGTCGATCAATCGCTGCGCGGTAAACTTGTCCGTAACAAGCATGTCGATCACCCCCACGCGCAGCGCGCCTGCGATAGCCTCGATCTTTTTGGACCCGCCAGCAAGAGCAATGACCCGGTCCACCCGTTCGAGATCCTCAAGTGGAAGGCCTATGACCCGGTCGTCCAGGGGTGTCTTGACCGGCTTGCCGTTTTTATCGAAGAAGCGAAGTGAGATATCGCCGACGGCTCCCGCTTCCGCGAGATCAGAGAGTTCGCGAGACGAAAAGATGTTGCCGGACCGTGCGAGAAGTTCGGACGGCTCGACTGCTCCGATTCCGACGATCGCAAGCGTTATGCTGCCGAACAAGTCCATCGTCTCCCGAACGTATGGATCGGCCTGCATAAGAAATTTTGCCTCTCTGGACGTCGTAACGCCTTGCACAGCGAGCAGTTTTGGCTCAGCGCCGGTCAGCCGAGCAAGCCGCGTGGTAAGCTGCGTCGCATGCGTCTGCACTGAAGGATCGCCCATGCCTCCAAGGGTTTGGACGACGTATTTCGCCTGAGCGCTCTTCAGGGGATGAATGTTCTCGACCATCTTGGAGATGGTCTGGCTCCAACTCGAAACGCCGATGATCTCCCCTGGCGCAAGCGTCACTTCCAAGAGATGAGCCGCTGCCTCTCCGATACGGGCCATGATGGCTCCGTCCCGATCTTCCGTACACTCAACGACGATCGCCTCCGGCAAATCATATTTCTCGCGAAGTGCGCTCTCAAGCTCGCTGTAGGTGCCAACGGGAGGGGTCACGCTGGTTCGCACAATATCTTCGGCCTCGGCACGCTTGAGCATGCGCGACACCGTCGCCTGCGACAGACGAAGGTGCTGTGCGATCTCCGCCTGTCGCCGTCCCTCCAAGTGGTACATCTGGGCGACCCTTGAGATGAGGCGGAGTTCATTGAGGCGAGTCATCGCTAATCCTAGGGTGAATTTTTATTCATCATTAGCCGTTGTTTCGCGTGCCGTCGAGCGGGCAAGTGCATCATTCCAGGTATTCAGAAGCACCGCTCGATCCACGGGTTCCGGGTCAATAATATGCGAGCTCCGGGGCAGCTCTGCGATAACCTGGAGATCGCTCCACAGGCCAAGTGAAAGACCCGCGAGATATGCGGCCCCCAAAGCCGAGGCCTCGGGTGCTTCGCATTGGATCACGGGATGTTCGATGAGGTTCGAGACACACTGCATCAGGAAGCGGTTCTGGCTCGGTCCGCCGTCCACATAGAGCGCCCCGAGCTCGCCGCCGCTTTGTACTCGCATGGCGGCGATCACGTCGTGCACCTGGAAGGCGATCGAGTCGGTTACCGACCGCGCCATTTGCGCACGTGTCGTATTGAAGTTGATCTGGGAGAACAGGGCACGGGCGTCGGAGTTCCAATAGGGTGCGCCCAGTCCCACGAATGCTGGCACGAAGCCCGGTCCGCCTAGTTCGGCGCTCGCCGCAAGTTCGACAAGGGCCGCCACGTCCGAAAGGCCGAGAATGCCTGCCATCCAGGGGAGACTGGCGGCGCAAACCAAAATATTGCCTTCGAAAGCGAAAGTCGGCTTTCCATTGAGACGCCATGCGACGGTCGTTGTGACGCCGTTGCGTGGAGGAATAAATCGCGGAAGCGTCGTCATCACCGATGAGCCGGTTCCGAAGGTTACCTTGCCATCACCCGGCTTGAATGCTCCATGACCGAACAGCGCAGCATGACTGTCTCCGATCACGGCCATGATCGGAGTTCCATCCGGCACGCCTGGCAACCCTTGCGTCCTGCCGAAGTCGGCAGAGCTGTCGAGTACCTCGGGGAGGAGCGCGATATCCACGCCGAAAATCTCGCCAAGTTCCTCGCTCCAGCTCTGCTCCTGGAGATCGAACAACTGGCTCCTGGCGGCATTCGAAGCATCGCAAACATGCCGGCGCCCGCCCGTCAGGCAGTGGACGAGCCAACTGTCGACCGTTCCCAGCCGCACCGATCGCCCGGCCGGAATACGGTCGAGCAGCCATCGGAATTTCGAACCCGGGAACATCGGATCCAGCGGCAGTCCTGTGAGCGCCTGCACGCGGTCAAGGCGGCCTTCAGCAATGAGACGTTCGCAATCCTGTGCCGTTCGACGGCACTGCCAGCTCACCACCGGTCCAAGTGCCTCTCCCGTTTCGGCGTCCCAGGCAGTGACTGACTCGCGCTGATTGGAAATCGCCACGGCCTCGACAGCCACGTCGGGGGCGGCCTTCAGGCAGGCGTCGATCGCCTCGCAGACGGATGCGTAGAGCCGGCGTGGGTCTTGTTCGACCCAGCCTGGTTTCGGATAGGTGATGCCGACCGGAGCCGAACCCCTGCCAACAATTTCTCCCTTTTCGGAAACCAGAACTGCTTTTGAATTGGTCGTGCCCTGGTCAATGGCCAGAATTGCCCGCATTCTATCCTCCCAGATCAGACGGCAGCCGGGACGACAGAAAGCGTCCGGGCTGATCACGTGATCCCAGTTACTTGCGCCTGATCAGCGACTGCGCCGCGTCGGCGATTGCGGACGGCGCCATCCCGAATTCGTCGAGCAGGAATTCTGCAGAACCGGTCGGAGCGTAGACGCCGGGAACTCCGAGACGTTTCATCGGGACCGGAGCATTGTCGACCACCACTTCGGCTACCGCGGAACCGAGCCCGCCAAAAATCGAATGCTCTTCGGCTGTGACGATCGCTCCGGTTTCCTTCGCCGCGGCGATGATGGCGTCCTCGTCGATCGGACGAACCGTTGCAAGGTTGAGCACTCTGGCGTTGATGCCGCGTTCTGCGAGAATCTCGGCAGCCTTTAGGATTCGATGAGTCAAAGTGCCGTTTGCAATAAGGGTGAGGTCGGAACCCTGGCGAAGGAGGTTTGCCTTGCCAAGTTCGAACTTGTGACCCTCCGGAAGGAGATCAGGCACACCGACGCGAGACAGCCGCAGGAAACAGGGGCCGTTATAGGCCGCGGCCCATTCAACCGCAGCAGCTGTTTCGATGCGGTCACAAGGCGCAATGACCGGAAGATTGGGCAGAACCCGCGTCCAGGCGAAGTCCTCGATCGAGTGATGGGTCGGGCCGAGTTCGCCATACGCCATTCCAGAAGAAATGCCGACCAGCTTGACGTTGGCATTCGAATACGAAATATCGGCCTTGATCTGCTCCAGCGACCGTCCCGTAAGAAACGGAGCGGCGGCGCACACGAACGGAAGGCGTCCGCCATTGGCGAGGCCTGCTCCAACCCCCACCATGTTCTGTTCGGCGATACCGACATTGACGAGGCGCTCTCCAAACTTCGCCTTGAAGCCGCCGAGCTTGGAGGAACCCACGGAGTCGTTGCAGACGGCAACGATCGTTTCGTTTTCGGCTGCCAGCCGCTCAAGCGTAGAGGCGAATGCGTCGCGGCAATCGTAGAGCTTGGGTGCGTTTATTGGCGCGTTCATTACAGTGCCTCCGACAATTCTGCCAATGCGATTTCGTATTGTTCCTTGCTCGGTACCTTGTGGTGCCAGTCGACTCGGTCTTGCATGAACGAGATTCCATGCCCCTTGTTGGTGTGGGCCACGATGCAATGCGGTCTCGATCCCCGGTGTTCGAGGGCTGAAACGACTTCGCTCATATTGTTCCCATTGATCTCGGTGACTTCCCAATCGAAAGCTTCAAGCTTCGGACGAAGCGGGGCGAGATCGTTGGTTTCCGCCAGGGCGGCGCCCTGCTGGAACCTGTTGTGGTCGATCACCAGCGTCAGGTTATCGAGCTTGAACTGCGCGGCCGCCATGATCGCTTCCCAGTTTGAGCCCTCCTGCATCTCACCGTCGCCGGTGACGACATAGGTGTGATATTTCGCGCCAGAGAGCTTGGCGGCTTTTGCCATTCCTATGGCGACTGGAAGACCGTGGCCGAGCGGCCCGGTATTCGTTTCGACGCCAGGAACCTTGTTGCAATTTGGATGCCCGTTCAGCCTCGAATGCGGCTGCAAGAAGGTGGAAATCTCTTCCTCCGGGATGAAGCCGCGTTTTGCGAGCGTCACATACAGAGCGCATGCAGTATGTCCCTTCGAAAGAACGAACCTGTCGCGGTCGGGGTGCTTCGGCTGATCGGGCCAAACATTCAGCACACGAAAATAGAGGGCAGTCAAAATGTCGATGACCGACATCTCCCCGCCAATATGGCCGGCGCCCGCTTCAAAGACCGCCTGGAGATCGCGCAATCGGATCTCGCGAGCGACCCGCTCGAGTTCTGTCGTATTCATGGATTCCTCTCATGCATAAATATTCAGTTATCAATATTTTTGCACAAGACGCCGATTAGTCAAGCCCTTTAAGCAATGCGTCGGCAGTTGCAAGTCTATCAAATCCTATTGACAGCCCGGAGGCAACTTGTTAATGAATTTTCCAGCATTAGTGAATATTTATTCGTCTAGTGAATTAGCGAATAGCCTAGGCATAGGGAGGAACAATGGTGGCGCTCGATATCAATGAACACGGGCTTTCGTCCAGCGCCTGGTTGAGCAAGCTCAAGGGCGCCACCGGCCCACTCGTGGGGCTGCTCGCGCTTTGCGTCTTTCTGAGCCTTAGCACCGACACGTTTCTTTCGGTTCGGAACGGCCTCAACATCCTCGATCAGATCACTGTCCTCGGCATCATGGCCGTCGGTATGACCTTTGTCATTCTGATCGGCGGCATCGATCTCTCCGTCGGCTCGGCACTCGCTCTTGCGATGATGGTCATGGGCTGGACTGCGAATGTCGCCGGCCTACCACTGCCGGTCGGGATCGCTTTTGCTCTGGTCGCAGCGGGCGTTTCGGGGCTGATCGTCGGACTTCTGGTGACGCAGTTCAGGGTTCCAGCGTTTATTGCCACTCTTGCGATGATGTCCGCGGCACGCGGCGTCGCAAATATGATCACGGACGGCCAGCAGATCGTGGGATTCCCCGACTGGTTCATGATGCTGGCAATCGATCGCCATTTCGGCGTGTTGACCGCCACTGTGTTTCTCATGCTTGCGGTTGTTCTTGCGGCCTGGCTTTTCCTGCACTTCCGGTCCGAAGGTCGCATGCTCTACGCGGTGGGAGGAAATCCGGAAGTCGCGCGCCTTGCGGGTATCAACGTCCCGCTCGTGACGATTGGCGTCTACGTCGCAAGTTCAGTCCTTGCGGGGCTCGCAGGCATCGTACTCGCCGCCAGGCTGGATTCCGTCCAGCCGTCCAGCGGTCTTGGCTATGAATTGGACACCATCGCAGCGGTCGTCATCGGCGGGACTTCGCTTTCGGGGGGCGCGGGCGGTATCGGAGGAACACTGATCGGCGTTCTTATCATCGGCGTCCTTCGCAACGGGCTCAATCTTCTCAACGTCTCGCCGTTCCTGCAGCAAGTGATCATCGGCATCGTCATCGTGCTCGCGGTCGGCGCGGAGACTATTCGTCGGCGTCGCGCCTGACGAACGAGGTCCGCCGCGTCGGCGGACCAGGAATTCCGCTCCAAGGGTTTGGGGCGGATCAATACCCCGAGGGGGAGGACATACCCGAGGGTTCCATCAAACAACGGAGGAAATACAATGAAAATAGCGCGCACCATGCTCGCATCTGCTGCCCTGCTCGGCCTCATGCTCGGCCCCGTACACGCGGCGGAACTGAAGAAGCTCGGCCTGGCCGTTGCCAACCTTCAGGCAAACTTCTTCAACCAGATCAAGCAATCGGTCGAGGCCGAAGCCAAGAAGCGCGGCATCGAAGTCATCACGGTCGACGCAAAGGGCGACGGGCCGACGCAGGTCAACCAGATCCAGGACCTCCTGACCCAGAAGATCGACGCGCTGATCTACATTCCGGCCGGTGCGGCGGCTGCGACCGTTCCGGTCAAGCTCGCGAAGAGCGCTGGTATTCCGGTCGTGAACGTTGACCGCAACGCCGAGGGAGCACCCGGCGATACCTTCCTTGCAACGGATTCCGTCGCGTCTGCCAAGGCCGTGTGCGACTACATTCTGAAGGAAGCCGGCGGCAAGGGGAAGATGGTCATCATCCACGGCCAGAAGGGCACGACGCCGGAAGTCGATCGCTCGAAGGGCTGCGCTGAATCTCTCAAGGCATATCCGGATGTCAAGGTTGTCGCCGAGCAGTTCTCGAACATCTGGAGCCAGGACGAAGGCTTCCAGATCATGCAGAATATGCTGCAGGCAAATCCGGACGTTTCGATCGTGTTCGCCCAAGCCGACGGCCTCGCCCTCGGCGCCGCGCAGGCGATCAAGGTCGCCAATCCTTCCCAGAAGATCGTGGTTGGCGGCTTCGATGGTGACACCGCAGCTCTCGAAGCGCTCAGCAAGGGCGTCTTCAACGTAACGGCGACCCAGCAGACGCAGAAGATGGGCCGCGACGCGGTTGAAAACGCCGCCAAGCTTGTCGCCGGAGAAAAGGTGCCACCGGTCCAGCTCCTGGATGCCACGCTGACAACCAAGGAAAACGTCGCAGGCTTCATCGCCAACCATCCGTAATGAAGTCGAGGTCTTGAGGAGGTGTGCCGTGACTGATCCAGTTCTTTCCCTGAGGGGCATATCCAAATGGTATGGGCCGCTCCAGGTTCTGAAGAATGTCAGCTTGGACGTTTATCCCGGCGAAGTGGTTGCACTTCTCGGTGAAAACGGCGCAGGCAAGTCAACGCTATCGGGCATTATCGCCGGGTCACGCACGCCGTCCGAAGGATCAATGACATGGCTGGGGCAGCCTTATGCCCCGGCCACCCCAAGGGAAGCGATCGACAAGGGCGTTGTCCTGATCCATCAGGAGCTGCAGCTTCTGCCGCAGCTGTCGATCGCGGAAAACGTCTTCATCGGACGTTGGCCGATGAAGAACGGCGCCGTCGACCGCGCCCAGATGGTTCGCCGGGCCCAGGACCAGCTCGCTCGCTTGAACCTTCACATACCCGCAACGCGGAAGGTCGCGGGCCTTTCCACGGCAAATCAGCAACTTATCGAGATCGCCAAGGCGCTGGCTCTCAACGCAAACCTCCTGATCCTCGATGAGCCGACAGCCGCCCTTGGCGGCGCGGAAACGGAAGCTCTCTTCGAACAGGTTCGGAAGCTTCGCTCACAAGGCGTCGGCATCGTCTACATTTCCCACCGCATGGAAGAGATCAAGCGAATAACCGACCGGATCGTCGTTCTTCGCGATGGCGAGCGCGTGCAGGAATTCTCCGACAGCGCGACACCGGTGCGAACGATCGTCGAGAGCATGGTCGGACGCCAGCTTGACCGCTTGTTCCCTGCCCTGCCGGTTCCGACTGACCATCCAGTACTCCAGGTGTCGGGGCTGTGCTCGCCGGACAACTCGTTCCGTGACGTTACCTTCGATGTGCGCGCCGGGGAAATTCTCGGAATCGCCGGACTGGTCGGCGCCGGCCGCACCGAACTTGTCCGCGCCATTTCGGGCGCGGACCCAATCAGTGCAGGTTCGATCAAGCTGGAAGGCGAAGAACTCAGGCTGCGCGATCCGGCGGATGCGATCTCCAAGGGCATCGTGATGGTCCCGGAAGACCGCAAGGAGCAAGGCCTGGTTGTCGGGCACCGGATCGGCGAGAACATCATCTACGCCAATCTCGACAAGCTGGGCGGGCGTTGGATTACGCCGAGCGTCAAGCGCTCGTTTGCGGAGAAGGCAGTGGCCAAGTTCGGCGTGAAAGGCCGTGCGGAGCAATATGCCTCCGACCTGTCGGGCGGCAACCAGCAGAAGGTTGTCATCGCGAAATGGCTGATGCGCGATCCCAAGGTCGTCGTACTCGACGAACCGACGAGAGGGATCGACGTCGGCGCCAGAGCGGGCATCTACGACATCATCGTCAATCTTGCCAAACGGGGCGTGGCGGTCATCGTCGTAAGCTCGGACCTGGAGGAAGTTCTCGGAGTCTCCAATCGCATTCTCGTGCTTGCACAAGGCAAACAGGCAGGCATTCTCAATCGTGACCAGGCAAATGACGTTTCGGTCATGGAGCTAGCCACCATCTAAACAGACAGAGAAAGGAAGAGCGGTGTCCGACATCACTCTGAACGCCCCGAAGCTTTTCGATCTCGGCGGCCAGGTTGCCATCGTTACCGGAGCTGGAAGCGGCATTGGGCAGCGCATTGCCATTGGCCTTGCGCAATGCGGCGCCGACGTGGCGCTGCTCGACCGCCGAACGGACGACGGATTGGCCAAGACGGCTGAACATATTCGCGCCGCCGGCCGCCGCTCGATCCAGATCGCGGCGGATGTCACGAGCAAATCTTCCCTTGGAGAGGCAATAGCACGGACCGAGGCCGATCTCGGCCCATTGACACTTGCAGTCAACGCGGCGGGCATCGCTAACGCGAACGCCGCGGAAGAGATGGAGGAGGACCAATATCAGACGTTGATGGATATCAACCTGAAGGGTGTCTTTCTTTCCTGCCAGGCCGAGGCTCGCGCCATGCTGAAGAATGGACGCGGCTCCATCGTCAATATCGCTTCCATGTCCGGCGTGATCGTAAACCGCGGGCTGAGCCAAGCGCACTATAACGCCTCCAAGGCAGGCGTCATCCATATGTCGAAGTCCATGGCGATGGAATGGGTCGACCGCGGCATTCGCGTCAACACCATCTCCCCCGGATACACGGCAACGCCTATGAACACCCGTCCCGAGATGGTTCATCAGACCAAGCTCTTCGAAGAGCAGACGCCAATGCAGCGAATGGCAGCGGTGGATGAGATGGTCGGTCCGGCGGTGTTCCTGCTGTCGAATGCGGCAAGTTTCGTGACCGGCGTCGATCTGCTCGTCGACGGCGGTTTCTGCTGCTGGTGATGCGATGAGAAAGCTCATTGCCGCCGCTGGAAAATGCACGGTCTCGCTTCCTCCCTGGCTGAGATCGAGGCGCTGAAGGGTAACGGGCATGACGGCGTGCGATATCGTCGTCTGCCCGCCCTTCACGCCGATCGAACGGACGGAGGGCTCGCGCGTCGTCGTCGGCGCTCAAGACTGCCTCAATTCGCGACAACCGGTTGAGCTCCAATAATGATCGGATGGCAGGTCGCACCCAGATTTGCTGTTCATCGACGGACACAAGGAAAGAGCATGAAACGCGTTGAGCAGAAGACTGTCGTTATTACCGGGGGTAGCCGCGGCATCGGAGCGGCAATCGCCAAACGCTTTGCGAAAGAAGGCGCCAATCTCGTCGTCTCGGCCAATGAGGACCTGGTCCACGGCGTCGCCGAACAGATCCGGGCCGAAGGCGGTAAGGCGATCTCCTTCATCGGCGATGTCACCGACAAGGCAAGCGTCACCGCCCTCTACGATGCCGCCGAGAAGGAATTCGGCTCGGTCGACGTTTCGATCCAGAATGCCGGCGTCATCACAATCGCCCGCGTCGAGGACCTGACCGAAAACGAGTGGGACAAGGTCATGGCCGTCAACACCAAGGGCGTCTTCCTCTGCGCCCAGGAGGCGATATCGAGAATGCGCAAGCACAAGCGCGGCGGCCGCATCATCAACACCGCTTCCGGCCAGGCGCGCGACGGCTTCATCTACACCCCGCATTATGCCGCCTCGAAAATGGGCGTCGTCGGCATCACCCAGAGCCTGGCCAAGGAAGTCGCGACAGAGAAGATCACCGTCAACGCCTTCTGCCCCGGCATCATCGAGACCGACATGTGGGCCTATAACGACCAGGCCTGGGGCAAGCTGCTCGGCAACTACGCCCCTGGCGAGCTGATGAAGGAATGGGTCGAGGGCATCCCGATGAAACGGGCCGGCTCCGGCGAAGACGTCGCCGGCCTGGTCACCTTCCTCGCCAGCGATGACGCCGCCTATATCACCGGCCAGACGATCAATGTCGACGGCGGCCTGATCATGTCCTGATGCAGGTCGCCCAAAACTGCGCAGCGGTTTTAGGACAACGACATACATGGAAAGATCAAACAACCAACGAAGCGCGGAAGGCGACACGGTCGTCGCCTCCGTGTGAACAGTGTGTCCATCGGCGTTAGGGCAGCTTTGCATTTTTGCCCGGTCAAGTGACCTTGCCATCCGCCTGTATTTGATCCTATCTTTGAAACGTTCTCAGGGCGGGGTGTAATTCCCCACCGGCGGTATCAGGAGCAATCCTGGAGCCCGCGAGCGCTTCCGGCACCTCCTGTCGGAAGGTCAGCAGATCCGGTGAGATGCCGGAGCCGACGGTATAGTCCGGATGGAAGAGGACAACACGGGCAGTCGCACTCCATCCCGGAGTCGGCTGACGTTTGTTCGCCCAAGGGCAGAAGGCACGCTCACGGATTGAGCTGAGCAGACCATGTCAGCCCGCTGACATAACCCTTGAAAGGCCAGACAGCATGACTATCGCAACAATCGAAGATGCCATATCAGCCGTTGCCAGCGGCAAGATGGTCGTCGTCGTCGACGACCAGAACCGGGAAAACGAAGGTGATATCGTGGTCGCGGCCGATGCCGTCACCCCGGAAACAATCGCCTTCATGATGACCCACGCCCGTGGACTCGTCTGCATCGCCATGCAATGCGAGCGCCTCGATGCACTCGATATTCCGCTGATGGTGCCCAACAACACGGAATCGCACAAAACTGCCTTCACGGTCTCGGTCGATTATCTCAAAGGCACGACGACGGGCATCTCGGCAGCCGATCGCGCCGCCACCGTCAGCGCCCTAGTCGACGATCGCGCAAAGCCCGCCGATTTCGCCCGCCCCGGCCACATCTTTCCGCTGCGCGCCAACCCCCGCGGCGTGCTCGGCCGCCCCGGCCACACCGAAGCCGCCGTCGATCTCGCCCGCCTCGCCGGAAGGATCCCAGCTGGCGTCATCTGCGAAGTCGCCAACGACGACGGAACCATGTCCCGTCTGCCCGAACTCACCCTCTTCGCCGAACGCCACAACCTCCCCCTCGTCACTATCGAGGACCTGGTCGCCTATCTCGACCGCCAAGCGGCAAAAGACATACGCGAAGTCGCCTGATCGATGCCTTTTTTGCGGCGGCATAGCCCGCTGCGACAAAGAACGACCCGCAACTATGGCTCTGACGGCACCTTCCCTTGCCGGTCCTATGTCCGGCTGATCGAAACCCCACCATCTGCCAGCATCGCCGTGCCGGTCACGAAGCTCGACATGTCGGAGGCGAGGAAAAGCGCCGCATTGGCGATCTCTTCGGGTTGCGCCATGCGTTTCAGCGCATGCAATCCCTCCACGAAGGCGAGCACTTCCGGCGTGGCATCAGGTGCGTTGGTGATGCTGGCGGGCGTGTCGGTGCCGCCGGGAAGCAGTGCGTTGACGCGGATCTTCTGTGCTCCGAGTTCGGCGGCGAGCACCTGCACGAAGCCGATCAGCCCCGCCTTGCTCGCCGCATAGGCGGCCATGCCAGGCATGCCGACGGTGTGGCCGACGAAAGTCGAGGTGAAGATCAGCGACCCGCCGCCTTTTCCCATCGCCGCCGACTGGTGCTTGGCGCCGAGGAAGGCGGCGGTGAGATTGGTCTCGATCGTCTCGCGCCAGCCCTCCACCGACAGCCCGGCGACCGGCCCCATCTCACCGAGGATGCCCGCATTGTTGAAGGCGATGTCGAGCCGGCCGAAACGCGAGACTGCCGTTTCGACGAGCCTTGCCTGCAGCGCCTCGTCCCTGACATCGCCTGATATGGCGACGGCCTGACCACTCTCCGCCTCGATTTCCGCAACAACGGCATCGAGCGCGTCCTGCCGCCGGCCGGTGACCACGAGCTTGGCGCCTTGCCGCGCAAAGAGTTTCGCCGCCGCGCGGCCGATGCCGGAGCTTGCGCCGGTGATGATTGCGATCTTGTCGTTGAGAAGTGTCATATCGA
Organism: Rhizobium brockwellii; assembly: GCF_000769405.2. Classification (NCBI taxonomy): domain Bacteria; kingdom Pseudomonadati; phylum Pseudomonadota; class Alphaproteobacteria; order Hyphomicrobiales; family Rhizobiaceae; genus Rhizobium; species Rhizobium brockwellii. The sequence continues at coordinate 2,295,485 of NZ_CP053439.1, forward strand.
TCTCTCCTTCGTTGTTGCGAGATCTGAGATGCTCAAACATCAGGCGATGCAGCCACCCGTTTCCCGCGCAGGAAGAGAAAAACGCCTATGGCCCGAACCGGCAGCACGACGGCGCGTCCTCATCGACGCCTTGATCGCGGCGTCGGGAATGTCGGAATTCACTTTATAAAACGGGGATTTGTCGGGACTTCCACCCACACCCCTGCGTTGACGTCAGCGCCATTGTGCACCGCATCATCGATTTATGGCCGATGTGACATTCATCCGATTCCCTTCATGCATCTTCGCGACTAAAAGGGGCGCACAGGTAACGGGAATCTCTTCATGCCGCGGTCACGCAATACTGAGGGCGCCATCTATATGAGCATGGCGATGGCCGGCTTTTCTGCAAGCGACGCTCTATCCAAATCGGTGATCGCCTATATGAACGCCGGCGAGATCATGTTCCTGCGCGGCCTCTTCACCAGCCTGCTTGTCTATCTGATCGCCCGGAAAATGGGAGCGCTGCGTTCCTGGCGCATCATGCTGCAGCCGATGATCATCTTCAGGATCATCTGCGAGACGCTCTCCGCCGTCACCTATATCACCGCGCTCGGCATGATGCCGATCGCCAATGCCTCGGCGATCCTGCAATCGCTGCCACTGGTCGTCACCTTCGGCGCGGCGCTCTTCTTCGGCGAGCCGGTCGGTTGGCGGCGCTGGTCGGCGATCCTCGTCGGCCTCGTCGGCGTGATGATCATCATCCGTCCCGGCCCTGATGGATTCACCCCCGCTGCCCTCCTCTGCGTCGGCGCGGTGCTGACGACGGCCGGCCGCGATCTCGCCACCCGGAGCATCAGTCCGGAAATCCCCTCGCTGATGATAACCGTCATCACCGCCATATCAGCCTCCTTCTTCGGTGCGCTGCTCATTCCGGTGCTCGGCGGCTGGCAGCCGGTCAGCGCCGCTGCCCTTGGGCATCTCGTGCTCGCTTCGGTGCTGGTGCTCGTTGGCTACCAGTCGGTCATCCTCGCCATGCGCACCGGCGAAATCTCCTTCGTCGCGCCATTCCGCTATACCAGCCTGATCTTTTCCTCTCTGCTCGGCTTCCTCTTCTTCGCCGAAGTGCCTGACAGCTGGACGCTCTTGGGGGCTGGGATCGTCATCGCCTCCGGCCTCTATACGTTCTATCGTGAGGCCAAGCGCCGTGTGTCGCCGATTGCGCAGGAATCCGCCCCGCGCGCGCCGGTTTGAGGAAGGATCATGGCTGAATTCTCGTTGGATAAATCTCATACAGCGGGCGTCGTGCTGGCGGGCGGCCGCTCGCAACGCATGGGCCGCGACAAGGCGGGCGTGATGCTTGGGGCCGAGAGCCTGCTCCACCATGCGCTGACCCGCCTCTCACAGCAGACCTTGCTCGTTGCCGTCAATGCCGATGCCGCCGCCGAGGGAATGCCTGTCGTTCCCGACCATTTTCGCGGCAAGGCCGGGCCGATGGCCGGCATCCATGCCGCCATGGTCTATGCCGCCGGCCTGCCCTCCATCACCCATGTCGCCACCGTCTCGGTGGATTGCCCGTTCTTCCCGGCCGATCTCGTCGCCCGGCTGGCGGCAGCGATCGAGCGCCCGTCGCAAATCGCCATTGCCGCCTCCGAGAGCCGCAGCCATCCCGTCTTCGGGCTCTGGCCAGTGAGGCTGGCCGCTGATCTCGAAGCCTGGATCACCACCGACGAGAAGCGCCGCGTGCGCGACTTCCTGTTACGGCATGACGTTACGGAAGTGGCGTTCCCGCTGCATCCGACCCGTGCCAGCCTGCTCGATCCCTTCTTCAACATCAACACGCCCGACGATCTCGTCGAGGCGGAACGCTGGCTGGAGGCCCTTCGCGGATGACCGCACCGAAAATCTTCGGCATCGCCGGCTGGAAGAACTCGGGCAAGACGGGTCTCGCCGTCCGGCTGGTGACCGAGTTCACCCGCCGCGGCTACAAGATCTCGACGATCAAGCACGCCCATCATGATTTCGACATCGACAAGGTCGGGGCCGACAGCTACCGCCACCGCCAGGCCGGCGCTCATGAGGTCACCATCGTCTCCGGCACCCGCTACGCCATCATGCACGAGCTGCGCGGTGCGCCGGAACCTGAGTTCGAGGAGATCCTCGCTCGCCTTGGCCCCTGCGACCTCGTGCTGATCGAAGGATACAAGCGCGAGCCGATCCCGAAAATCGAGGCCCGCCGCCTGGAGGCGGCAAATCGTGAACCGTTGGCGCCGAGCGATCCCCATATCTGGGCCATCGCCGCCGATCATGCCGTCGCCGATACGGGCCTGCCGGTCTTCGATCTAGACGACACAGGCGCCATCGCCGATTTCATCGCTGACATCGTTGGCCTTGGACAGGCGAGGCTTTGAACCACCTGTGTCGCCGCCGAATCTAAGAAGCGGAGCCGTTTCGCGTGCCATGGCCTTGGCGATTTCCTTGGCGAGCTGAGCCTGATCATAGGGCTTTGCCAATCTCGGAAGATCGATATCGGTGCCGGCAGGAAGATCGGCGTAACCTGTCGCCAGCACGATCGGCAATGCCGGATAAATGTCCCGCGCGGCCTGGGCAAGCTGTGCGCCGGTCATGCCAGGCATCGAATAGTCGGTTATGACTAGATCGAAATGCTGGCCGCTGCTGATCAGTTCCAGTGCCTGCGAGCCGGAGTTTGCTTCGACGACCTCGTGGCCGAGATCTTCAAGCATGTCGACCGAACTCATGGCGATCAAGGCATCGTCATCGACCAGCAGGATCTTAAGTCTGGATGCCGCTTGGGGAACGGGCAGATCCGCTTCGATCGCCCGCTCGGGGCGCCGTTCGGTCGCCGGAAGCCACAATTCAGCGGTCGTTCCGACCCCAAGTTCGCTTGTCAGACGAAGTGCGCCATTGAGCTGAACGGCAAGTCCGTGGATCATCGACAAGCCTAGGCCAGTGCCCTTTCCGAGTTCCTTGGTCGAGAAAAACGGATCAACCGCCTTCTTCAGCGTCTGCGCGTCCATGCCGGTGCCGCTGTCGGCCACCGCCAACACAAGATAGGCGCCCTTGTCGAGAGTGCCGTCATCGCCGGCCACCTGCGCATCACGCAGCGATATGGACAGCGTCCCGCCATCCGGCATCGCATCGCGGGCATTGACTGCAAGGTTGAGCAGCGCCAGTTCGAGCTGGTTCGCATCGACCAGCGCCGGCGGCAGGGTTGCCGGCAGGATGCTTTCGATGCTGATCGAGGATCCGACCGAGCGCCGCAGCAGATCTTTCATGCCGGAGACCAGTTCGGCCAGATCGACGGGCTTGACCTGCAGATCCTGCTGTCTGGCAAAAGCCAGCAGCCGCTGCGTCAGCGCCGCCCCGCGCCGTGCACCCTGAATGGCACCATCGACCAGACGCGTCGCCTTGGCATCTCCGGCAACGTGCTTCCCGAGCAGCTCCAGATTTCCGAGAACGACCATCAGCAGATTGTTGAAATCATGTGCAACGCCGCCGGTCAGTTGGCCAATCGCCTCCATCTTCTGGGATTGGCGAAGCTGCTCCTCGGCTCTTTCACGCTGGGCGACTTCCTCGAGCAGGGTCTGGTGAGCGGCGTTGACCTCTTTGGTCCGCTCCCTTACACGCTCTTCGAGGTTTTCGTTGAGCCTTCTCAGATTTTCCTCGATGGTCTTGCGAACGGTGGTATCGGAGCAGACACCGACGAGTTTCCTCGCGGAACCATATCTGTCGGAATAGAGCTGCGCGTGGACCTCGGTCCAATGCAGCGATCCATCCGGCCAGATCGTCCTGTGCTCGACCGAATAGTCGCGTCCAGTATCGATCGTCTGGCGTAGGTTTGTCAGCACAAGATCCCGGTCGTCGGGGTGGATACTTGCGATCAGATCGTCGCGCGTCACATCATCGTCCGGCCTTCGGCCGAAGATCGCTTTGCAGGTGGCCGAAGCAGACAGGGCCATCGAGGACAGCTCCAGCTCCCACGCCCCGAGACGACCGGCTGCGAGCGCCGTCTGCAGCCGTCGCTCTCCCTCGCCCAGAGCATCGAGCCGGGCTTGCGCTTCGTATTGGCGCAGGCGCCCCTTCAATGCGGTCCGGGCCACGCTGATGAAGGAGGTCGCATGGAACGGCCTTTCCAGGAAGGTGACGTTGCCAAGAACCTCGGAAAGCCTGGCGGCGGCCGGATTTCGTTCAGGCCCACCACCACGTGTGGTGAGAACGATGAACGGTAGGTCTGACCAGCCCGGCTGGGCCGAAACCCAGGCGGCGATCGGCTTGAGATCGCTCGAGCGAACGGCCTCTTCCGTCAGGACGCCAAGCGCGACGTCATCACTGAGCGATGACGCGAACATAGGCAGGTCGGCGGCAGCAATCGATGACAATCCGGCCTCATCGACCAGCGATCTCGCCACCCAGGCATCACGACCGGCGGGGGCGTAGATCAATGCTTTCGGTTTGTTGGAATTAGGAATTGCCGCTATCCCCGCCATCAGTCTTCAAGAGCGGCTTTGAGGTCGCGATAAATTCGGGAACGCCGCGAAGCACGCCCTGGAACCCGACGAGAGGATCGCCAAACCTCAAGCCGGAGGCGTCGATACGATACTCCCTGATGGTATCCTCGTGAAAGCCGGTCCTCTTCTTGATCACCGAGACTGCCCGCCGCACCTTTCCCGCAGCCTCGAAGTAACGCAGCAGAATGACGGTATCGGCGAGATAGGTGACGTCAACAGGTGCCTTCATGTCACCGACCAGCCCGTGCTGGGCAACGGTGAGAAAGGTGTTGGCGCCTTGCCTGTTCAAATATTGCAGCAGCTCATGCATATGAAGAATCAACGAATTCTCATCCGGCATCGAAGCCTGATAACCGTTGATACTATCGATGATGACGGTTTTCGCATCCGATTTGTCGACGCAGTTGCGCACGCGGTGGGCGAATTCGCCCGGCGACAGTTCGGCCGCATCGAGCTGTTCGATGTGGATGTGACCGGCGTCCCGCATTGCTTCGAGATCTATTCCAAGCGCCTTCAGCCGCGTGAAGAGCAGGCCCAGCTCCTCGTCAAAAATGAAGGCCGCCACTTTCTCGCCGCGCGCGACCGCAGCCACCAGAAATTGAAACGAAAACGTGCTTTTGCCGGTGCCGGCAGGACCAAGGATGAGCGTACTGGAACCTCGCTCAAGGCCACCTCCTAAAAGAAGGTCCAGTTCTGGAATATTGCAGGAAATCTGATCGCGGGCGTAACTCGACCTGTGTTCGGCGGCGACGAGTCGCGGAAAGACGATGACGCCACCAGTCTGGATGATGAAATCGTGATAGCCGCCGCGGAAGGCCTGCCCGCGATATTTTATGACTCTCAGACGTCGGCGCTCGGAGCCGTAGCTCGGCGCCATCTCTTCGAGATGGATCACGCCGTGCACGACGCTGTGCACCGTCTTGTCGAGCACCTCGGATGTCAGATCATCGAGCAGTAGGACTGTTGCTCCTTGTCGGGCAAAATAATGTTTGAGCGCCAGGATCTGCCGGCGGTAGCGCAACGAGCTTTGCGCGAGCAGCCTGATCTCCGACAGACTGTCGAGAACCACGCGACGTGGCTTGATCCGCTCGAAAGCGGCAAAGATTTCCTTTGTCGTCTCTCCGAGTTCAAGATCAGACGAATAAAGCAGGCTCTGCTGCTGGTCGGCATCCAGCAGGCTTTCCGGAGGCACGACCTCGAAGACCTCGATATTGCCATCGATCACCATACCGTGCGATGCGGCGCCGGCTCGAAGTTCGCTCTCGGTTTCCGAAAGGGTAATGTAGAGCCCCTGCTCACCAAGCTGTGCCCCCTCGATCAGAAACTGCAGCGCAATCGTTGTCTTGCCCGCTCCTGGATTTCCCTCCAGGAGAAAGACGTGCCCAGGCGAAAGTCCCCCTGCCAGAATTGTGTCCAAACCGGACACCCCGGTCCGGGCTTTCGCGGCAGGTGCAGCAGCATTCATTCACTGTTTCCTTCAATTTCTTCTGTGAATTAGTGGCGAGCGACGGAATGTCAAATCACTGGCAGACATGATTTCGCTTCCGGCAAGAGCCGATCACTCGTGGCTAGGATATATGCCTGTCCGGGCGGCTCGAAACGGTGGGCGTCTATCCTCGATAGCGAAGCGCATCGACGACGACCGCGAATGCCGGCGACGTATGCCGACGACTTGGATAGTAAAGATGGTAGCCGGGAAACGGCGGGCACCAATCCTCGAGGACACGCACTAGCCGCCCGTCGGCAAGATTCGCCTCGACCAGGTCCTCCGGCACATAGGCGAGCCCAAGACCGGCCAGCACCGCGTTCAGCCGCAGGGCTATATTGTTGAAGACCAACTGTCCTTCGACCCGAACCTTGAGCTCGCGCCCGTTCTTCTCGAACTCCCACGCATAAACGCTGCCATAGGTCGGAAGGCGCAGATTGATGCAATTGTGATCGGTGAGGTCCTGCGGCGTCAGCGGCTTCGGCCCGGTGTCGAAATAGGCGGGAGCGCCGACCACGGCCATGCGCATATCGGGGCCGATGCGCACCGCAATCATATCTTTCGCCACCTGTTCTCCAAGCCGCACCCCCGCATCGTAACGCTCCGCGACGATGTCGGTCAGACCGTAGTCGACGATGATCTCGACATTGATATCGGGATAATCGGGCAGGAGCTTTTCCAAGGCGGGCCAGAGGACGGTATCGGCCGCATGCTCGCCGGCATTGATGCGGATGGTCCCTGCCGGCTTCTCCCGGAACGCGCTCAAGGCAGCCAGCTCGCTCTCGATCTCGTCGAGCCGCGGTCCGATGGAGACGAGCAGGCGTTCGCCGGCCTCCGTCGGCGCGACGCTGCGGGTCGTGCGTGTCAGCAATCGCAGTCCAAGCCGCTCCTCGAGCCCGCGGATGGTGTGGCTGAGCGCCGATTGCGACACCCCCAGCTTACCCGCCGCCTTGGTAAAGCTTTGAGCGCGTGCGACGGCGAGGAAGGCGATGAGGTCGTTGACGGCGGGGCGCGGCATTGATGAAACTTTCTCATGGGTTCTTGCCGTTTATACCATCTAATCGCCACCAGGCGCACGCGCTAAATACCTTGCTACTCGAGTGGACAAGTCCACCCCGACATCGAAAGCCCGACATCAAAAGGAAGACAAAGATGGATATCAAGCGAAGCGGTTCGCAGCCCTCGGCCAAGGGACCGGCCGATTGGTTTACCGGCAGCGTGCGTGTCGACCCGCTGTTTGCCGTCACCAGCCCGGCACGCACGGCCGGCGCCAGCGTCACCTTCGAGCCCGGAGCCCGAACCGCCTGGCACACCCATCCGCTCGGCCAGACGCTGATCGTCACGTCGGGCTGCGGTCGCGTGCAGCGCGAGGGCGGCCCCGTCGAAGAGATCCGCGCCGGCGACGTCGTCTGCTTCGCACCGGGTGAACGCCATTGGCACGGCTCATCGCCGACGACGGCGATGAGCCATATCGCCATCCAGGAACAACTCGACGGCAAGGTCGTCGACTGGATGGAGCATGTCACCGACACGCAATACCAAGGTTAGAAAAGGAAATTTCTATGCAGAAGCGTGAACTTGGAAAGAGCGGACTTCAAGTCTCAGCCATCGGTCTCGGCTGCATGGGGCTGAGTTACGGTTATGGCCCGGCGACAGATATTCAGGAAGCAACCGCACTGATCCGGCAGGCGTTCGAACGCGGCGTGACATTCTTCGACACGGCCGAGGCCTATGGCCCCTATAAGAACGAAGAGCTTCTGGGTGAGGCCTTGGCGCCCTTTCGCGAAAAGGTGGTGATCGCCACGAAATTCGGTTTCAACTTCGATGCCGATGGCGGCCAGAGCGGCATGAACAGCCGGCCGGAACAGATCCGAGCGGTGGCCGACCAGGCGCTGAAGCGTTTGAAGACCGATGTCATCGATCTCTTCTACCAGCATCGCGTCGATCCTGATGTTCCGATCGAGGATGTCGCCGGCACGGTCAAGGCGCTGATCGCGGAAGGCAAGGTTAGACATTTCGGCCTCTCGGAAGCCGGCGCCCAGACGATCCGCCGCGCCCATGCCGTCCAGCCGGTGGCGGCGTTGCAGAGCGAATATTCGCTGTGGTGGCGCGAACCCGAGCAGGAAATCCTGCCGACGCTGGAAGAACTCGGCATCGGTTTCGTTCCGTTCAGCCCGCTCGGTAAGGGCTTTCTGACTGGCGCAATCAGCGAAACGACCACCTTCGACAGCAAGGATTTCCGCAACGTCGTGCCGCGCTTTTCTCAGGAGGCGCGAAAGGCCAACCAGGCGCTCGTCGATCGTCTCGGAGAAATCGCCGCCCGCAAAAAGGCAACCTCCGCCCAAGTGGCTCTCGCATGGCTGCTGGCGCAGAAGCCCTGGATCGTGCCGATCCCCGGCACAACCAAGCTGCACCGCCTCGAGGAGAATATCCAGGCCGCTGAAGTCGAACTGACGGCTGAGGATCTTGCCAGCATCGAAAGCGCGCTCGCCACGATCAAGGTGGAAGGCGATCGTTATCCCGCGCATCTGCAGGCAAGGGTCAACCGCTAAAAGCAGCCGACGGCCGTTGAAGGCGACGTCTTGTCGCCAAGGCTAGAACACCAGAAGAGAATCGGCCGCAGTCACTTGCGGACGATTCCTCATAAATTGGATCATCGTCTCGGCGCCGGTGCGTTCTCCTGGAAAGCCGGTATCGCCTCCAGTCTGGCGACAATCTCCGCGATATTAGGCCAGCCGGCGAGATCGAAGCCGAGGCGCCGGGCGCTGACCGCCTGCGGGAAGAGAAAGATATCGGCAATACCAGGCTGATCCGCAACAGCGAAAGCCCCTTGCCTGTGGCCGGCGATCATCGCCTCGACCGCGGCCATTCCTTCACCGACCCAATGACGATTCCAGGCAGTAATAGCATCGGCATCCGCCTGGAAGACCTTGCCGAGATGCAGACCGATCCGCGGCGGCAGCAGCGCGTGGATCTCGGCTGCGATCGCAAGCGCAATCGACCGCGCCTGCGCCCTGCCCTCCGCGGTGTCAGGCAATAGCGGCGGTTCAGGCTTCATCTCATCGAGATATTCGACGATCGCCAGCGACTGTGTGATGAGGACGCCGCTATCCGTCAGCAAGGCGGGCACGAGCCCCTGCGGATTGATACTGCGATATCCGGCCTGCCGGCTCTCGGAATCTTCGCCGAGGATGGTGACCGGCAGCGCTTCGGCCGACAGCCCTTTCAGGGCGAGTGCGATGCGGACTCGAGATGTCGCCGAGGAAATTTCGTTCTGATAGAGTTTCACTGTCTTTCTCCCTGGTAATCTAAAAGAGCAGCTGGAGCGGCGGCTTCTTCCCTGAGGATACCGCCGTCACGAGACCGGCAAGCGGCGACGGCTCCTGTGAGCTTACATCGTAGATGCAGGGCGCTGCGAAAATCGTCGCGCCCAGAATGCAGATCATCATCAGTCTCATTGGTTCCTCCATTGACGAGGCCCGACTGGCCTCGTCAAGTTTCCGTTTGGCGATCGATCCCATCTGTCAGGCAATGCTCAATTCGACATTGATATTGCCGCGGGTTGCTTTCGAATAGGGGCAGGTCCGGTGCGCTTCATCCACAAGCGCCCTTGCCAGATCCGCTTCGACGCCCGGCAGGCTGACCTTGAGGCGAGCCTGCAGGAAATAGTCGCCGTCGGTTGCCCCGAGATCGACCTCGGCGTTGACGGCGGCATCTGCAGGAAGCTTGACCTTCAGCTTGCCGGCAGCAATGCCGATCGCGCCGATGAAGCAGGCAGACCAGCCGGCGGCGAAAAGCTGTTCGGGATTGGTGCCGGCGCGGTTGCTGCCCGGAGGCGAAAGCTTGATATCAAGCTGGCCGTCGTCGCTGTGCGACGCGCCGTCGCGCCCGCCTGTCGTGTGGGTCTTGCCGGTATAGAGAACCTTGTCGATCTTTGTCATGGAACACTCCTTGTGTTGCGTCGCTCCAGGCGACTGGCCGCGGTGCGCGGCCGGGTTGACGGAGTGTGGTTTGACCGACGGATATATCCGCCATGTTTCCGAAAACGCCCGAAATGTCACAAAACGTAGCATCCGCTATCGAGGACATCCTTACACACAAACATCTCGAAGTTTTGCGGCGCGCCCGAATGTCAGCGGATGGTGACTTCCGCGGCCAGTCCGCCACCGGCGCGATTGTAGAGCCGGAGCGACCCGCCAATCTTGGCCGTCAGCTGCTGGGCGATCGCAAGACCGAGACCGGTGCCGCCGGTCTCCCGGTTGCGGGATTGCTCCAGCCGGAAGAAAGGCTGCATGGCGGCTTCCAGCATATCGTCCGGAATTCCCGGCCCGCGATCCATGACTGATATGACGATATCGTTCTCGGCGCTGCGCTCGACGCTGATCTCGGCAGCACCGGCAAACTTCAGCGCATTGTCGATGAAGTTCGACAGGATACGGCGAAGAGCATGCGGCTTGGTGAAGGCAGCGCCCTGAACCAGGCCGACGACGGTGACGGCCTTTCCAGTATCCTGGTAGTCGTAGGCTATGCTGTCGATGAACGAGGCGAGATCGATGCGGGCGCTCTTCTCGCCATTGCCATGCGCACTGCGTGCATAGGCAATGCCGTCCTGAACGAGGCGCTGGATCTCGCCAAGATCGTGCACCAGCTTGTCTTTGTCAGGCGAATCCTCCGCCATGTCGGCGCGCAGCCGCATGCGGGTGATCGGCGTCTGCAGGTCATGCGAGATGGCCGCCAGTATCTGGACGCGCTCTTCGAGGTAGTGGGCGATCCTCTCCCGCATCGCGTTGAACGCTCTTGCCGCATGCGCGACCTCGCTTGGCCCCGCCTCACTCATCGCCGGACCGTCCTTGTTCGGGTCAAGTGCATCGGCGGCGGCAGCAAGCTCGCCGAGCGGCTGGATCGCCTGGCGAACCGCGAACCAGGTGCAGAGGATGAGCAGCACCATCTGGACGACGAAGACGTAGGGCAGCCATGCGGCAATCGGCATGACGCCCTTCGGCGTGACGTCGATAGTTAACGGGCTTCCGTCGCTGAGCGTCAGATGCGCCTGCAGCCGGTTCACATCGCCAGGAATTCGTTCGATCCGGATCGGAAAGCGGTGCCCGATGGCCTCCTCGATCTTTCCTGAGATTTCCGCCCCTTTGCTTGACGTGTCAGGCACGCCGGGAAGGCCGGGCCCGAGCACGAAACGATAGTTGCCGCGGCTCAGCCGGTCGAGCAGATCGCCGCGCTCACCTGGCGGAAGCCGATCGAGAACCGCAATCGATGTTGCCACGTCATTTTCCAGCGTGCCGAGCATCACCGCCTTGGCCGACATGTACCGCTCCATATAGAGCACACTGAAGGACAGCCCGTAGGCCAAGGCCAATCCGATCAGCAGGATCAGGAAGATCCGCGACCGCAACGTGCTCGGCCACGTCAGGCCCGAACGCAAGCGGACTGCCGCCTTCATTGGCGTGGCTCCGATATCTCGACCGGAACCGAAAACACATAGCCTTCGCTGCGCACCGTCTTGATATAGGTCGGTTCGCGCGCATCGTCGCCCAGCCGCTGACGCAACCGGCTGACCAGGAGATCGATCGAGCGATCGAAGAGTTCGGCGTCACGGCCCTGCGTCAGGCTCAGAAGCTGGTCACGATTGAGCACCCGCTGTGGGTGATCGATGAAGACGCGAAGCAGACGGTATTCGGCGCCGCTGAGCGCAATCGCGGTCCCTTCCTTGTCGAGAAGATGCCGGGCGACCGTATCGAGCCGCCAGTCACCGAAAGTCAGCAACTGTCCGGCCTCGCTGATCTGCAGGTTGGGCGGCAACATCCGCGTCCGCCGCAGAACCGCCTTGATGCGGGCGAGAAGCTCACGCGCAGCAAAGGGCTTGGGAAGATAGTCGTCGGCGCCCATCTCCAGACCGAGGATCCTGTCCATCTCGTCGGTGCGGGCCGTCAGCATCAGGATCGGGATCGCCTTGTGCCGGCCGGCGCGCAGTTCGCGGCACAGCACCAGCCCGTCGTCACCGGGCATCATCACGTCGAGCACGATCAGGTCGACGGCATTGGCGTCGACAAAACTGCGCATCTGCCGCCCGTCGGCGGCAACGCTCGTACGCAGGCCGTTCTTCTGCAGGTAGCCCGATACCAGCTCGCGGATTTCGCGATCGTCATCGACGATCAGGATGTGATCGACATGATCCATATTTCCCTATTCCCCATCGATAGAAGCGGCCGCGCCGGTCGCTTCGTTCCTGACCGAAGCGACAGACGCGACCTACGCATATTCCGCTGGCCGGAGCAACGAGGCGCTGCAACCGGCATCGTCGACCTAGAAACGATCGACGTCTATGACCGCCTGCGCGAAAGCCTGCGGCGCTTCCTGAGGCAAGTTGTGGCCGATGCCGCCGCCGATCGTGCGATGCTCGTATTTTCCGGAGAATTTACCGGCATAAGCGGAAGGCTGCGGATGCGGCGCACCGTTTGCATCGCCCTCCATGGTGATGGTCGGCACCGAAATGACAGGCGTTGCGGCGAGAGTCGTCTCGTAGGCATCGTACTTGGCCTCGCCTTCGACAAGCCCCAAGCGCCAGCGATAATTGTGAATGACGATCGCGACGTGGTCGGGATTGTCGAAGGCAGCGGCCGATCTGTCGAATGTCGCATCGTCGAAGTTCCACTTCGGCGATGCCGTCTGCCAGATGAGCTTTGCGAAATCATGCGTGTTGCTCTCGTATCCCTGACGACCGCGTTCAGTGGCGAAATAGAACTGGTACCACCAGGCAAGTTCGGCTTTCGGCGGAAGCGGCTTCTTGTTGGCCTCCTGGCTGCCGATCAGGTAGCCGCTTACAGATACCATCGCCTTGCAGCGCTCGGGCCAGAGCGCCGCCATGATGTTGGCGGTCCGCCCGCCCCAGTCGTAGCCGGCAATGACAGCTTTCTCGATATCCAGCGCATCGAGCAGCGCGATCATATCGGCGGCGAGCGCTGACGGCTGGCCGTTGCGCGGCGTCTGGTCGTCCAGGAAGCGGGTCGTCCCGTAACCGCGAAGATAAGGCACGATCACCCTGTAGCCTGCCGCGGCAAGCAGCGGCGCGACATCGACGAAACTATAGATGTCATAGGGCCAGCCATGCAGCAGCAATACAACAGGGGCATCCGCCTTTCCCGCCTCGGCATAACCGATGTCGAGCACGCCTGCCTTGACCTGCTTCAGCGCTTCGAAGGACGTGTTGGTTCCGGGCTTTATAGCTGGCACCGATGCGGCAGTCGCAGACGACTGGGCGGCGGCCGTGCCGGCCACGCCGAATTCGACGGCCGCAAGGGCGATTGCCGTCATGCCGAAGAAACGGCGGCGGTGATGGTTGATTTGCTCTGACATCGGTCTCTCCTGTCGAATGGATCACGGTCGCGAAAAGGCGCTCTACTTGTATCCCCGATATGTCGTAAGCAACCGTTTTTTGAATGCGGATGTAGCTTCCGGCCGCCTGGATACATTCCGATACAATCGCGCTGTGGTCGCATTGGCCGCAGCCGTTTCCTCGCCACCGCGGCAGTTTGTATCGCTTTGTATCGCCGCCGCCCTACCCCGACACTTCGGTACATTTTCCCGCAAAGCCGGACACATCGGGGATACTTCCCACCGGCCATATCCCCGCCGTTGCTGGTTCAGGCCCCATCGCCGCCCAGAGCCCGATCAATCGGTTTCAAAGGAAACGATGATGACACTTCTGATCATTGCCTATCTCGGAGGCGCGCTGACGATCCTCAGTCCGTGCATTCTCCCCATCCTCCCCTTCGTCTTCGCGCGTGCCGGACAGCCCTTCGTCAGGAGCACGCTGCCGATGCTGGCGGGCATGGCCGCCACCTTCGCGCTGGTCGCCACACTTGCCGCAGTCGGTGGCAGCTGGGCCATTCGCGCCAATGAATATGGCCGACTTGCCGCCATCGTCCTGCTTGCGCTCTTCGGCGCAAGCCTACTTTCGCCGCGTTTCGCAAGCACGCTTGCCCGGCCGGTCGTCGACCTTGGCAACAATCTTATCAACGCCACCGGCGGCGGGCGCGGTACCACGACAGTGAAGAGCGCGCTTCTTCTCGGCGTCGCCACCGGACTGCTCTGGGCGCCCTGCGCCGGTCCAATCCTCGGCCTTGTGCTGACCGGAGCTGCATTGCAGGGCGCCAATCTGCAAACGACCTTCCTGCTGATCGCCTATGCCGCCGGTGCTGCAAGTTCGCTTGCCGTCGCCCTGCTTGTCGGCGGCAAGCTCTTCGCCGCCATGAAGCGCTCCCTCGGGTTTGGCGACCGGATTCGCCAGGTGCTCGGCGCTGCCGTGCTGGCGGGTGTCGCCGTCATCGCGCTCGGCCTCGACACCAGCCTGCTCGCCCGGCTCTCCTATGCCAGCACCGCATCGCTGGAACAGGCCGTGCTCGACAGGCTGCATGCAAAGCCGCTCAGCGGCGCATCTTCCGAGCTAGCGAGCAACAAGGTGATGATCGCCGCAGCTGATGCGAAGAAACCCTTCCGCAGCGACTTGCCCGTCGAAGGCCGCGCCCCTTCGCTCGACGGCGCGGTAGAATGGCTGAACTCTGAGCCTCTCACCACAGAGCAGTTGCGGGGCAAAGTCGTCCTCGTCGACTTCTGGACCTATTCCTGTATCAACTGCATTCGCACCATCCCCTATGTCAGGGCTTGGGCCGAAAAATATGCGGACCAGGGTCTGGTCGTCATCGGCGTCCACGCCCCAGAATTTGCCTTCGAGAAGAAGATCGACAACGTCAAGAGAGCGATCGGCGACTTCCAGATCGGATATCCCGTTGCGATCGACAATGACTACAGCATCTGGCGCGCCTTCGAAAACAGCTACTGGCCTGCCGCTTATCTGATCGATGCCAAAGGCCAGATCCGCTACCACCATTTCGGTGAAGGCAATTATAGCAGGACTGAAAAAGCCATTCAGGACCTGCTGCGCGAGGCCGGCAGCCAAACGACGGCGAGTGCGCCGGTCGTGCCGGATGCCAAGGGTGTGGAAGCAGGTCCTGATCTCGGCAATATCGGCTCGGGCGAAACCTATCTCGGCTACGAACAGGCGGCGAACTTCGCCTCTCCCGAAGGGCTGCAGGCCGATACGGCGAAAAACTATTCGATCGCCGAACCCGGCCTCAATGGCTGGGGCCTGTCCGGAACCTGGATCGTCGGCCGGGATCAGGCGACGCTTGATCAGCCGGGCGGTGGCATCACCTATCGCTTCAGCGCCCGCGACTTGCATCTCGTTCTTGGGCCTGGTGCCGGCGACAAGCCGATCCGCTTCCAGGTGAAGATCGACGGCAAGGCGCCAGGGCCCGACCACGGCTCAGACATCGATGCCGATGGCAATGGCACGGTGACCGCGACGAGGCTTTATCAACTTGTCCGCCAATCCGGCACGGTCGCCGCCCGCAACTTCGAGATCCGCTTCCTCGATCCCGGGCTGCAGGCCTACGCCTTCACATTCGGCTGAACCTGAAACGCGTCAATATCCCGATCATCAACAATGACCAAAGGAGTGATAGTCATGAACAAACGTCTTCTTTTCACTGCAGCGCTTGCATTTGCCACCACCGCCATCGCGTTCGCAGCAGAGGCTGCCGCGGTCAAGAACATCGTGATCGTCCACGGCGCGCTGGCCGATGGCTCGGGATGGCGCAAGGCGACGGACATTCTCGAGAAGCGCGGCTTCAACGTCACCATCGTCCAGCAGCCCATTACCTCGCTCGACGACGATGTGGCGGCGACCAAGCGCGTTCTCGACCTTCAGGACGGACCGGTGCTGCTCGTCGGCCACAGCTATGGCGGCATGGTCATCACCGAAGCCGGCAACGATCCCGCGGTCGCGGGCCTGGTCTATGTCGCGGCATTCCAGCCCGACAAGGGCGAAAGCCTGCTCAGCCTCGCCAGCTCGAAGCCCGCCGGCAGCATGGATATAAAGGAAACGAAGGACGGCAAATATCTCTATCTCGATCCGGGCGCCTTCGCCGCGGATTTCGCAGCCGACCTTCCGCAAGCCGAAGCCGATTTCATGGCAAAGTCACAGGTCTTCGCCGCAAAGCAGGCATTCTCCGCCAAGATCACTCAGCCGGCATGGCGGACGAAGAAAAGCTGGTCGATCGTCGCCACCGAGGATCGCTCCATCAACCCCGAGCTTGAACGCGACATGGCAAAACGTGCCGGAAGCGACGTGACTGAAATAAAGGCAAGCCACGCCGTCTTCGCATCCCAACCGGAAAAGGTTGCCGATGCGATCGAAACGGCAGCAAGGAAAGCCGGCGAGTAGCGCGCGCAGCCAGGAATGTCCTCAGCAGTCGCGAGGATGAAGCCTCTGGTCGGAGGGCCACCCGACCAGAGGCGTGACGAAGTCGTCCCTCCCGGCCGAAATGTCGATCTCGTCGTCCCCGCCTCCCGCAGCCGAAGTCGGGCACCATTTATGCGTTCGTGTGACTATTCCATCAAAAAATGGAAGATAAGTCACAAATTCCCATTTCAAATTGCGGAGTTTCTCTATATAAAATTGCGACGATATCCCATGCTCTCGCAACCGGCTGGTGCAGAAGCTGTATCTCGGCGCAGATGCCGAATCGTGGATCGAGGAGCAAACGAGATGGGAATGGCAGTCCCTTGTTAAATTTTCATCAGAACACTATTCCAGTCTAAACGATAAGGGAGACATGCGATATGGATAGTCGCAGGGGCCGGCGCATCGCAGTCTTATCCGAGGCCCTTTCACAACATCGCATTCTGCACATCAAGAATGCTGCCGAGATCCTGGGCGTCTCAGAGATGACGGTTCGGCGTGATGTCAGTGCCAATGCAGACCAATTCGCGTTCCTCGGCGGCCATATCGTTCCGGCTATCGAAGCGGAAAACGATCCTTATGAAATTTCCAAGGCAGCCGACAGTCATGCAGCTGCAAAACGCCAAGTTTGCACACAAGCTGTTGATTACATTCACCATGATGATACGGTGTTTTTCGATTGCGGCACCACGTTACCCTATCTGGTCGATCTCCTCCCAGACCAAATTCACATAACGGCGATCTGTTACGCCATGAATGTCGCCGATCGTCTGACGCGAAAACCCAACGTTCGCCTTGTTATGCTCGGTGGTCTTTACCACCCAGCATCGGCGAGCTTTTTTGGTGCCACGGGGCTGGAAATGCTCGATCAGCTTGTGATTAACGTGGCATTTCTATCTGCAGCTGGTGTCGATGCCCGGCGGGGCGCAACCTGCGCGCATTTTCACGAAGCGGAGATCAAGAAAAAGGCGATGTCCCGGGCGCGAAAGAATATTCTTCTCGCCGACAGCAGCAAAATCGGCAAGCTCAAGCCAGCCTTTTTCAGCGACATGAAGTCGTTCGATGTAGTCATCACCGAAAACGGCATGAACGATTTCGATTGAGAGATCCCGCATTTTTTCTGCGTCTGTCGAAATCTGAACTTGACGCAGCGGCGCGGTGATGCAAACTTCACAAACAGTGAAAAAAAAATCACATTTGAGCCAGTCGTGAAGCTTCCTCCGCGTGCATCTGCACTGATGGCAACAGGATCTTCACGCTCGGATCGGGAGGATTCTAGTTGGAAACCGTTGCTGTTCACAATGCGGCAAACGCGACGCATCATGGAGGCCCTTCGCGATTGCCGGGCGGCACCCACAACCGGCCGCGCAATACCGGTATGGAACTCGACCTGTCGTGGGTGCTTGACACCCGCGTCAACCTGTCTGCGACCGAGCGCCGCGTAGCCTCGCTTCCTGGACGCCGCACAGTCAAAAAGGACGCACAGGCGGCTTGGCTCCTGAAGGCGGTGACCTGCATCGACCTGACGACGTTGAACGGCGACGATACCCCCGAACGCGTCAAGCGGTTGTGCGCGAAGGCGATGAATCCGATACGCGCCGACATTCTGGATTCTCTCGGCATGAGCGGCCGTTCGATCACCACCGGCGCCATCTGCGTCTACCATCGTTTTGTTGCAACGGCCGTCGAGGCACTCGGAGATTCCGGCATTCCGGTCGCCGCGGTTTCGACCGGTTTCCCTGCCGGCCTCAGCCCGCACCACCTCAAGGTCAAGGAAATCGAGGCGTCAGTTGCCGATGGCGCGAAGGAAATCGACATCGTCATCACCCGCGAGCATGTGCTGACCGGCAACTGGACGGCACTCTACGAGGAAATGAAAGAATATCGCGCCGCCTGCGGTGATGCGCATGTCAAGGCCATTCTGGCGACCGGCGACCTGAAGACGCTCCGCAATGTCGCCAAGGCCTCGCTGGTCTGCATGATGGCGGGAGCCGATTTTATCAAGACCTCGACCGGCAAGGAAGGCGTCAATGCGACGCTGGCCGTGACATTGACCATGCTGCGGGCGATCCGCGCCTATCAGGAGCGCACCGGTATCAAGATCGGCTACAAGCCGGCCGGAGGCATTTCCGCGGCGAAGGACGTGTTGAACTACCAGTTCCTGATGAAGGACGAACTGGGGCGCGAGTGGCTGGAGTCCGATCTCTTCCGCATCGGTGCATCAAGCTTGCTTGCGGATATCGAGCGGCAGCTGGAGCATCACGTGACCGGTGCCTATTCGGCCCTCAACAGACACCCGATTGGATGATCCAGATGACTGTTGCAAAGTATTTCGACGAAATGTCCTACGGCCCCGCCCCTGAATCCGATATCGAAGCTCGCGAGTGGCTGGCGCGCCACGCTTCCGGTTTCGGTCACTTCATCAATGGCGCGTTCGTACCCTCCGCGTCGGGCAAGGCCTTCGACACGTTCGAGCCAGCTACCGGCAAGGTCCTGGCGAAGCTCGCAAACGGCGGCGCGGCGGATGTGGACAATGCGGTTGCTGCGGCCCGCAAGGCACAGGCATCATGGGCGCGACTGCCGGGCCACGCGCGGGCGCGCCATCTTTATGCGCTTGCCCGGATGATCCAGCGCCATGCGCGTCTGATTGCTGTGGTCGAGGCAATCGACAACGGCAAGCCCATCCGCGAAACCCGCGATCTCGACGTGCCCCTGGCAGCCCGTCATTTCTATCATCACGCCGGATGGGCGCAAATCCAGGACACGGAATTTGCCGATCACGTGCCGGTCGGTGTCGTCGGCCAGATCATCCCGTGGAATTTCCCGTTCCTGATGCTGGCCTGGAAAGTGGCGCCGGCTCTGGCACTCGGCAACTCCGTCATCCTGAAGCCTGCCGAATTCACCTCGCTGACGGCGCTTCTCTTTGCCGAACTGGCATCCGCGGCAGGCCTTCCGCCGGGCGCACTCAATATCGTGACGGGAGAAGGCGAAACAGGCGCGCTGCTCGTCGGGCATGCGGATATCGACAAGATTGCCTTTACCGGATCGACCGAAGTCGGGCGCGTTATTCGCGAGCGTACCGCGGGTAGCGGCAAATCCTTGACGCTGGAACTCGGCGGCAAGTCACCTTTCGTCGTTTTTGACGACGCCGATATCGACGGCGCCGTGGAAGGCGTGGTCGACGCGATCTGGTTCAACCAGGGACAGGTCTGCTGCGCCGGTTCGCGGCTTCTGGTCCAGGAAGGCATTGCCGATCTTTTCCATGAGCGGCTGAAGCGCCGGATGGAGACATTGCGGGTCGGTCAGCCTTTGGACAAGTGCATCGATATGGGTGCGATCATAGCGCCCGTGCAATTGACGCGGATCGAAGCGCTGGTGAAAAAGGGAGTTTCAGAAGGCGCGACGCTGCATCAGGCCAAGATCGACCTGCCGAAGGGCGGCAGCTTCTACCCGCCGACGCTTCTCAGCGGCGTGCAGCCGACATCGATCGTCGCGACCGAGGAAATCTTCGGGCCGGTTGCGGTCTCCATGACTTTCCGCACACCGGAAGAGGCTATCCAGCTTGCCAATCACACCCGCTACGGCCTCGCCGCCAGCGTCTGGAGCGAGACGATCGGCTTGGCGCTGAACGTTGCGGCAAAGCTCGCAGCCGGCGTGGTCTGGGTGAATGCCACCAATCTTTTCGATGCCGCCGTCGGTTTTGGCGGCAAGCGCGAATCCGGATTCGGCCGCGAAGGCGGACGGGAAGGTTGCTACGAATATCTGAAGCCGAAGGCTTGGGTCGGTCGCAAGGCGCGCGCATCAATGCCCGCACTTTCGCAAGCAAAGCCGGTTGCCGGCGATTTTGCCCTGCCAGTCATCGACCGGACGGCAAAGCTCTTCATCGGCGGCAAGCAGGCGCGCCCGGACGGCAATTATTCCCGTGTCATCGCCTCACCAAAGGGCAAGGCTATCGGGGAGGTCGGCGAAGGCAACCGCAAGGACATCCGCAATGCGGTGGTTGCCGCACAGGCCGCCTCCGCCTGGTCGAATGCGACCACTCATAACCGCGCCCAGATTCTCTATTACATCGCTGAAAACCTCAGTGGCCGCGCCGACGAGTTCGCCTCGCGGATAACAGCCATGACCGGAGCTTCTGCAGCCAATGCAAATGCCGAGGTCGACGCCGCGATTTCCCGTCTCTTCACCTACGCAGCCTGGGCGGACAAATATGAAGGCGGCATTCACCAGCCGCCGCTTCGCGGCGTTGCCTTGGCCATGCCGGAAGCCATCGGCGTCGTTGGCGTCATTTGCCCGCCGGAAGCGCCACTGCTCGGCTTTATCAGTCTGGTTGCGCCGTTGATTGCCACCGGCAATCGTGTCGTCGCGGTGCCGAGTGAGCCCTTCCCGCTTGCGGCCACGGATTTCTATTCCGTCCTGGAAACGTCGGATCTGCCTGCCGGTGTCGTCAATATCGTCACCGGGTCGGCGATCGAACTGGCAAAGATCCTTGCCGCGCACAGTGACGTTGATGCCTTGTGGGCCTTCGGCTCGGCGGAACTTTCGACGATGGTGGAGAAGCTGTCTTCGGGCAATCTCAAGCGAACCTTCGTGGACAATGGCAAGGCGACGGACTGGATGGACAGAGCCGCTGCCGAAGGCGCGCTATACCTTCGCCGCGCTGTGGATGTGAAGAATATCTGGATCCCCTACGGAGAATAAGGGCTCCAACCCTGATCATCCGGGCGGGAGGAGAACCGCACCGGCAGGCGAGAACAACGGAATTTGAGGGAATCGCAGAGCGGGTAACGGAGCTGCGGTTATTGGGCTCTGTTTTGCGGCACGAGGTGCTGCGAAATGGTGCAACTAAGGGAGGATTTTCATGCTGAAGAATATCGATCCGGCTCTGAATGCGGATGTGCTGCACGCGCTCCGGTCCATGGGGCATGGCGACACGGTCGTCGTTTCCGACACCAATTTTCCTTCGGATTCCATTGCCCGGCAAACGGTGCTCGGCAAGCTGTTGCACATAGACAATGTGTCCTCTGCCCGCGCCATCGAAGCTATTCTTTCGGTAATGCCGCTGGATACGCCGCTGCAGCCGTCTGCCGGACGAATGGAAATCATGGGCGCGCCGGACGAGATCCCTCCAGTGCAGCAGGAAGTCCAGGCCGTGATCGACGGCGCCGAGGGCAAGCCGGCGCCGATGTATGGCATCGAGCGTTTCGCCTTCTATGAGGAAGCCAAAAAGGCCTATTGCGTTATCACCACGGGCGAAAACCGCTTCTACGGCTGCTTCCTCTTCACCAAAGGCGTGATTCCGCCGGAAACCGTTTGAGGGGAAACGATAATGAAGGTGGGTGTTTCGATCCTCGGGATTTTCGTCGCCGACACGGCCTATCTGGCCAAGCGCATGCCAAACGTTGGCGAGACCATCACCGGGACCGGTTTTGCGGTAGGCCCGGGCGGCAAGGGATCCAACCAGGCTGTCGCTGCTGCCCGCGCCGGTGGAACAGTCTCCTTCATCTCGAAGATCGGTCGCGACACGTTCGGCGACATGGCGCTGAAGACCTATGCAGAAGCGGGCGTGACGCCGAAGGTTGTGCAGATGGACGATATGCCGACCGGCGCTGCCTTCATCTACGTCAATGACGGTAACGGCGACAATGCGATTATCGTCTATCCAGGTGCCGCAGGCACCATCGGCGTTGGTGATGTTGAGGCGGCACGCGAAACCATCGAGCAATCGGCTGTTTTCGTGACCCAGCTCGAACAACCGGCTGAAGCGGCGCAGCGCGCCCTCGAAATCGCCCATGCGGCCGGCGTTACCACTGTTTTCAATCCAGCACCGGCCGAGCCGTTTCCGGACACGATCTATCGGCTCTGTGATTATATCGTGCCAAACGAAACCGAAGCAGCCGCCATCGTCGGTTTTCCGCTCGACACGCTCGACGACGCCAGACGGGCTGGCGACGCCTTTCTTGCCAAGGGCGTGAAAGCCGCGCTGATCACACTGGGTGGTCGCGGTGTTCTGTATCATACGGCCGGGCAATCGGTTCATGTTCCGGCGGTCTCGTCGGGAGCAGTCATCGATACCACCGGCGCTGGCGACGCATTTGTCGGCGGCTTCTCGGCAGCGCTCTCGCGGGGCGCCAGTCCGGTCGAGGCCGTGCGTTTCGGCTGCGCGACCGCCGGTATTGCGGTGACGCGGCGGGGTACCGCGCCTGCAATGCCGAAGATCGAGGAAATCGAGGCGCTTCTGCAGAAAGGAAGTGCAACATGACCCGCAACGATCCGGTCAAACACTTCTTCATCTGGCCGGCGTTGCTGATCGTGCTGGTGATCTCGATCTTCCCGCTGATCTATTCGCTGACCACCAGCTTCATGAGCCTCCGGCTCGTCCCGCCGATCCCCGCGCATTTCGTCGGCTTCGGTAACTATGCGGAACTGCTTCAGAATCCGCGCTTCTGGAGTGTCACCTGGACGACGACGATCATCGCTTTTGTTGCGGTGTCGCTGCAGTATGTCATCGGTTTTTCCGTGGCGCTGGCGCTCAGCCGTCGCGTGCCCGGAGAAGGTTTGTTCCGTGTCAGCTTCCTCGTGCCAATGCTGGTGGCGCCCGTCGCCGTTGCACTCATTGCCCGCCAGATCCTCAACCCGACGATGGGCCCGCTCAATGAGTTGATGACCGCCTTCGGCTTTCCCAATCTGCCGTTTCTGACTCAGACCAGATGGGCTATCGGCGCCATCATTTCCGTCGAAGTGTGGCAGTGGACACCCTTCGTCATCCTGATGCTTCTTGCCGGGCTGCAAACCCTGCCGGAGGACGTCTACGAGGCTGCCGCGCTTGAAAATGCCAGTCCCTGGCAGCAGTTCTGGGGGATCACTTTCCCGATGATGCTGCCGATTTCGGTGGCGGTGGTCTTCATCCGCCTCATAGAGAGCTACAAGATCATCGACACGGTGTTTGTCATGACAGGCGGAGGGCCCGGCATTTCGACCGAAACGCTGACCTTGTTCGCGTATCAGGAGGGCTTCAAGAAGTTCAACCTCGGCTACACATCCGCCCTGTCCTTCCTGTTCCTGATCGTCATTACCGTGATCGGGCTCGTCTATCTCGCCATCCTGAAGCCCTATCTGGAGAAGCACAAATGAGTGTGCGTGACCTCAAAGGATCCGGCCGCTGGTGGGCGCTCGCAGGTTGCCTGCTGTGGCTGGCCTTCACCTTCTTTCCGCTTTACTGGGTCGCGATCACCTCGTTCAAGTCGCCGCTCGGCGTCGTCGGCGGGCCAACCTATATACCATTTGTCGACTTCGACCCGACGCTGACAGCCTGGAGCGAGCTTCTGTCGGGCGCGCGCGGCCAGTTCTACAACACCTTCATCGCCTCGACGATCATCGGGCTTTCCGCATCGGTGCTGGCCACCTTCATCGGATCCATGGCAGCCTATGCGCTGGTGCGCTTCACCTTCGAGGTCAAGCTGCTGTCCGGCGTGATTTTCGTCGTTGTTGCCTTTGGCGGATATCTTCTCGGCCGTCATGTGCTGGGTTACGGGCAGGCTATTTCGCTGATCTTTGCCTTTATTGCAGCGCTTGCGCTCGCCATCGGCTCCAGCCGAATGAAGCTTCCAGGGCCGCTCCTCGGCAATGATGATATCGTCTTCTGGTTTGTCAGCCAGCGCATGTTTCCGCCGATCGTCGCCGCCTTTGCCTTGTTCCTGATGTACACGGAAATGGGCAAGTTGGGGTTCAAGCTGGTGGACACCTATACGGGCCTCACCTTCGCCTATGTCGCCTTCTCGCTGCCGATCGTGATCTGGCTGATGCGCGATTTCTTTGCGGCACTGCCGGTTGAAGTCGAAGAGGCGGCAATGGTCGACAATGTGCCGTCGTGGAGAATTTTCTTCGGTATCGTCCTGCCCATGTCCAAGCCGGGCCTGATCGCGACATTCATGATCACGCTCGCCTTCGTCTGGAACGAGTTCCTATTCGCACTCTTCCTGACCAGTTCCAAATGGCAGACCCTTCCCATTCTCGTCGCAGGGCAAAACAGCCAGCGCGGCGACGAGTGGTGGTCGATATCGGCAGCCGCCCTGGTCGCGATCATACCCATGGTCGTCATGGCGGGCATTTTGAGCAGGCTGATGCGGTCTGGCCTGCTTTTAGGAGCAATAAAGTGACCGTTCGACAAGCCTAGTCATTGTTCAATTCCGGGGAGGAAAACATGAGAAGATTCCTATTGAGTTCAACGGCCGCAGGACTACTTGCTGCGGCGGGCGTCACATCCGCGCTCGCGTGCGAACCGGACTACACCGGTGTCACGCTCACCGCCACGACGCAGACAGGCCCCTATATCGCCTCTGCGCTGCAACTCGCGGCCAAGGGCTGGGAGGAAAAGACCTGCGGCAAGGTGAATGTCGTCGAATTTCCGTGGTCGGAACTCTATCCGAAAATCGTAACCTCGTTGACCTCGGGCGAAGACACGTTCGACGTGGTCGCCTTTGCCCCGGCCTGGGCACCAGACTTCACCGATTTTCTCTCGGAAATGCCCAAGGCGATGCAATCAGGTGCCGACTGGGAAGACATCGCGCCGGTTTACCGCGAGCAACTGATGGTCTGGAATGGCAAGGTCCTGTCGCAGACCATGGACGGTGACGCCCACACCTATACCTACCGCATCGATCTGTTTGAAAACGCGGAAAACCAGAGCGCCTTCAAGGCGAAGTATGGCTACGATCTGGCCCCGCCGAAGACATGGAAGCAATATCTCGACATCGCCGAATTCTTCCAGCAGCCGGACAAGGGCCTCTGGGGCACAGCGGAAGCCTTCCGCCGTGGTGGCCAGCAATTCTGGTTCCTGTTCAGTCACGTGGCGGGATACACTAGCCATCCCGACAATCCCGGCGGCATGTTCTTCGATCCGGATACGATGGATGCGCAGGTTAACAATCCGGGCTGGGTGCGCGGCCTGGAGGAATATATTCGCGCCTCCAAGCTCGCACCGCCAAATGCGCTGAATTTCTCGTTCGGCGAAGTGAACGCGGCCTTTGCCGGTGGCCAGGTCGCGGAATCGATCGGCTGGGGCGATACCGGCGTCATCGCCGCCGACCCGAAGCAGTCCAAGGTCGCCGGCAATGTCGGTTCGGCATCGCTGCCGGGCTCCGACGAGATCTGGAACTACAAGACCAAAAAGTGGGACAAGCAGCCGGAGGTCGTCCAGACTTCCTTCATGGCCTTCGGCGGTTGGCAGGCGGCTGTTCCGTCGTCCTCCAAGAACCAAGAAGCGGCCTGGAACTATATCCAGTTCCTGACGAGCCCGGCGGTTTCCGGTCAGGCGGCGATTACCGGCGGCACAGGCGTCAATCCTTACCGTCTTTCGCACACGACAAATACGGCGTTGTGGTCGAAGATCTTTTCCGAACGTGAGGCCAAGGAATATCTTGGAAGCCAGAAGGAAGCGGTGACCGCCAAGAACACGGCGCTCGACATGCGCCTACCGGGCTATTTCTCCTATACGGAAATTCTCGAAATCGAGCTTTCCAAGGCATTGGCTGGAGAGGTGACGCCGCAGCAGGCGCTGGATACCGTGGCTGCCGGATGGAACAAGCTGACGGACGAGTTCGGCCGCGACAAGCAACTGGCAGCCTATCGTTCGTCGATGGGCCTGCCTGCAAAGTAAGCCCATCCTCAACATCCCATCCCGGCGGTGCCGGGATGGGATCAGACATCGTTGAAAGAAGAAGCAAACCATCGCCGCTTAAAGTGTCGTGCGTCCTTTCGGACGAAGGACGCTCTAACTCTTTCAATCCTCGTATCGTGCTTTCCGAAAATCGATTCCGATTTTCGGGACGATGCGCTGGGTCAGGCGATGGAATTCTCATGAAAAGGTTACAGCATGTCCCAGGTGCGTTTGGATCAGGTCACCAAATCCTTTGGTAGCGTTGAGGTCATTCCTCCGCTCGATTTGGCAATTGCCGACAAGGAATTCGTGGTTCTTGTCGGGCCTTCCGGCTGCGGGAAGACAACCACCCTGCGGATGATCGCGGGGTTGGAACAGACGACATCAGGGGAAATCCGTATAGGCGAGCGCGACGTTACGGCACTGCGCCCGGGTCTGCGCAATTGCTCGATGGTGTTTCAGAATTACGCGCTCTATCCGCATATGACAGTCGCCGAAAACATCGGCTACGGCATGAAGGTGCGCGGAACGCCGAAGCAGGACATCGATGCCGCCGTTGCAAATGCGGCGCGCATTCTCAATCTCGGTGCCTATTTGAAACGCAAGCCGAACGCGCTCTCAGGTGGCCAACGCCAACGTGTGGCAATTGGCCGAGCGATCGTTCGCCAGCCGGATGTGTTCCTGTTCGACGAACCTTTGTCCAACCTCGACGCTAAATTGCGCATTGAAATGCGAACAGAAATCAAGCTCTTACACCGCAGGCTCAAAACCACGATCGTGTACGTTACACATGATCAGGTAGAGGCGATGACGATGGCAGATCGGGTCGTGGTCATGAATCAAGGGCGGATCGAACAGGCCGCTGACCCGATCACCCTTTATGAATCCCCGAAGAATCTCTTCGTTGCTGCCTTCATCGGCTCGCCAAGCATGAATTTCATCGAGGGGCAACTTGTGCAAAACTCCGGTGGAATTGCCTTCCAAGCCGAGGGTGGCGTCGACATTGCAGTTCCCACGCAAAAAGCCGAGCGCCTTTCGGCGGCAGTGGGACAATCAGTGGTTCTCGGAATCCGACCGGAGCATACTATGGTTAGGGATCCCAACGTTTCAACAGTGAGCCTTCAGGTCGCCGATATCGAGCCACTCGGTCCATATACGCTGGCGATCGGCAAGGTCGGGTCAGCGGCCTTTACTGCCCAAATCGACGCATCATCGCGCGTTGGCCCGGATGACAGAATTAGCGTTCCAATTGATACCCAAAAAATGCACTTTTTCCTTAAAAGTACCGGAGACACGGTGGGCTGAGAACCATCGTGAAGTTATACGGCAATCCACGAAGAGGACATTCGGACATCGCGATCTGCGCCATATGAATTCAAAGATACGTGGCGTCGACAGGGCAGCATAGGCGCTAAAGGGCGTCGCAATGCCTCGATGATCGACGACAATCCGCTCTCCTGCCGGCACCGCCCCGCCGGGGAGAAGAGCGAGCCGCACTTCTCAACCATCCTTCAAGCCACTTGGAAAGAAGAAGCAAGACCGAAATGCCCCTCCCCGAAAATGGGGAGGGGCAACATCGTTACTTGTTGGCAGCGACCGGGCGGACCAGTGCCGTGACGCGGCGGATGGTGACGCGGCGGTTTTCCTGCTCAGGGGCCGACGTGTTGACCTTCAGGTAGCTCTCACCATAGCCCTGCGTCGCCAGATTCTCCGGCGCGATGCCGTAGACGTCGGAGAGCACGTTGGCGACCGATTCCGCCCGCTGGTCGGAGAGGATCAGGTTGCTCTGGTCAGAGCCGACGGCATCGGTATGACCTTCGATCAGGAAGGTTTCGCTCGGATCCTTCTCGAGCACCTGGCTGATCGCGTCGGCGACCTTGCGCAAGGTGCGCGCCTGGGTCATCGGGATATCGGCACTGCCGGTCGCGAAGGTGATCGTGTCGAGATCGATGCGACGCACCTTGTCGCGGATACGAGCCGAATACTTCACCTCATCCAGCGAATAGACGCGCTCGACCGGCTCGACGGGCGGCTCGCTCAGGAACTCGTAATAGTCCCGGTTCGGGTCGCTGCGGGTGTCGATGATGTAGTCGCTGAGCGGCACACGCAGCCGCATCGGCGGCAGGTCGGCGCCCGGATCCTCGAAATAGTCGCGGTCCGGATCGTCATAGAGATCCTGCGAATAATAGAGCACGTTCTCGCGTCCGCGGGCATCGACGCGCGACCGCTGGATGATGTCGCCGTAGCGGTTGCGGATCGTCACGATGCGATAGCCTTCCGGCCGCGTGATCGTCTCGCGGTAGCGGTCGCCGGACAGCTCTTCGTAGCTCGGCCGTTCGCCGTCGCGCAGGAAGCGCCTGTCATCGTCGCCGCGCACGATCGTCCTGTTGTCGTACTGGATGATCACACGGCTGTCGTCGCTCCCACGGTCGTCGAAGCGCGCGCCGTCGGGACGGACGAATCGTGGCCGCTCGTCGAGCTTCCTGCCCTTCTCGCGCGTCACCGCCTCGAGTTTGACTGGCGCCGGCGCCTTGCCGCCGGTGGCGGCCTGTGCATCGGCATCCGAGGTCGGCACTTTCACCTCCTGGCTGTCGGCGCGCTGCCTGTCGCGGTCGCGGCGGCCTTCCCGGCCCTTGCTACGGTCGGCATCCTTGTCACTGTCGAGCACCGCCGCACCGTTCTCCACGGGCAGCACGACGGTCTCGCTGCTCTTGGCCGGATCTGCGGCGATCTTCTTGCGACGCTCCAGCTCCTCGGGCGAAGCCTTTTCCGGCGCCGGAATAGCCTGCTCCGCCTGCTGGCCGCCGCTGGCATCCGGCAGCGGCTGGGCAGTGTCAGTCGTGGGCGCAGTCGGCTGTGCGCCGGCGGGCTGCTCACCGGCGGGCTTTGCCGCCGTGCCGCCCTTGGGCTTTTCGACGGGGGCAGCTTCCGGTGCCGCCGCCTCGTCCTCGGTCGCCTTGCCTTCGGTTGCCTTGCCTTCGGTTGCGTTGTCTGTGGGTGCTTTGTCTGCTGGTGCTGCAGTCTCACCCTTTGCCGGCTTTTTCTCGGCCGGCGCCTCGGCGGCGGGTTTTGCCTCAGGCGTGGCTTCGGGTTTGGTCGATTCCGCAGTCGGCTTCACGGCTTCGGGAGCGGCAGGCTGAGCTTCTTTTTCAGCCTTGCCCTTGCCTTTATCCCGGCCCTGGGCCTTGTCCTGTCCTTTATCCCGTTTGCCGCCTTCCGGCTTGGCTTCGGGCTGTGCCTGCTCCGCTTCCGGCTGAGCTTCCTTTGCTGCCGGCTGCTGTTCGGGTTCGGCCTGCTGCGCCTCCGTCTTCTTCGGCTTTTTCGGCTTTTCCTGGGTTACCGGCTGCTCGGCCTCGGGCTTTGCCTCGGGCTGCGCTTCCGATTTGGCTTTCCGCTCGGGCTTGTTTTCCGGCTGCTGAGCAGGCTCTTCTTTCGGCGCTGCTTCGGCCTTGGGCGCCTCCGGCTCTGCCTTGGGTTCAGGCGCCGGAGCTTCCTTGCGCTCAGCCTTCGGCTTTTCCGCGGGCGCTTCCTGCTGCGCCGGCTTCTCGGCGGCGGGCGCCTGTTCGGCCGGAGCTTCCTCCTTCTCCTTGCGCTTCTTCTTCAGCAACTCCTCTTCGGAAGGCGCATCTTGCGCCACCTCGAAGCTGCCCTGCTCGGCCTGCCGCACGGGCGAAGCCTGCGTCGCGATGTCGCGCACGGCCGCCATCGCCGCTGCCGGCTGCAAAGCCAGCGAAAGAGAAAGCAACGGAAAAGCCGCGCTTGCGAACAATCTTGATTTCATGCCCATCGGGTTTCCTCGATCCTGTTTGAGCTTCTTGAGGCCGCCAGGCCCTGGTTCCGCCCCTAGCTTCGCATTGAGGCGAAACGGCGGAATGGCAATTGCCGAGCCGCCGATTTGTTCCGGTTCTAAGAAGTTGGGGATTAACCTCGCGTGAATGTTGCAGTCTGCCGGCGTTCATCTCACCTGCTATTTGCACTGCACAATTGCGATGGGATTTGTGTTGCAATTCCATGAAAAAAAGTCTGATTATCGCCGCAAGGCGGTCTCAGCACCGTTGAACTGCGGCCGTCAGCCCAACAGAAATAAGGAGCGACGGCTACCAACAGAGAGGATCCTCATGCTTAATTCTACCCGTATTTTCGCGGCAGCCTCGATCGCGGCGATTTCCCTTTTTGCCGGATCGGCCATGGCCGATGGCGAGAAATATGTGATCGGCACCGATTCGACCTATCCGCCCTTCGAATTCGTCGATGCCAGCGGCACCATCCAAGGCTTCGACATCGACATCACCAAGGCGCTCTGTGCCGAGATGAAGGCTGAATGCACCTTCGTCAGCACCGACTGGGATGGCATCATCCCGGCGCTCAACGCCAAGAAGTTCGACATGATCGTCTCCTCCATGTCGATCACGCCGGAGCGTCTGAAGCTCGTCGACTTCTCAAACAAGTACTACAACACCCCGCCGGCCATTGCCGTGCCGAAGGATTCGACGATATCGGACGTCGCCGGCCTCAAGGGCAAGGTGATCGGCGCGCAGACCTCCACGACACACGCCAACTATGCCGAGAAGCATCTCGCCGACACCGAGCTCAAGCTCTATCCGACCGCTGACGAATACAAGCTCGACGTTGCCAGTGGCCGTGTCGACGCCGTCATCGACGACGTCGTCGTTCTCTCCGAATGGGTCAAGTCCGACGCCGGCGCTTGCTGCAAGATCCTGACGACCCTGCCGGTCGACAAGGAAATCAATGGCAACGGCGCAGGCATTGCTATCCGCCAGGGCGATCCGCTCAGGGAAAAGCTGAACACGGCGATCGCCGCGATCCGCGCCAGCGGTGAATACAAGAAGATCCAGGACAAGTACTTCGACTTCGACGTTTACGGCCAATAAGAAATTCGTTATCTGGCCGACGAAGGTAATGGCGGAAGGCTTGCTCTTCCGCCATTTTTGTTTGACAAGGATTGCAAGATTAAAACGGCAAAAGCCGTGAGGGGAATTCTCGCATGGGCGGATTATTTTCCGCGCTGAGCTCCTTCTGGAGCTGGATTGTGCACATATTCGATCCGCTGTGCGGACCCGTTGGCATCTTCACCTGGTTAGGTCAGTCGACGATCCTTGCCTGTGGCGATACCGGCTGGGGCGACGAGATTGCGCTTGGCCTGCAGGTCACCATTTCGGTGGCGATCGTCACCCTGCCGATCGGCCTCGCCATCGGCTTCCTGGTGGCGCTCGGCCAGCAGTCGGAGGAAAAGCCGCTGCGGCTGGCGGCTGGTATCTACACCACGATCTTCCGCGGCCTGCCGGAGCTTTTGACGCTCTTCATCATCTATTACGGCATGCAGATGCTGATCCAGTCTCTGCTGACCTTCGTCGGTTACAACGGACCGCCGATCGAGATCAACGCCTTCCTCGCCGGCGTCATCGCGCTTTCGGTCGTCTTCTCCGCCTACTGTTCGGAAGTGCTGCTCTCGGCCTTCCGCGCCATTCCCAAGGGACAATATGAGGCGGGCGACGCGCTGGGGCTGCATCGCGGCCGCACGCTGCGCCTCATCGTCCTGCCGCAGCTCGTGCGCATCGCGCTGCCGGGACTGACGAACCTCTGGATGGTCCTCCTGAAGGACACCTCCTACGTCTCGATCATCAGTCTTGCCGATATCCTGCGCCAGACGAGTGTCGCCGTACGCGTGACCAAGGAACCCTTCTTTTTCTATGGTCTAGCCTGCTGCCTCTATCTGGTGCTCGCCATCCTCTCCTCCTTTCTGCTCGTCTATGTCGAGCGCTGGGCCAAGCGTTCGGAGATCCGCCGATGAGCTACGCCAAAACACTGATCCCGCCGCAGCCCGCACCCCGGGAAGTGATGAAGCCGATGACACCGGCGCGCATGGCCGGCTATATCCTCGTCGCTCTCTGGGCTCTGCTTGGGGTGCTCCTGGTGATCTCCATCATCAATGGCTGGGATCCGGAAAAATTCACCCGCTACGGGCCGCGTTATCTCCATGGCCTCTGGATAACGCTGAGCCTCGTTTTCATTTCCGTTATCTGCGGCGCCATCCTGTCGCTGCCGCTTGCCGTGGCGCGCATGTCAAAGAACCGGGTGCTGAATGCGCTGGCCTACGGCTACATCTATTTCTTCCGCGGCACGCCGCTGCTTGCCCAGCTGTTCCTGGTCTATTACGGCCTCGGCATATTCCGGCCGCAGCTTGAGGCCGTCGGCATCTGGTGGTTCTTCCGCGAAGCCTGGTATTGCGGCCTCTTTGCCATGACCATCAATACCGCGGCCTACCAGGCGGAAATCCTGCGGGGCGCCATCGAAAGCGTGTCGCATGGCCAGCACGAGGCGGCCGCCGCACTCGGCATCCACAAGTTCATCGCCTTCCGCAAGATCATCCTGCCGCAGGCTCTCATCGTCGCACTTCGCCCTTATGGCAACGAAATCATCCTGCTGATCAAGGGCTCGGCGGTCGTCGCCATCATCACCGTACTCGACCTGATGGGCGAAACCCGTTACGCCTTCTCCCGCACTTTCGACTATCAGACCTATCTCTGGGCGGCGATCTTCTACCTCACCATCGTCGAGGCTTTACGCCATCTCTGGGCCTGGTTCGAGCGCCGCCTGACCCGGCATCTCAAGCGCTAAGCCTTTGGCAGCACTCTCCGGACGATGCTGCCAAACCATTGATATTAAAAATAAATTGCCCTTTTACGAAGTATCTGTAAAGCTTCCGTTAACCACTCGCATGTTTCCATATCATGCAGCGCTAATAAGCGCGCGAGTGGGAACAAGAAGAAGCGGAATACGATGCATAAGGACATGGAAAAACAACTGAAGGGCTATGGTCTGACGACCGCCCAGATCCTCTATCGCCTGCCGGACCACCCGGTGATTCTACAAACCTATGTCTGGCAGGATTACGACCTCGCCCCCGATTTTCCCGAAATGCGCGGCTTCCTGAAATTCTGGGAAGAGAAGCTCGATGGGCCGCTGCATTCGGTGCGGTACATCCACCGCAAGCTGATCTCGGCAACCGAGTGGCGGGCACTGAAGGGCGAATTTATCCTGCACTGATCGGGTCTGCAGCATGATGCCGAAAAGTGTGAACGGCTTTTCGCAGAACATCATACTCACCGTATCAGACATGTGCTTCGCCACGGCCGAATTCGCCTTCGTCGCGATCCGGGCGCAGGGCGAAACCGAGCATGCCGACATAGAAGGCGATGACGACTGCAATGACCGCAAGGCCGGGAACCGGCCCGAGCACGGCATTGTCGATGACATAGGCCCACGACTGCGCCTGCAGCGCCGGCATTCCCTCCGTCTGCAGTTTCGGCGTCGAGATCTTCAGGCACCAGGCGAGCAACAGGATGAAATACATCCAGCCGTAATTGCGTTTGAGCCGGCGGTGCATCGCCTCTTGATAGCTGAGCAGAAAGCGCGGCTTGCGCAGGCTGCTGGCGACCACCGCCGCCCATTCGCTGCCGGCATTGGCGTCGGGCGCCAGAATCTGTGCGAAATAGCAGCGCTCGATCTGGCGAATGCGAGCGCGATAGATATCGAAAAAGCGGTAGCGCCGCGCCTCGATCATCAAAAGCAGCGTCACCAGCATCATCCCGAACAACAGCACCCCGTGATGCGAGTTCGGCGTCGAGAGCGACACCGAGAGGAGTGCTGCGACCACGGTGATCGCCCAGTTGGACGTCCGGTCGATGCGGTCGCGCCAGCTGGTCATCCGCCCGAGTTCACCGCGGTAATAATGGCTGAGCGTGTTGGTGACCTCGTTTGGTGTCGTAGGTAGCAGCAATGCCCGGCCGGCCTCTCCTTCCGTCGCGGATAATGTCCGTTCTGGCTCCGTTTTCATGGTCTTTCCTCCCTGGGTCTTCTTTTCGGCCATTCTGCGCCCGCAATCGCGCCATTGCAAAACATCGAAAGCCGTCTT
This sequence comes from Rhizobium brockwellii, assembly GCF_000769405.2. Lineage (NCBI taxonomy): Bacteria > Pseudomonadati > Pseudomonadota > Alphaproteobacteria > Hyphomicrobiales > Rhizobiaceae > Rhizobium > Rhizobium brockwellii. The sequence continues at coordinate 2,329,388 of NZ_CP053439.1, forward strand.
AGACGCATGCCTGAAACAAAAGGACGATGGACTGTAATGGCAAAGAAGATCGACGAAGATGCCCTTGGCGAGGCCTACAACCGCGCGCTGGAGCTGGAAAAGGCCGGAGATGTCGATGCGGCCGTTGCAGCCTATGAGGAAGTCCTGGCACTCGATCCCGACGATCACGGCGGTGCGGCCGTACGCATCGCCGCGATGGGCCGCGGCGAAACGCCGGTCAAGGCGCCCGACGCCTATGTCGAGACCTTGTTCGACCAGCATGCCGAGGTTTTCGAAGACGTGCTCGTCGAGCAACTCGGCTATCACGTGCCAATGCTGGTGCGCCAGCGCCTGCAGGCTTTAACGCTCGGACCGTTCAAGCGGTTGCTCGATCTCGGCTGCGGCACGGGCCTCACAGGCGGCGCGTTGCGCGACCTCTGCGCCGACATGACCGGCATCGACATATCGGAGAAGATGGTCGAGATCGCCCATGAGAAGGATCTCTACGAGACGCTCTTCGTCGCCGAGGTCGAGGATTTCCTCGACGACAACGACGAGGAAGCCTTCGACATCATCGCCGCCACCGACGTGCTGCCCTATCTCGGCGCGCTCGAACCGCTGTTCTTCGGCGCCTCCGAGAACCTGATGCCGGGCGGATTGTTCATCTTCTCCTCGGAAACCCTGCCTGAGGAAATTCTCGCCGGCCGCGCCTATATGGTCGGCCCGCACCAGCGCTTCGCTCATGCCGACGCCTATGTCAGAGAACGCCTGACGGCCACCGGTTTCGAACTCGTCGAGATATCGGATATCAACGTGCGCATGGAAGAAGGCCGGCCCACACCAGGCCATTTGGTGATCGCCCGGTATAATGGCTGACGCCAACACGTGATCGATCGGCCGACGGAATACTTGCGCGGTTGGCGAAGTATCTGTTGCGAAATGTGCCACGACCTGATAGTTAGTCGATCGGTAAAGTTTATCGCAACGATAGGAAAGGTCGCCGCATGTCGCTCGTGCTCTATGGGCATCCGCTTGCCTCTTTCTGCCACAAAGTGCTGATCGCGCTTTATGAAAACGGCACTCCCTTCGAGAATCGCATCGTCGATCTTTCCGACGAAAGCTCGCGCGCCGATTTCTTTCGCTTCTGGCCGATCGGCAAGATGCCGCTGCTGCGGGACGAGGCGCGTGACAGCACCATTCCCGAGACATCGATCATCATCGAATATCTCGAACAATATTATCCCGGCCACGTTCGCCTGCTGCCGCTGGAGATCGACCGGGCGCTGCAGGTTCGCCTCTGGGACCGTTTTTTCGACCACTATGTCCAGGCGCCGATGCAGACCATCGTCAGCAATCGCCGGCGCCCCGACGGCACGGCGGACGAGATCGAGGTGGCCGCCGCCAGGGCTACACTCACGACCGCCTATGCGATGATCGAAAAGCAGCTCGCCGACAAGCAATGGATATCAGGTGACGGCTTCACCATGGCCGATTGCGCCGCCGCCCCCGCGCTTTTCTATGCCGAGACGCTGATCCCCTTCACTCCGGAACAGCCGAACCTTCGCGCATATTACGATCGGCTGCTGGCGCGCCCGTCCTTTGCAAGGGCGCTGGAAGAGGCCCGCCCCTTCTTCAAGTTCTACCCCTACAAAGAGAGGCTGCCGGCCCGCTTCCGGGATGCGGCGGGATGATCGAAAGCCAGGCGAATCTCGACCGTATGTTCCATGCGCTTTCCGACCGCAGCCGCCGCGGCATGATCGACCGCCTCGGCCGTGGCCCGGCCTCCGTCACCGAACTGGCCGCGCCGCTCGCGGTTGCCCTACCGACGGTGATGAAACATCTGCAGGTGCTGGAAGAGAGCGGTCTCGTTCTCTCCGAAAAATCAGGCCGGGTGCGAACCTACCGCCTGCAGCAGGACGCGTTTGCCGCCGTCGAGCGCTGGGTGGAACAGCGGAAGATCCAATTGACGACCACCTTCGACAGGCTGGACCACTTTCTCGCCAATGAAACGGAGACCCTTCCCGAATGACGACACGATCCGCCGAACACGCCACTCTCGTCATCGAACGCCACCTCAAGGCGCCGATTTCGCGCGCCTTCCGCGCCTGGTCAACACCGGAATCCAAACGGCAATGGTTCGCCTGCCATGGCGAGTGGGTGCCGCTGGACTATGGGCTCGATTTCCGCCCCGGCGGCACGGAAAGGAACTACGTCGCCGATACTGACGGCCTCCTGCACGCCTATGACGCCCATTATATCGATATCGTGCCCGATGCCCGCATCATCTATGCCTATGAGATGAAGCTTGGGGAAAGCCGCATCTCCGCGTCTCTCACAACCGTTGCCTTCGAAGCCGCACCCGGCGGCACGAAAATGGTCTTCACCGAACAGGTGGTCTTCCTCGACGGCTACGCCGATAACGGTGCCCGCCTCCAGGGCACCGAGATCGGCCTCGACAATCTGGAACTCTTCCTCGAGCGCGAAGAAAGCCCGATCCACTGATCGCATGGCGCGCAAAACTGAATCGTCTCGCATGAATCAGGTTTGACGCGATGCGTTTCAGGCGAAATAAGCCAAGCCTCAAGCGTTGCTTGGTTTCTTCCGCGAGCCGGCAGGACGAGCCGCGGCCCGCTTTGAAGTGTTGAGTGTGACAGCACCGCGAATGAGCGCCTTCAACGCCTCCTCGTCAACCTCATCGCCTTCGTGGAAATCGATGGCGCGCCTGGTATTGCCGTCAAGGCTGGAGTTGAAGAGGCTTGAAGGGTCCTCCAGCGAGGCGCCCTTGGCGAAGGTCAGTTTCACCACGCTCTTGTAGGTCTCGCCGGTGCAGATGATCCCGGCGTGCTCCCACACCGGAACGCCTCTCCACTTCCATTCCTCGACCACGTCGGGCTCGGCCTGCCTGATGAGAGTTCGGACCCGAGCGAGCATCTCGCCGCGCCAATCGCTCAACTCCTCGATTCTCGCATCGATCAAACGAGAAGGAGAGTCTCCGTCCTTCTCTTCGCTGGAACCGCTCTTCTTCAGGGTTGCCGTGGCTTTCTTCATCGATATCTCCCCTTCATCCCCTAAATGCCGATGGCCTAAGCGCCGTGCGTCTTTTCGGACGCACAAAGGACGCTCTAACGCTTAAATCTACGCGTCCGCTCACATTCGTTCGCCGGGCAATTGGCTTGCCTGTTCCACCCAGGCGGCGAGCTGGGCCTCGTCGAGTCGGTCTTCCTCATGAATGTGGAAGTAACGCACATCCTTTTGTTTGGACTCGCCGGGCGGAACGGGACTGAGCGACGTGCCGCGGAAGAAAGCAACCTTGATGTATTTTGCGAAGCAATGGACACCGAGAAACCAGCCCTGCCCTTCCATGCCATAAAGGGGCGAGTTCCATTTGACAGCCTTGTGCGAATCGGGAACGGTACGGGTGATGAGCGCGTCGAGACGGCGCCCGACGTCGCTTTTCCAGCCCGGCATGGCGGCGATGTAGGCTTGCACGGAAGCGTCGCCGTAACCCTTGGCGATCTGAGGGTTGCCGCCCGAGAGAAGGGTCGGCTCCGCGGTATCAGGCTTGGCGGCTGTCTTCTTCGTGACCTTTGCCGCGGTCTTGGATGTCTTCCCGGACATTGCCTTCACTCCTACCCTCCGCTGCGTCCCGCGCCGCGCCACCTGGTGGCGTATGGCAGCGCGAACAAGTAGAGACCGGTGAGCAGGAGCAAGGTCAGCGGCAGCAGCGCCATGAGACCTACCCAGACCGACGATTTCTCCTGCACCATCGCGATGATATTAATTATGACGGCCAGCGTAAAGGCAATGGACAGCCAACGGTGGATCTGCCGAAGCCAGTTATTCCAATTCAAGGGAACCTCCTGCGAAAACAAGCGAAGCGGATGGCGTGATCCGTTTTGGCAGCGGCCTCACTCGATCCGCGTCAGGACCTGCTCGAGATTTGCGAAGAACTGCTGCCAACCGCTTTTGGCGCCCCCGTAAGCCTGCCGCTGATCCGGCCGGAAGCCCGACTGCTCCATGCGTAGCTGCGTGCCCGCGCCCGTGGGCGTGAGAGTCCAGGTGACGACACTTTCGAGATCATAGGCAGCCCAGGTGTAAGACAGGGTTTTATTCGGCTCGACTTCCACGACCTGACAGTCGACGGAGCCCCAATCCGCGCTCAGCTTGAAACGGTGATCCACGATCGGCACGAAGTCGTTCTTCATCAGCCAGTCCGCGATCAGATGTGGCTGGGTGAGCGCGCGCCAGATCTTTTCCGGCGGAAAAGGGATCTCTCGTTCGACGATGACGGAACGGGTTTTGTTTGAAATTTCGGTCATTGGTCCATCCTTTTCAATAGATCTTCCAGCTGGTCGAACCGGTTTTGCCAAAAGCCCGCCATCTCGCTTGTCCAGTCGACCAGCGGCGCCAGCGCACCGAGCTGGGCGCTATAGTGAGTCTGGCGACCTTCATGGCGGTCGCGCACCAAACCGGCCTGCTTCAGGATTCCGAGATGTTTCGAGACGACCGGTTGCGAGACCCCGGCCCGAGCCGTCAGAGCCCCGACCGTCTTCTCTCCTTCGCGGCACAGCCGTTCGAAAAGAGCCCTCCGGGTCGGATCGGCGAGCGTTCTGAAGAGCACGTCCTGGGTGTCCGACATCTACAATCCATACCTCGTTGGCTATGGATTAACGTATAGCCACGGAGGTATGAGTGAGTCAAGCTGAACGTAAAACAACTTGAGGAAAATAGTATTACTGAATTTGGTGCCGGTGGCAGCGCGCGTGGCAGAGATCGGGTGAATCTCACATACCCAAGCGGCTATACATTTTCGCCATTGGGCATGCATGCTCGCGCGGACACGCCTCGCCTATGCCGAGGTCATTCAGCGTTGCAAATAGCCTTGGGATCAATGGCCGCCGTCGGTGCCGAGAATCCCGGCAAGCAGCCGGCCTTCCAGCTCGGCGAGGCCAGGATGGCCGTGCCGGCGCGGACGCGGATAGGGAATGGGAAGATCGAGTGCGATCCGCCCCTCGTCGAGCACGATGACCCGGTCGGCGAGATGCACCGCCTCGCTGACATCATGCGTGACGAGCACTGCGGTGAAGCCGAGTTCGCGCCAGACACGGTTGATGAGTTCCTGCATGCTGATCCGCGTCAGCGCATCGAGTGCGCCGAGCGGTTCGTCGAGCGCCAGCACGCCCGGCCGGCTCACCAGCGCCCGCGCCAGCGCCACGCGCTGCCGTTGCCCGCCGGAAAGCCGCGCCGGCCATTCCCCGGTCTTTTCGCCAAGCTGGACTTCGGCAAGCACGGCGTCGGCCGCCTTCAGCGCCGCCCGCCTGTCGATGCCGTCACCCAGCCCAACCACCACATTGTCGGCAACACTGAGCCAGGGCAGCAGCCGCGGCTCCTGAAAGACGATGCGCGCGTTCGGGCTCGCCTGCGCGCCGCCGGCATCCTCGAAATGCAGTTCGCCGGCAGACGGCTCGTCGAGTCCCATCAGGATGCGCAGCAGCGTGCTCTTCCCGCAGCCGCTCTTGCCGATCACCGCGACGAACTGGCCTGCCGGAATATGCAGGTTGATGCCGCGCAGCACGCGGTTGGCCCCAAAACTCTTTTCAAGGCCGGTCAGGCTGATCGCCGCGGGCGCACTACGGCCCACTGCCGGCGCGTTTGCGCGTGCATAAGCTGGCTCTTCGGCGACGGCGTGAAAATGCTCGTGTGCGATCGATGTCATGGCGTCTCTCCTATTTCTGATAGACCGGGTTCCAGGCGAGCAGCCGCCTCTCCAGCATCCGGGCGATGACATCGGCAAGCTTGCCGAGCACGGCATAGATGACGAGAGCGAGCACGACGACGTCAGTCATCATGAATTCGCGGGCATTGTTGGCCATGTGGCCGATGCCTGACGATGCAGCGATCGATTCCGATACGATCAGCGTCAGCCACATGATGCCGAGCGCATATCTGAGGCCGACGAAGATCGACGGCAGCGCGCCTGGAAAGATCACCTTGCGGAACAGCGTCCAATTGCCCATGCCATAGACCTTACCCATCTCGATCAGGTCGCGATCGACATTGCGCACCCCGTGATAGGTATTGAGATAAACCGGGAAGAGCACGCCGAGCGAGGTGAGAAACAGCTTCGATTCCTCGCCGATTCCGAACCACAGGATGACAAGCGGGATCATCGCCAGATGCGGAATGGTACGTAGCATCTGCAGCGTCGTATCCGTCAACTGCTCGGAAATGCGCGACACTCCGTTGGCGATACCAAGCAGGAAGCCGATCGAACCGCCGACGAGAAGGCCGGCAAAGGCGCGGCCGGCGCTCACCAGCACGTCGTTCGGCAACTGGCCGGAAACCGTCGTTGACCAGAAGGCGAGGCCGACATCGGCCGGCGACGGCATGATGCGCGATGAGATCCAGCCGGCCGAGGAGGCAAGCTGCCACAACGCCACGATCGCCACCGGCACCAGATAGGGGGTCAGCTTGTCCAGGCCAGGCAGCGGCAGGCGCAAACCCGCCTTCCCGTCCTTTTCGGAAGCGACCGACCGTACGAACGGAGTATCGAAAGTCGACATGCATTGTCCTCGCGCTTATCGGGAGCAGGATACCGCAAGCCCTAAGCGGCTTGCGGCGGTGTCACGCTCTACGTCTTCGTTCGAGATCAGGAACCGGAGACGACTTTCAGATTGCCGCCATGGCTGCCGCCTGCGAAGACCTGCTTTCGGCCGAACTCGTTGTTGAAGCCCAGGCGCTGCTGCTCGCGGGTGATGCCGAGTTCGGGGAAAAGCAGTTCAGCGACGCGATAGGCCTCTTCCAGATGCGGATAGCCGGAGCCGATCACCGTATCGATGCCGATCTCCTGATACTCGCGAAGGCGCGCGGCCACCGTCTTCGGCGAGCCGACCAGCGCCGTGCCCGCACCGGCGCGCACCAGGCCGACACCCGCCCAGAGGTTCGGCGAGACTTCGAGCTTGTCGCGCCGGCCGCCATGAAGGGCGGCCATACGCTTCTGGCCGACCGAGTCGGACTCCTGGACGAAGCGCTCCTGTGCCTCGCGGATCGTATCGTCGTCGAGATGGCGGATCAGCCGCTCGGCTGCCTCCCATGCCTCATCATCGGTTTCGCGCACGATGAAGTGCAGGCGGATGCCGAAGCTCACCTCGCGGCCGCGTTCGCCGGCAGCTTTGCGCACCTTGGTGATCTTCTCGGCAACCTGTGCCGGCGGCTCGCCCCAGGTCAGGTACTTGTCGACGCGGCCGACGGAGAAATCGATACCGGCATCCGACGAGCCGCCGAAATAGAGCGGCGGGCGCGGGTTCTGCACCGAGGGGAAGCCGAGGCGCGCATTGGTCGCCTTGATATATTTGCCGTCGAAGCTTGCCGTTCCCTTTTCCAGCAGTTCCTCGAAGACGGTGAAGAACTCTTCGGCATGGGCATAGCGCTCGTCATGCTCAAGATGGATGCCATCGCCGGCAAGCTCCGCCGGGCTCCCGCCGACGACGATGTTGAGCAGCAGCCGGCCGTTGGAAATGCGGTCGAGCGTCGTCGCAAGACGCGCGTAGTAGGCAGGCGATGCCGTGCCGGGGCGGATCGCCACCAGGAACTGCAGCTTCTCGGTCTTGGCGGCAAGGGCTGCGGCGGTCACGAAGGATTCCTCGCAGGCGACCCCGGTCGGCAGCAGCACACCGGAATAGCCAAGCCGGTCGACGGCCTGGGCAATCTGCGTGAGATAACCGATCTCTGGCGCACGGTTGAGCTCGGAGGAGCCGAGATAGGTGCCGTCACCCGATGTCGGGATGAACCAGAGAAAATTGATAGGCTCGGATGTGCCGGTATGGGAGGTGGTGGTCATGGAAGACGGTCCTTTAGCTGCGAAATTCGAAATCAACTCGCGTGGTCGAGATGGCCCCTGGCAAGCGGCAAAACGCAGACTGCCCACTTGGCGCCGCCGCCGCGCGAATGCTTGGGAGGATCGCGGTGGCGGCGGAGGCGGTAAGAAGGCCGGCTGTCCGTCTATGCGCGAGCATCTCAAATATCCCTTTCGATCGGATGGCGGCTGGCCGACGCCTTTCGGTGTCCGCGTCGATCGTCAGGATACTGACATAGACTACCAATTAGATCGACAATATCAATTTGCTATTATAATCCGTTTTGGAGAATATTTTTCCGGTTTAGCGGCATGAAGACCCTCTCCATGCCGCCTCGCTGAAATCTTAGCCCTGGCCGGAAGTCAGCTCGCCTTCGGACGCCAGACGATATCGCCGGTCACCAGCTTCTTCGGCAGGATGCCGAGCCCGTAGAACTCGTCTGCGAGTGCCTGCTGATAGGCGGCGGCGGCATCGGTGATGGTCGAGACGCTGCCGAGATCAGCGTCCTTGCGCGTCAATGTCACGCGCGTCACGTCAGCCGGCACGCCGGTAATTTCGGAAAGCTCCTTCACCGTTTCGTCGAGATTGCTCTGTGCCGACTTACCGACCTTGGCAAGCTCATCGATCACGTCGACGACCACTTGCCCATTGGCATCGGTGAAATCGCGATTGGCGAGGAAGAAACTGTAGGAATCGACGATGCCTTCAGCGGTCGTGAGGATACGTGTCTCCGGATCGGCTTCGGCAATCGCCAGATAAGGATCCCAGATCGACCAGGCGTCGATGCTGCCATTCTTGAAAGCGGCGGCAGCATCCGGCGGCGAAAGATCGAGTTGCTCGACATCTTCGGGCTTCAGGCCTGCCTTGCGCAGAACCTTGACGGTTACATTATGCGCGCTGGAGCCGCGCTTGAAAGCGACCTTTTTACCCTTGAGGTCTTCAAGCGTCTTGATGGACGAATCCTTGCGCACGAGGATGGCAGAGGCTGCCGGGCTACCCTTGTAAAGACCGACATAATAAAGCTGTCCGCCGGCCGCCTGGGCAAAAAGCGGCGGCACATCGCCGGTCGCGCCGAAATCGAGCGCGCCGGCGCCCAATGCTTCGAGAAGCGGCGGGCCGGAGCTGAATTCCGACCAGCTGACGGTGATGCCGCGATCGGCAAGCCGCTTTTCAAGCGCGCTGCGACGCTTGGCGAGCGCCAGCACGCCGTTCTTCTGCCAGCCGATGCGGAATTCGCTGGCGGCTGCGTGTGCCGGCCTGACAGCCGGCAGGATTGCCGTGGCCGCGGCTGCTGCGAAAAGCCCGAGCGTTTGTCGACGTGAAATCATGACTTTCCCCTTTTTTGATGGTACCGGGCCTGTTTTCGGCTGGTCGACCTGTCAGTGATAGATGCCATGATGATTAAATCTATAATTTAGATCGACAATTTTATTTGCGAGATTCGGCCTTTGCTGAAATTTTGCGGCCTGGAAATCGCCGTTAAGCGGAATTTTTTCGCGCGCCCCTTATGCCGGCTACTATCCCGGCTCACTCCCGACCTTCGGCGGCCAACCGCTCGCGGATGAAGGTCGGACCGCCGGCAAGACGCTTCGCAAGCAGGCTTGCGGGATCGACCATGCGCCAATAGGGCGTGACGGTCGAAACCGGCTCGCCTTTCTCCAGCGCGCCGAAGGACTGCTCAGCGATCGCACGCAGATGCCGCTGCACAGTCACCGGGCAACAGGCGTCCGCCCCGTATTGCGCGGCGAGATAGCGGCGGAGAACACCGACGTCTGTTAGGATACCTTCCGGTGCCGATCGTATCTGCTCTGCGACCATCTCTTGCGATGGAATGAGCATCGCCTGCATTCCGTTGCGGCCTTTGTGCCGCGGCTTGATCGTCGGAATTTCGCTCATGTCTGCCCCGGAACATAATGCCTTCCCTCCAATCTAGGGCTCGTCCGAAGGGCCGCCAGCCTCATATGCGTCAATCGGAAGGAAGTCCGCCTTCACGGGCTTTTCTGCTCCCGCCGTTTCGGTTAATCCTCGAACCTGCACTTGAGGAAAAGGATAGGACATATGGCTAAAGTCGCGTTCATCGGTCTCGGCGTCATGGGTTTCCCCATGGCAGGCCATCTGAAGACGAAGGGCGGCCACGATGTTACCGTCTACAACCGTAACGCCGAAAAAGCCGCTGCCTGGGCCGAGAAATTCTCCGGCAAATCCGCCCCCACCCCGGCCGAGGCCGCGGCCGGTGCCGATTTCGTCTTCGTCTGCGTCGGCAATGACGAAGATCTCCGATCGGTGACATTGGGCGAGAACGGTGCCCTGCACGGCATGAAGCCAGGTTCGGTGCTGATCGACAACACCACCGCCAGCGCTGAAGTTGCCCGCGAACTTTATGCCGCGGCAAAGGAAAAAGGTGTCGATTTCATCGACGCTCCCGTCTCCGGCGGCCAGGCCGGCGCTGAAAACGGCGTCCTGACCGTCATGTGCGGTGGCGATGAGGCCGTCTTCGAACGCGCCAGACCTGTCATCGACGCCTATGCCCGCATGGTTGGTTTGATGGGACCGGCAGGCTCGGGCCAGTTGACCAAGATGGTCAACCAGATCTGCATCGCCGGCCTCGTCCAGGGACTTGCCGAGGCGCTGCATTTCGGCAAGCGTGCTGGCCTCGATATCGAAAAGGTGGTCGAGGTGATTTCCAAGGGAGCAGCCGGCTCCTGGCAGATGGAAAACCGCCACAAGACCATGAACGCAGGCAAATATGATTTCGGTTTCGCGGTCGACTGGATGCGCAAGGATCTCGGCATCGTGCTCACCGAAGCCCGCCGCAACGGCGCCAAGCTGCCGGTCACCGCCGTCGTCGACCAGTTCTACGGCGACGTGCAGGCAATGGGCGGCAATCGCTGGGACACATCCTCGCTACTCGCCCGCCTCGAAAAATGATCCGCCCCTCCTCCGATGCGGCCGAGTTGATCGCGCATCTCGAAACGCTGCGCTCGGAGGAGAATGTTGCCGGCATGGTGCGCTTCGGCATCGTCACCGGTCGCGCCCTCGGTATCTCCAATCCCGATATCAGGGCGGTCGCCAGACTGGCGAAGAAGGATCACGGCAGGGCAATGCAGCTATGGCGAAGCGATATCCGCGAAGCCCGCCTGCTCGCCCTCTACACAGCCGAGCCGAAGCGGTTGACGACGGAAGAAGCCCGAAATTGGGCCGATGATTTCAACTCCTGGGAGATCGTCGATTGCGCCGCCGATCTCTTCGTCGAGGCCCGGCTGGACGAGCTCATCTCAGACTTCGCTGCCGACGAGCGCGAATTTATCAGGCGCACCGCCTTCGCCATGATTGCCGGTGCCGCGGTTCACTTGAAGAAGGAACCTGATGCGACCATCCTCGCTTGGTTGCCGCTGATCGAAGCCCATGCCGGCGACCCGCGAAACTTCGTGCGCAAGGCAGTCAACTGGGCGCTGCGCAACATCGGCAAGCGCAATCTCGCCTGCCAGGCGCCGGCGCTGACGCTCGCAAAGGCCCTAGCGGAAAGCCCTGACAAAACCGCCCGCTGGATCGGCAAGGATGCCGTCACGGAGCTGGCCGGCGAAAAACTGTTGGCACGGTTGAGATAAGGCGAATGCCGGCTCGAATAAGACGCGTCGCTGTAAGTCAATGCTGTCTGGATTTTTCGACCAGGAAATCGATCAGGACCCGCACCGCAGGCGGCATGCCCTTGGCTGTCGTGAAGACGATGTAGAACTGGCTCTCCTCCGACTGCCATTCCGGCAGGACCCGCACCAGCTTGCCGGCTTGGAGATCGGCCTCGCAGGCACTTTCGAGCAGAAGCCCGAAGCCGAGACCGGCACGTGCTGCGTCGAGGATGGCAGTCATACTGCGGCAGGTGAGCCGCGGCTGATGCCGAATCACCTGCTTGGCGTCATTCGGACCGACCAGTTCCCAGGTGTGGAACGACACCCATGACGTCATTGCCAACGTCGGCAGGTCGGCAAGCTCGTCCACGCAATTCAAGCTACCGGTACGCTCGACGAGCGAGGGACTTGCGACCAGGATACGCCTGATACGGTCGAGCTTGCGCATCGTAAGACTCGTCTGCGTCTCCGGCTCGTTGGTCGCTCTCACTTCCAGGTCGATTCGCTCGTTGATGAGGTCGGCGCGCCGGTCGGAGCCGATGATCTGCAGCTTGATCTTCGGATAACGTTCCAGGAATTCGGGCAGGATCCCCCCGACCGATATGTCGACGAGACCGAGCGGGCAGCCCATCCGCACCACACCTTGCGGGTCGGACTGAGCCTCGCTGACGATAGATTTGGCGCGATCGGCCTCCTGCAGAATGGTTTGGCATCTTTCGTAGAAAGCCTGGCCGATCTCAGTCACCCGGAAGTGGCGGGTCGAGCGTTCTATGAGCCTTGCGCCAAGCCCTTCCTCAAGCCGGCTGACCCGCCTGCTGAGTTTCGAACGTGGTATTTTGAGATCGCGACTTGCGGAAGCGAAACCGCCGCTGGAGACGACAGCGGCGAAATAATAGTAGTCGTTGAGATCGTCCATAAGAACAAGCTATCCGAGAGTAGGAATGAATGCCGGCCCCCAGCAAGGGTTGTATCCTCTCTCCCAGAAAGCTGTGATCACATTGTCGGCATTGAATTTTCTTTTCGCGACCTGTTGCGGCAAAGCCAGCCGACGCAGCATAGGAAGACGGACCCACAGCCGTCCGCACGATAATTCTATCGATGGATCCAGCTCGTTTGAAAGATTGAAACGGAGTGCCTCAAGAAACGAGGCTGGCAGATACCGACGTGCGATACGCAACGTACCTGTTGGGCTCACCTGAAAAGGCAATCCTGAAAGACGGCTTTGAAGACGGCGCTTCAAAAACGCTGCAAGGACGGTCCGGCAGGGAAGACCGGACCCGTCCCCGTAGCTGATCGGAGGTCACTCGGATCAGAAACTGATTTAAGCGCTCCCGGTCCGAAGACCGGGAGCATATCCACCAAGTGGATTAGAACGAACGCTGCAGACGGAAGTAGCCCGTCGTGGAGTCGTCACCATCATCCGGATCGAGGTACTGAACCGAAGCCTTGGCGTAGAAGTTGTCGACGATCTGGTAATCAACCGTCAGACCGACCTTCCAGGCATCGCCGAGACCGTCGAAGTCATCCGGAACGGCCTTGTCGCCGCCGAAGTAGTTGCCGTAGTACTGAACGGCCGGGGTGATCTTCAGCTTGTCAGTTGCCTTGATTGCGTATTCGGCAGCAACAGCCCATTCAGCCGTCGAGTAGTAGGAGTTCGGGCCGGAAGAGTATACGCCGGCGAGGCCGAGCGTACCGGGACCGATGTCAACCGTGCCCATTGCACGAACAGCACCGTCTTCGTTGTCGACGTCATAGCCACCGGTGATCTGGTAGCTGAACGCACCGGCAGTGCCGCCAACGCCGAAGGCAACGCCAACGTTGTTGGCTTCTTCGTCGGCCTTGTAGACGCCGTCTTCGAGTTCGTCGACGCTGAGGCCAGCGTAGAAGGTGCCGCTTTCATACTGATAACGGATGGAGTTGTGCAGCGTTACAACCGAGCCGATGTCGTCGGTTTCGCCGGAGAGACCATCGTCCCACCAGCTGTAGAACAGACCGGCGCGGAAGCCCGCGACGTCGAGGTAAGCGGAGTCGAGAATGGCGTCCTGATCGGTGGCATTGTCAGCATTGAACTGCATGACGATGACGCCGGTCAGCGGACCATACTCGGTGTCGCTCTTGGCCGTGAACTGAACCTGACCGCGGGTGACGGCATCCCAGTCCGAATCGCCGCCGACATCTTCGCCAACGTTGACCTGGAAACGGATGTAGCCTTCGATCTTGAGGCAGGTTTCGGTGCCCGGGATGTAGAAGTAGCCGGTGCCGTAAGCGTCGCAGACGCGAACATATTCAACCGGTTCCGGCTCAGCAGCAACAATAGCGTCAGCTGCAAGAACCGGCGTCGATGCAGCAAATGCTGCTGCTGATGCAAGCAAAACCATTCTGATGTTCATTTACCAATCCATTCCTTTGTCGATCGGGGCTGGCTTCAGATCGGGTAGTCGATTTGAAGCCGGCCCAGTTTGAACAGCCATCTCGGCGTGCGGATCGATCGAACCGCCAAACCGTCATCACATACAAGGCGCTATCAAGCAATTCTCGATACACGCCAGGTGGGCTCCTTCGAGCAACTTTCCCCGGTGACGTGATTTTTATACAACAACTTCAAATAATTAGGCGAAAAACACGACAAAAGGCTCCGCGACGGAAATCCTCCGTCGCAAGCCGCAAAAACGCTACACCCCATCTGTCAAATTCTCCACCGCTCGACCCCCGTCGAACACACTGGTGAAGCGCATAAACTCTACCGCCGGCTAACAAGCACAAACAAGGCAGCGGTTTAGAACATGGTGTTCTGAATTCGATACCAATGAGACGAAATTATGACATATCGCCCCGTGGTTTCATCAACCATAACCCCGGAATCCTTACCAGGCTATTCACTTTTCCAGGAATTTGGGGCGATTTGAGCGTTTTTTCGCTATTTTTGAGGCTTTTTTTTGCAATCGCCGACCGCACTGGCCAAAACTTGGTTTTGCGGAACCGGCATTCCCGCTTGCGGCCAGAGCACACCTAATAGATATATCCCCGGCCAGACTCACGCGTGGAGTCTTCGGATTTGGCATTATCGCGTGCGGTCATGACCGCACGCTTGAGCTCAATCCTCGTTGGATTTGGCATTGTCGAGAATCATGTAGTCGAGCGGCAGCTGCGTCGAATACTTGATCTGCTCCATCGCAAAGGCGGAGGAAACGTCGCGAATCTCTATCTTGGCGATCATCCGCTTATAAAAAGCGTCATAGGCGGCAATATCGGGCACGACGACTCGCAGGAGATAATCGACATCGCCGCTCATCCGGTAGAATTCGACCACTTCGGGGAATTCGGCGACCACCTCGGAAAAACGGCGCAGCCATTCAATCGAATGGGTGGCAGTGCGAATCGACACGAAGACGGTGACCTTGGTGTTGACCTTCTCCGGATCAAGGATGGCGACTCGGCGCTTGATGACGCCGTCTTCTTCCATCTTCTGGATGCGCCGCCAGCATGGCGTGGTCGAAAGCCCCACTTTCTTGGCGAGATCAGCAACGGCAAGCGTCGAATCTTCTTGCAGAAGACGCAGTATTTTTCGGTCGAGGCGGTCCATGCGCACAACAGTCCTTTCGAATTATTTTCTTTGTATAACTCGATTCCGCGCAACTAAAAGAATTTTGTTTCAGGAAAGCAGCA
Source organism: Rhizobium brockwellii (assembly GCF_000769405.2). Lineage (NCBI taxonomy): Bacteria > Pseudomonadati > Pseudomonadota > Alphaproteobacteria > Hyphomicrobiales > Rhizobiaceae > Rhizobium > Rhizobium brockwellii. The sequence continues at coordinate 2,344,515 of NZ_CP053439.1, forward strand.
TTTTCGTCCGTTCCTGCAAGACCGGGAGCAATTCTCTCTCGAACCAGGAATTGTGCTTCAGCCAGCCACTGTTGCGCCAACTCGGATGCGGCAGCGGTAGCACCGCCGGCGATCGGTTGGACAGAAGACACTCACGCCATGCCCGCACCGTCTCGGTCATATTGTCCCGCCTTTCACCGGCCATATGCCAAGCCTGCGCATATTGGCCGATGACCAGCACCAGTTCGATCTGCGGCATCGCCGAGATCACCCTTTGTCGCCAGAACGGCGCGCATTCGCGCCGCGGCGGCAGATCCGCACCCTTGCCGTCGTAGCCAGGAAAGCAGAAGCCCATCGGCACGATGGCGAATCGGTCGCGGTCGTAGAAGCTTGCCCTGTCAACGCCAAGCCATGACCGCAGCCGGTCGCCCGAGGCATCGTCGAACGGCAGCCCGCTCTCATGCACCCGAAGCCCGGGCGCCTGCCCGGCGATCAGGATGCGTGCAATCGACGAGATCACGGCCACCGGCCGCGGCTCGTGCGGCAGCCGCTGTTCGAGGCCTCTTGCCGGTGCGTCTCGACAGATGCGACAGGAGGCGATCTCCCGCCGCAGCGTCTCCAGCATGGCTTCGTCGGTCATGACTTTACTCCCATCCGACGATCTGCCCGATAAAGCGCAGGGCGCCGTCGAAACCGGAACTCTGGCGCGCATGGTCGCGCACATCGCGCGGCCGCTCGAAAGTCCCGGCCCAGAGCCCCGCCTTTTGAGCCTTCGCCTCGGCCTCCTCCTTGTCATAACCGCCATAGGAGATGGCCATGCCTCGGCGCACCATGGCGGCATTGATGTCGCCGCCCGCCGCGCTCCGGCAGATGACGAGCAGCCTGTCGTAGCGGTCGCGCCGGCTGCCCTGACAAAGCGTTCCGGATGCCAGCACCATGCCCTGCAGCGCCTCTCGCGCCGCACGCCCGCAGGCCCAGGCCTTCCCCGCCCGCTCGCAGCTCTGGTTGAGCTCCGGTGCATCGATGCCTTCGAGGCGCAACCGTTCGTCTCCCAATGCCAGACTGTCACCGTCGGCAGCATGAAATGCGCCAGCATGCTCGATTTTTGCTGCATCGTTGAACTTGGTGGCGATCAGCGCCACGAGCGCCAGCAGGGCAAAAGCGGTCACGCCGTCGCGAATCAGGCGCAGGCCCCGTGTCACGCTTTCGCCTCCTTAAAAAACAAATCCTTGGCAAAGATGGCAAACATCTTCTTAAGAATTGCCGGTTAAGCTCTTATCCACCCTGGGATGAAGTTTCAACGTGCACATGAGTACCGGCGTAAGCACATCGACCGACAAGATCATCGTCGACAGGTCGCGCAGCCACCGCAACAAGGCCGTTTCCAAGGCCGTGCGGCAGACGCGCGAACGTCTTCAGTCCGGTCATGCGTCAAATTCCTCCTTCGATCGTGACGTGCTCAACATGTATGTGGCATCGGTGCTGCAGAGCGCGACGATCATGCCGCTCTTCGTCGTCATCATCACCGCGCTTGGCGTCTATTTCACCCAGAATACGCAATTGCTCTTCTGGGCGCTGCTGACGCTCACCTGTCATACCGGCAATATCCTGTTGGCGCGGCGCGCGCGCCGCCAGGAAATCACCTCCGAGAACGCCCGCAAATGGCGCCGCCTGCTGCTCTCCGGCCAGTTCCTGCTCGGCTGCTGCTGGGCCGTCTTCGCGCTGCAGGGCTGCGACACCTGCGAGCCGTCGAGCTTCATTCTCTATAAGGGTGCGACGCTGCTGATCGCGCTCTCCGTCACGGCCATGTCGAACTTCATGTTGACGCCTGCCGTGCTCGCCGCCTTCTCGCCGGCGGTCCTGGCGCTCGCCGCCAAGAGCGGCCTGTCACGGGACCTCCTCGAAATCAGCCTGACGGGGGCCTTCACCACCACCCTTGTCTTCTTCAATTATATCAGCGACCGGCTCTTCAAGTCGAACCTCAGGATCCTCTCCTACCAGTCGGAGAAAGACGACTTGATCGCCGAGCTTGAGGTGGCGAAATCGATGTCGGACGAGGCTCGCCGCCGCGCCGAAGAGGCAAACCTCGCCAAATCCCGCTTCCTTGCCTCCATGTCGCATGAACTCAGAACCCCGCTCAACGCCATCCTCGGCTTTTCCGAGGTGATGTCGGCCGAAGTCATGGGGCCGCTCGCCAATCCGACCTACAAGGAATATGCCGGCGACATCCACCGCTCCGGCCAGCATCTGCTCGATCTCATCAACGAAATCCTCGATCTGTCGCGCATCGAGGCCGGCAAATACGAGCTGAGCGAGGAGGCGATTTCGCTGCTCGATATCACCGAAGATTGCATCGGCATGGTCCAGCTGCGCGCCCGTGCCAAGAACATTGCCATTTCGGACCAGTTCGAGCGGCAGCTGCCGGCCATCTGGGCCGACGAGAAGTCGATGCGCCAGGTCGTGCTCAATCTTCTCTCCAATGCCGTCAAGTTCACGCCGCAGGGCGGCGAGATCCACGTCAAGGTCGGCTGGACAGCTGGCGGCGGACAGTACATCTCGATCAAGGACAACGGCCCCGGCATTCCGGAAGAAGAGATTCCCGTCGTCCTGTCGGCCTTTGGCCAGGGTTCGATCGCCATCAAGAGCGCCGAACAGGGTACCGGCCTCGGCCTGCCGATCGTCCAGGCGATCCTTGCCAAACATGACGGGCAGTTCTTGCTGAAATCGAAGCTGCGCGAGGGCACCGAGGTTATCGCCATCCTGCCCGCCAAGCGCGTGCTCCAAAGCCTGCCGGCCGTCGAGGAGGCTCAGGCCGTCGCGCGCAAACGCAAGAGTTTTGCCTGATTTAGCTAAAAAACAGGTGCTTGCCGAAGATGAAGCCGAGATAGAGGCAGCAGGCGGCAATCATGCAGGTTACCGCGAAGGAGCCGAGATCCTTGGCATGTTTGCCGACGATCGAAATCTCCGGCGAAATCCGGTCGATCACCTCTTCAACGGCGGTATTCATCGCCTCCATCGAAAACAGCCCGAGAAATAGAAGCACCGCGACGACGATCTCGCCCGCAGTAGCTCCCACCAGCGCCAGCGCCGCGATCGAAACGACGAAGAAACCGAGTTCCTGGCGGAAGGCCGCCTCTTTCAGCACCCGCAGAAAGCCCGCCCAAGAATAGCTGGCGGCGGCGATGAAATGCCGAAGTCCGGTCTCTTTCGTCACCGCAGGCTTCGTCAAGATGCCCTCTCCTCTTCCCGTTGCATCACAGACCGGGAGAGGCTTTGCCGTCTCCCCTTCGATGAGCGAATACGCAAATACCGAATCCACTTGGGCCGTGCAAGCGAACGCGTGCGGATCGACGGCGCCGACCGCGGCCTTAATGCTTATTCGACACACCGGCTTGGGCGAAGGTCGCCATGCCGGAATGACAGGCGGCAGCCGCCTTGACGATGCCGGCGGCAAGTGCGGCACCGGTGCCTTCGCCGAGTCGCATGCCGAGCGCCAGAAGCGGCGTCTTGCCGAGCATCTCGATTGCGCGAAGATGCCCGGGCTCGCCGGAGACATGGCCGATCAGGCAATGATCAAGCGCGGACGGATTGGCGGCCTTCAGGATAGCTGCCGCGGCGGTCGCGACATAACCGTCGATCAGCACCGGGATGCGCTCCATGCGGGCGGCAAGAATGGCGCCGGCCATCGCCGCGATCTCACGGCCGCCAAGCCGGCGCATGATCTCCAGCGGATCGTCGAGGTGGTCACCATGCAGCGCCACCGCCTTTTCCACCGCCGCGATCTTGCGCTCCAGCATCTCGCCTTCCGAACCGGTGCCGGGTCCGACCCAGTCGCGCGCCGAGCCGCCGTAGAGCGCATAGTTGATCGCCGCCGCAATCGTCGTATTGCCGATGCCCATCTCGCCGATGCAGAGCAGGTCGGTGCCGCCGGCGATCGCCTCCATGCCGAAGGCCATAGTCGCGGCGCAATCGCGCTCGGAAAGTGCTGCCTCCTCGGTGATGTCGCCGGTGGGATAATCGAGCGCCAGATCGAAGACTTTCAGTCCGAGATCATAGGCGACACAGATCTGATTGATCGCAGCACCGCCGGCTGCGAAGTTCTCGACCATCTGTTGCGTCACCGTTGGCGGAAAAGGTGTGATGCCTTGCTTGGTGACCCCGTGATTGCCGGCGAAGATCGCCACCAGCGGCCGGTTGACGGCAGGTGTTCGGCCCGTCCAGGCGGCAAGCCAGAAAGCAATTTCCTCAAGCCGTCCGAGCGCGCCCGGCGGCTTGGTCAGTTGCGCGTCACGTTCGCGCGCGGCCACCAGCGCGCGGGCATCCGGCCCCGGCAAGTCACGAAGCAGGGTACGGAAATCGTCGAACGGCAGGCCTGAAACGCTCATCTGTGCGGTTTTCCTATAAATCCGGGTATTCTTGTTTTTTCCACGCAAATCAGCTTCTTTGCGGATGGCAACTCTCTTAAAGCGGGAGGACGAAGCGAACAACTCCAAAAGCGCCGCCGCGACCATAAGCCGAGACCTCCAGCAGAACGAATCAGAATGAAGATCAAGGACTATGCGGTCGATACCGCCCGCGCCGTCGCCTTCCTCAGCCGCATTCCCATGCGGCAATCGCTGTTCAAGGGCTATGACGGCAGGCTCGGCCCGCTGGTGCGCGCCTTTCCCTTTGCCGGCATCGTCATCGGCTTCGTGCCCGCACTCGCCATCCTCCTGCTTTTGGGGCTGCGTGCGGACCCGCTGATGGCAGCCCTGATCGCGCTTTCTATCCAGGTCCTCGTTACCGGCGCGCTGCACGAGGACGGTTTGGCCGATACGGCCGACGGCATCGGCGGCGGCAAGAGCCGCGAACAGAGCCTCCTCATCATGAAGGACAGCCGGATCGGCACCTATGGCGCGATAGCGCTGATCCTCTCCTTCGCGATCCGCGCAGCCGCACTTGCCGCCATCGCCCGCCATTCCGCGCCGCTCGCTGCTGCCCTCGCCATTCCCGCCGTCGCGGCCCTCAGTCGCGGCGCCATCGCCTGGCACTGGCAGCGGTTGGCACCGGCAAAGGCCGATGGCGTGGCCGCTTCGACCGGCCAGCCGGACGAGGCGGCAATGCAATTTGCGCTCGCCTCAGCCGGCCTCGTCGCAGCGCTTCTGATCTGGCCAGCCTTCGGCCTGCGGCCGCTGGTCTCAAGCCTGCTCGCCACCAGCATCGCAGGGTTTGCCTTCACCGCATTCATCCGCCGCAAGCTCGCCGGCCACACCGGCGACACGCTGGGCGCAACGCAGCAAATTTGCGAGATCGCCACCCTATGCGCCCTTGCCACGGCTCTTTGAAACTCCGATATATCCTCCATGCAAACACCTTGCGTTCACGTCTGCTCCCTGGTTTCAGCCACCGGATTTTGCGCCGGATGCGGCCGGACTCTTCAGGAAATCGGCAGCTGGATGAGCTACTCCGACACCGAGCGAAGACGGATCATGGCGCTGCTGCCGGCAAGGCTTGCAGGCGCCGCCGCAGTGTCGAACCATATGAAAACAAGTCTCGCCAGCGGGCCGGAGCGGCCTTTATGATCCGTTTGACCGTCTTCCTCGTCGTGATCGGCATCGGCCTTGCCGTGCTGATCGTCAACAATGACAGCGGCCGCATCCTCGGCCTGCAAAGCGATGACTTCGGCCGCGTCGTCTATCTGCTGCCGATCGCGCTGATGCTGTCGGCCGGCATCTGGGCGAGCCGGCGCAGCGTCGGTGAAACGATGCGCCAGATGATGATCTGGCTGGTCATCATCCTGGCGCTCGTGACCGTCTATCTCTATCGCCAGGAAGCGCTCGGCGTCGGCAACAGGCTGCTCGCCGGCCTCGTTCCCGGCCGCGCCGTCGTCGTCACCACAAGCGAGGGCGGCCAGGAGATCATCCTGCACAAGCTGCTGAACGGCCATTTCCAAGCCGATGTCGCAGTCAACGGCCAGACGATCGAGATGCTCGTCGATACCGGCGCCAGCATGGTGGCGCTGTCGCGCGAAGATGCCGAACGGATCGGCATCGATCTCTCCCGCCTCACCTATTCCATGACGGTCATGACCGCCAACGGCCGCGGCCGCGCAGCACCTGTCACGCTCGACCAGGTGGCGATCGGCCCGATTATCCGCAACAATGTCGCAGCCAGCGTCTCCGAGGATGGCCGGCTCGACCAGAGCCTGCTCGGCATGAGCTTCCTGGAAACGCTGAGCTCGCTGCAGATGCATACCGACGAACTCCGCATGCGCGATTAATTGCGGCTCCGCCGCTTTACGGCGACCACCGGATCTGGCAGCTTGAGCCCAAGAACAACAAGACCACAAAGAGCAAAAAGAAACTCCTGCCGCATAATTCCTTAAATCGGAATCGATTTAAGGAATTATGCAACAATTCAAAGTGCTACAGCGTCCTTTGCGCGTCTGAAAAGACGCGCGGCGCTGTAGTCTGGTGGCACCGCATGTTCGACCGGCCTTCGCCCGAGGCGAGGCCTTGACCCATGGGTGCGACAGGAGCTTCGCGATGAATTCAGTCTGGCCGATCGTCATCGGCGGCGTTTTGCCCGCCCTGTTCTGGGGCATCACCGCCATCTTCCAGAAGCAGAGCGCCACATCAGCCACCGGCTCCGCTGTCTACCTGATCGCCTTCGGCGCCGCCTGTGCGTTGGCTGGCCTGATCGCCGCCCTGATCTGGCGCCCTGCCCCCTGGACCGCCGAAGGTATCGGTTTTGCTGCCACCGCAGGCGCCTGCTTTGCCGTCGGCACCGGCCTCATCAGCTTTGCGCTTTTCACTTACGGTGTCCCCGTCTCGAAACTCGCGCCGATCTGGAGCTGCAACGTACTGGTGACGCTGGCGATCGGCGCCGTCTTTCTCGGCGAAGCCTCCGAACTCGACATAGTAAAGCTCGTCGCCGGCACCCTCCTCATCATCTCGGGCGCCCTTCTCGTCAGCAGCGCCTGACAGGAACTAGCGCAATACGCAGCAACAGCAGTGCACCGCCACATGCTCTTGCGTTGCAGCGCCTTCTGCTTTGTTGATATCCTGAGTCGAGGCGCCTCCGCGCCATACCGGAGCTCGATATGAACCCACGACAGTTGAAGACATTCCTCGCGGTGATCCGGCACGAAAATCTCACGCGCGCGGCGGCCGAGGTCAATCTCGCTCAGTCGAGCCTCAGCGACCAGATACAGGCGTTGGAGGAGGAAGTCGGCGCAGAGCTCTTCCTCCGCTCCCGGCAGGGCGTCGTCCCGACACCGGCAGGCTCGGTTCTCAAGGCCTATGCCGAAGAGATACTGGCACTGAACGACGAGGCGAAGGCCGCCGTCAGTGCTGCAGCCGGCAGCGCCGGACAGTCCATCACCTTGGGTACGCTCGAAACCATCGCCGCCGAAAGGCTGGCGCCCTGGCTGTCACTCTTTCGCAAGAAGAGCCCAGACGTCGGCCTCAAACTCAAGGTCGGCGGCAGCGGCGAATTGCTTGCGCAATTGCAGCAGGGCTCGATCGACGTCGCCTTCACCTTCGATCGCGGGCAGCAGGATGAGCGCTTCCTGACGCGCCGCATCTGCAGCGAACCGCTGGTGCTGATTGCCGGCGGCGATTCACAAGCCCGACCACCAGTGAGCCTCGCGGCACTGAGCACCGCCCCCTTCGTCGCCACCGAAACCGGCTGCGTCTACCGTCACCTGTTCGACACTGCCTTTGCCGAAGCACAGATTGCAACACCATCAATCGTCACCGAAGCCGACAGCATCGCGACGATCATCCGGCTTGTCGCATCCGGCACCGGTTATAGCCTCGTGCCGCGCCTTGCACTCGGCCCGGCCGCAACACGGGGCGACGTCGTCGAACTGCCGTGGCCGGGCAATCGACCTGCCGCTTCACTGGTGATGATGTGGCGGCGCAGGCGCGTGCAGCCGCCGGCGCTTACCCTCCTGCTGCAATCGGCAAGCGAAGAACTCTCGCCGCTCAGACCAGCCGATGCCCGCCTTCGACATGCAGGATAGTGCCTGTCGTGAAGCCATTGCCGATCAGGAAGCGGATCGCATCGGCAATATCATCGGGCCGTCCAACGCGTCCGGCCGGCAGGCGCTCTGCCATCGCATCAAGCGTTGCCTGCTTGGCCTCGCCGGCGACGAAGCTCCAGATCGGCGTGTCCACCCATCCGGGCGACACCGCGTTGATCCGGATCGGCGCCAGCTCGATCGCCAGCGCCCTGACCAGGCCTTCGAGCGCCGCATTGACGGCTGCGACCACCGATCCACGCGCCGCAGGCCGGTACGCCGCGATACCTGACGTATAGGTGATCGATCCTGAGGGCGGCAAATGGGCGGCACCATATTTCGCCAGCAGCAGCGGCCCGTAGATCTTGCTTTCGACCACCCTTTGCGCCGCCGTAAGCTCGATCTTAGGCAGCAGCTGATAGGCGCCTTCGATATCGGCCGCCGTACTGACGATGTGATCGACCGGCCCGCTATTGCCGAACAGCGCCGCGACCTCTTCCTCGCGCGATATATCGACGGCAACCGTCGCCAATCCAGGATGCTCGCCGAGATCGCGGCGAGCCGCCATAAGCTTATCTTCGCTGCGTCCTGCGATCGTCACCACCGCCCCTTCCCCGAGCAACCGCGCCGCCAGCGCTAGCCCCATTCCGGAACTGCCGCCAACAATAATGATCCTCGCGCCTTCGATCCTGATATCCGTCATCTGCCGTCTCCTTCTTGGCTGACGCAGCAGATGCCTCAGGCCGGAGCGGTAGAAAAACGGAAGAAACCGATGACGTCATCGGGTTTTCCGATGGCGCGTGTTCGGGTGAATAGTTAGTTGCGCAGCCGGTAACCGGTCTTGAAGATCCAGGCGAGTGTTCCCAGGCAGATCACCAGAAATATCGTGATCATCGCCAGGCTGATCGCCGGATTGACATCGGCGATCCCGTAAAAACTCCAGCGGAAGCCGCTGACGAGATAGAGCACTGGGTTGAGGTGGCTGACCGCCCGCCAGAAGGGCGGCAGCATGCTGACCGAATAGAAGCTGCCACCGAGGAAGGTCAGCGGCGGCACGACCAGCATGGGAATGAGGTTCAGCTGTTCGAAATTGCCGGCCCAGATGCCGATCATGAAGCCGAACAGGCTGAAGGTGATCGCCGTCAGCAGGAAGAACAGGATCATCATGAAGGGATGCTCGATCCTGACGTCGACGAAGAGATTGGCGGTCAGGAGAATGATGAAGCCGATGAGCATCCCCTTGGTCGCCGCCGCCCCGACATAACCGAGCAGTATCTCCGTCATCGCCACCGGCGCGGAAAGCACCTCGTAGATCGTGCCGGTGAATTTCGGGAAATAAATGCCGAAGGAGCCGTTGCTGATGCACTGGCCCAACAACGTCAGCATGATCAGGCCGGGCGTGATGAAAGCGCCGTAGGACACGCCCTCCACCTCCTGAATGCGTGAACCGACCGCGGCACCGAAGACGATGAAATAGAGCGAGGTCGAGATCACGGGCGAGATGACGCTCTGCAGCAGCGTGCGGCGCGTGCGCGCCATCTCGAAGAAATAGATCGATTTGACGGCCTCGATGTTCATTTTTCCGCTCCCACCAGCGCCACAAAGATGTCCTCGAGCGAGCTTTGCCGCGTCGAGAGATCCTTGAAATGGATATTGTTCTCACCGAGCCGGGTCAGCAGGGCCGCGATGCTTTCCTGTTCGTTGCCAGCGTCGAAATCATAAGTCAGCCGGTTGCCGTCTGCTTCCAGCGTCAGCCCGTTGCCGGCAAAACAATCCGGCAGGCGGCTGAGCGGTTCGGTGAGATCGAGGATGAGTTGCTTGCGGCCGAGCTTGGCCATCAGCGCCGCCTTGTCCTCGACGAGCAGCAACTTGCCGCCATTGATGACGCCGACGCGGTCGGCGATTTCCTCGGCCTCTTCGATATAATGGGTGGTCAGGATGATGGTGACGCCAGAGGCCCTAAGCTCTTCGACGACATGCCACATGTCCTTGCGCAGCGTCACGTCGACGCCGGCGGTCGGCTCGTCGAGGAAAAGGATATCCGGCTCATGCGAGAGCGCCTTGGCGATCAGCACCCGTCGCTTCATGCCGCCGGAGAGCTGGCGCAGCATATTGTCCTTCTTGTCCCACAGCGAGAGCGCGCGCAGCACCTTCTCGATATGGGCAGGATTGGCTTTCTTGCCGTGTAGCCCGCGCGAAAAGCTCACCGTATTGAACACCGTCTCGAACTGATCTGTGGTGAGCTCCTGCGGCACCAGCCCGATCATCCCGCGGGTGGCGCGGAAATCCTTCACGACGTCGTGGCCCGCGACCAACACCCGGCCGCCGCTCGGATTGGCGATGCCACAGATGATCGAGATCAGCGTCGTCTTGCCCGCGCCGTTCGGCCCGAGCAACGCCAGGATCTCGCCTTTTTCGACGTCGAGATTGATGCCCTTCAGGGCCTCGAACCCATTGGCATAGGTCTTGGTGAGGTTCTGAACGGAAATGATGGGGGCCATGCGGGACTCTTGCGGATTCTCGGAAGTTACTTGGGCCGCTATATAGTCCCTTTGTAACGCTTTAACATCCTTTAGAGCCATGAACACTGCATTCACGCTGCCGACACAGTTGGCCCGCTGACCTGCTGACGCGGGCGAAGTAGCCGGCATCGGGTTTTCGCAAAAGAAAGGCAGTGTCGGCTTCGGATGTCATCATCCGGTGATATTCATGCCCGATAAGGGAGCCGAGGCCAGCACCGGCATCCGCCCCGCCGCCCACCCCTTTGCGGAGCCGTCTCCGGGTGTTCTCGTTGCGCCCATTTTTCGCTGCCTCGGCATGTAGTCAAAGTTATTGTTCAGTCACGAAGTGCTTGGAACCGGTCAGTATCCCCTGTCCAGCCGGGTTCCGTCTTAGCCGGCCCTGCGCCGGCTTTCTTTTTATGTGCCTCTTCTCCGCTCCTCGCTCTTTCCATGATCCGCCGCGGATGAAAGCGACCAAGGGTGTCCCCCTCACAGCTCGTCGTAATTGAACCAGTCGAAATCCGCGGCCTTCGCCCGGCCCGACGTATCGAAGGCGAATACACCAGCGAAGGCGCCGGTGAAGGAGCCGTGTTCGCCGCGTCCGCCTTCGTCGGAAACCACGCCGGCGTCGAGCACCGGACCGATCGGCTGCCAGGCGCCCTTGCCTTCGGTCTGCCAGAAGAATTGCAGGTCATTCTCGCGGATTTCCATGGCGAGCTGGACGCGGCCTTCGGCGGCGATCGCAACCCCGCTGTCGGCGGGAAAGCTCAGCCGGCCGTTCGGGTAGTCGCCGTTGCAGGAGAGGATCGTCACGCAGCGGCCGAGTGTTTCGTGCAGTGTCACCGCGACGGCGTGGAATTTGTGGCGGTTGTAGTAATGCGTCAGCCCAGCCACCTGCTGATATGTGTCGGGCGAGAACTCGATCACGGTTTCGGCGCGGAAACTGTGGTGTTCCTGACGGCGGGCGACCAGCGACTGTTCAAACCACGAACCGATGCTCTCACGCGCAATCAGGCGCAAATGGCCGGCACGATCCGTCAGGTTGAAGATGCGCTCAGGCTCGGGCGTGCGCAACCACTGGAAATCAGCTGGCAATATGCCGCCATCGAAGTTGTATTCGCTACGCATCGGCTTTTCCCCGGGGACCGCGCCAAAGAGGCCCGGCACATCGACATCGGGCACTGAGGTGCCGTTTTCAAGATAGAGCCAGTCATCGTCGCGCCAGACGCATTTCTGTAAGGATGTCTCGCGCCCCAGCGTGCAGCGCCGTTTCGGCGGTAGCGGCCGGCCGCAGAGATGGGTGTGATAGGCCTCGCCCTCCGGCGTCTCGACATATTGACCGTGCCCTGCCCGCTGCAGCAGCACGCCCGGGTGATCCTTGGAGGTGATGAGATGCATGTTCGGATGCATTTCATAGGGTCCGTCGATCTTTCGCGACCGCGCCATGGTGACGGCATGGTCGTAGCCAGTACCGCCCTCGGCGGTGGTCAGATAATACCAGCCATTGCGCTTGAAGAGATGCGGGCCTTCGACGAGGCCGAGCGGACTGCCGGCGAAAATGTTCTTTATCGGCCCCTTCAGCGCCTTTGCCGCCGGATCCCATTCCTGCAGCAGGATGCCGTCGAAGGCCGGCGATTTCGGCGAGCCGCCATAGCTTTCGGTGCGGTGGTTCCACTGCATGTTGACGAACCACTTGCGGCCGTCATCGTCATGGAAGAGCGAGGGATCGAAGCCGGAGGAATTCACATAGACCGGCTCGGACCAATCGGCCTCGATCGTAGGTGCCGTGACGATGTAGTTCGGCGCATCCTTGAAATTGCCATCGTAGCGCTTGACGTCGGTATAGACCAGCCAGAACTGCCCGTCGGCATAGGACAGGCACGGCGCCCAGATGCCGCAGCTATCCGGATTGCCGCGCATGTCGAGCTGCGATCTGCGCTCCAGCGGCCGGCGCACCAGCGTCCAGTTCACCAGGTCGCGCGAATGGTGGATCTGCACGCCGGGATACCATTCGAAGGTCGAGGTGGCGATGTAATAATCCGCGCCGACGCGGCAGATCGACGGGTCGGGGTTGAACCCCGGCAGAATGGGATTGCGGATCATGACAGGGTCTCCTCCGACCGGCGGTGGTTTTTTGCTGTACGTACATCAGATCATAGCAGAAAAAGACCCGGAAGACTTGCCTCCGGGCCTGATGTGACTATTCGCGTTCGGCGGACTTTGCCCAGAGGTTGATGTCGGCCTCGCGGGCATAGACGTCGATCTCGGCAAGCTCCTCGACACTGAATTCGAGATTGTCGAGCGCCTTGACGCAATCGACGATCTGCGACGAGCGGCTGGCGCCGATCAGCGCCGACGTCACACGGCCACCGCGCAGTACCCAGGCGATCGCCATCTGCGCCAACGTCTGGCCGCGCCTTTCGGCGATCTCGTTGAGCTTGCGGATATTGTCGATGATTGAAGGGCGGATGTAGTCGCGCTTGAGAAAGTGGTTCTGCGCCGCTCGGCTGTCTTCGGGAATGCCGCCGAGATATTTCGTCGTCAGCATGCCCTGGGCGAGTGGCGAGAAGACGATCGAGCCCATGCCGACCTCATCCAGCGTATCGAGCAGCCTGTCGTCCTCGACCCAGCGGTTGAGCATCGAATAGCTCGGCTGGTGGATCAGGCACGGCGTGCCGAGATCCTTCAGGATCTTTGCAGCTTCGCGCGAGCGCTGCGAATTATAGGAGGAAATGCCGACATAGAGTGCCCGGCCGGAACGGACGATATGGTCGAGCGCGCCGCAGGTCTCTTCCAATGGCGTTTCCGGGTCGAAGCGGTGCGAATAGAAGATGTCGACATAATCGAGGCCCATGCGCTTCAGGCTTTGGTCGCAGGAGGCGATCAGATACTTGCGGCTGCCCCATTCACCGTAAGGGCCGGGCCACATGTCGTAGCCGGCCTTGGAGGAAATGATCAGCTCGTCGCGAAGCCCGACGAATTCGGTGCGCATGATTTCACCGAAGGCGGTCTCGGCACTGCCGGCAGGCGGGCCGTAATTGTTGGCGAGGTCGAAATGGGTGATGCCGAGGTCGAAGGCCGTGCGGCACATATCGATTTTGCGGTCATGCGGCGTGTCGCCGCCGAAATTGTGCCAAAGGCCGAGCGAGACGGCCGGCAGCTTCAGGCCGGAACGGCCCGTGCGGTTATATTTCATTTTCGAATAACGGTCTGCGGCCGGTTGCCAGCTCATGAGACTCTCCTTGATAAAAATATCTGTCTAGTCGTCATGCTCGGCCCTGTGCCGAGCATCTGCCATCTTGTTTGCAGATCCTCGGCACAAGGCCGAGGATGACGGTTCTGGCGGGATGCCTCGGGATCCAGTGAGATCCCGTTGCATCTTCTTATCACTTCAAAAGCGCCTGCGCTTCTTCGATGCCCAGAGCAGCCGGTTGCGTGCAGGTTGTGGTCAGGTCGATGAAACGACCCTCTTCGCCCGACTTCAGGATCGAGGTCATGACGTCGACGCCGTGCAGCGTGCGGTCGAGCGAGCAGCGCGCATCGCGGCCCTCGATCAGCGACATCGCCATGTCGGCAAGCCCGGCGGTGCGGTAATTGGCGCGCGACCCGTTCGGACTTTCCTGGTTGATCTTGCCGAATGGATGCTCCCAGGCATCGAGCGGCTTGATGTCCTTGTCGCGGCCGCTGGCCTCGACGACGCCGCCGAAGAAGTTCGGGTCCGGCACGTAGAGCGAGCCGTCGGTGCCGTAGAGCTCCATATTGGCATGGCGGTGCGACCACACATCCCAGCTCGCCGTCAGCGTCACCGTGGCACCGTTGACGAATTCGAGCAGCGCCTGGATCGTCGTCGGCGTCTTGACCGGGATGATCTCGCCATTGCGCGGCTCGCTGGTGATCGTGCGGGTGGGCGACGCCATCGAGGTCATGCCGCCGACGCGCTTCACCGGACCGATCAGGTTGATCAGGTTGGCGATGTAATAGGGGCCGAGATCGAGGATCGGGCCGCCGCCCGGCAGGAAGAAGAAATCCGGGTTCGGATGCCACATCTCCATGCCCGGGCTCATCACGTAGCAGGCGCCCGAGGTTATCCGGCCGATGCCGCCGTCGTCGATGAACTTGCGGGCGAGCTGATGGGCGCCGCCGAGGAAAGTGTCGGGCGCGCAGCCGACGGCAAGGTTCTTCTGCTTGGCGATGCGGCGAAGCTCCTCGCCCTCTTCAAGCGAAAGCACCAGCGGCTTTTCGGAATAGACGTGTTTTCCGGCCTCGAGGATCGCCTTCGATACCCGGAAATGCGCATCCGGTATCGTCAGGTTGACGACGACGTCGATCTCGTCATTGACGAGAAGCTCGTCGATCGTCTGCGCTTTGACGCCATATTCCTTGGCGCGCGCCTCGGCCGCCTGCGCGTTGATATCGGCGCAGGCCAGCACCTTTAGCCCCTTGAAGAGCGGTGCCAGTGAGAAGTAAGTGGTGGAGATGTTGCCGCATCCGATGATGCCGACGCCAAGTTCCCTGGTCATGGTGAAGCCTCAGTAGGTCTGGAAGGATGCGATCGAACGGCTGATATTGCGGTCGATGTCATTCGGGTTGTCGTGTTCGACGACGTAGTGCTTGGCCTTGGTGGCGCGCAACGCCGTCATCAGCCTGGCCCACTCGACCTTGCCATGACCGACATCGGCCCAGCCGCTCTCATCCGTCGCCTCGCCGGCCGGTGCGATGTCCTTGACATGCACAGCGGTGATGCGCGGTCCGAGCTTCTCGATCCAGGCGAAGGGATCGCCGCCGCCGCGGATCACCCAGGCGATATCGGCTTCCCAGGAAATGTCGGGCGCGCCTTCAAAGATGTGCTCGATCGGCCGCGAGCCATCCTGCAGCTTGAAGAATTCGAAATCATGATTGTGCCAGCCGAATTCGTAGCCGGCAGCCTTGTAGGGCTTGCTGATTTCCTGCAGGCGCTTGCCGAAGGCGACCCAGCCGGCAGCGTCGGACGGGCGTTCCTCGGCCGCCAGATGCGGCGCATAGATGGAATCCATGCCGAGGATCTTGGCAATGTTCAGCGACTTCTCGACCTCCTTCTCGAGGAAATCGGGGCTGAAATGGCCGCTCGCCATGACCAGGCCATTCTTGTCGAGCTCAGCGCGAAGGCTCTTCAGCCCGGCATCGTCGAGATCGGCATAGATACCGCCGAAGCCTTCGACTTCGGCATAGCCCGCTTTGCCGAGCTTTTCGAAAATCACAGAATAAGGCTGGAAGTTGCGGGCGCTATAGAGCTGGTAGCTGAGTTTCGTCATCATGTTCTCCTTGGGCCTCGTGCCCATTCTTGCAAGATCAATCCGCCGACTGGCAGGAATACAGTTCGTAGAACCGGAACTCCGGAAGCGCGCCACGATCAAGCGGCCGTGCCGGGGTAAAGGTGATGCGGCGGCTCTCGCCGGCCGCGAGATCGAAGGCATTGTCGGAATATTTGCCGTCCGTCTCGGTCTCGATCATCACGAAGAGCGCAAGTCCCCTAGCGGTGACGTTGATGTCGACGGAGCCATTCTCCTCGACATATTCGTGGATGACAGCAAGCCCCGCGGGCTCCAGCTCCAGCGCCTTATAGGTGCCGTTGACGTAATGCCCCTCGCCGCCCGTGCCGTTCGACGCGGTGAAGTGCCAGGCAAGCAGCGTTCCCTCGGGAATATCGGAGACGTCGATGCTCGTCGCAGTGACGGCCGCATCCGGCGAACACACGGCCTGCACGTCCTTCAGGTGCCGGCGTTCGCCCTTTACCGTCAGGATCGAGACTGCAAGATCAACGCGGACATCGGCAAGCGTGTCGTTGACCAGCGAGAAGCGGATCGTCTTTCCGTCATCGGAAGGAATGGCAGCGACCGCGACCGGCTGGAAGAAGCGCTTGACGAGGTAGTGCATCGCCTTCCAGCGGCCGCCATAATCGAGGCTCGACCAGGATGCGACCGGCCAGGTGTCGTTGAGCTGCCAGTAGATCGTGCCCATGCAATGGGGTTTGAGCGACCGCCAGTATTCCACCGCTGTCTTGATCGCCAGCCCCTGCTGGATCTGGGAGAGATAGACGAAGTTCGGAAAATCCTTGGGGAAGCGGAAATAACGGAACATCGTGCCGGCGATGCGCTCGTTGCCGCCGGCATTCTTCTGGTGCAGCTCCATGACGGGGGAAGCGACGTTCATGTCCTTGTCCTCGGCATAGGTCCTGATCACAGGCAGGGAGGTATAGGACTGGAAGCCGAATTCCGAGCAGAAGCGTGGACGCACCGAGCGGTAATTGTCGAACGACTTGTTCTCGTGCCAGACCGACCAGTAATGCATGTCGCCGGATCCGTCAGCATGCCAGGCATCGCCGAAGTCGAGATAGCCGGACGCCGGGCTCGACGGCCACCAGAGCGCGCCGGGCAGCGCCTTTTTCACCGCCTGCTCGATGGTGCGGTTGAGGCGATCATAGGAGACAAGATAGCGGTCGCGATCCTTTCTCGATTCCTCGAACCAGGTGAGCGCTCCGACCAGCTCATTGTCGCCGCACCAGAGCACGATCGAGGCATGCGAGGAGAGCCGGCGTACCTGGTAATCGACCTCGATCGTCACATTGTCGAGAAAGTCCTCGGTCGAGGGGTAGAGGTTGCAGGCGAACATGAAATCCTGCCAGACCATGAGGCCCAGCCGGTCGCAGAGATCGTAGAAATAATCCTGCTCATAGAAGCCGCCGCCCCAGACGCGGATCATGTTCATGTTGGCGGCTTTGGCCGATAGCAGCAGATCCTCGGTCTTCTCAGGCGAAGACAGCGAAAACAGCGCGTCGGCCGGGATCCAGTTGGCGCCGCGGCAGAAGATCTCGCGGCCATTGACCTTGAAAGTGAAGCGGCTGCCTGACGCATCCGGCGTGGTGATCAGCTCGATAGTGCGAAGACCGATCTGCTTGGTCACCTCATCCGTCGGCAATTCGACGGATAGGCTGTAGAGCGCCTGCTCACCGCTGCCGGAGGGCCACCAGAGGCGTGGATTGTCGATATGGAAGAGGTGGTTGACATGCGTCTCGCCATTGACGTCGACATCCAGGCGCACGCGCTCGCCGTCGAGCTCGAAATAGACCTGGGCAATGTCTGGCCCCTTGGAAAACAGCGTCGCCGTCACTTTGAGATCGACCGAGCCGTCATTATTGTGGGTCTGGCGGGTGACCACATGTTCGATGCGCGCGGTTTCGAGCTTCTTCAGCGCGATCGTCCCGTAAAGGCCGAGCGGGGCAATGGCGATGTTCCAGTCCCAGCCGAAATGGCATTGTGGCTTGCGCAGCATGTTGCCGTCGGGGATTGGCGAATTACCGGTGCTGTAGGGAATGTAGAACGGCTGCTGCTTCTGTCGCGCAGCGCCGACGGCGATGTTGGAGGCAAAGACGATGCGGATGCTGTTGTCGCCTGATTTCAGCATGCTGGAGACATCGGGCCGGTAGCGGCGGAAGCTGTTGTCGGCTTCGAGCGCCAGGAAGCCGTTGACGTGGATGCTGGCGACCGTGTCGAGATAGTCGATATCGAGATACCAGTCGCCCTCGACCTCCTGAAGCGTGAAGCTGCGCTCGACCGCCCATTCGCGCTCGGCGACCCACTGCACCTTTTCCTCATTGCGGCCGAAATAGGGATCGGGGATCAATCCTGCCCGGTGAAGGGCCGTGTGCACGTCGCCCGGCAGCATGATCGCGGTGCCGATCTCGCCGTCGACGGAGGCGAGCTGCCACGAACCGGAAAGGTCGATGTTGGGAGTAGTTGATCGATGCGTCACGATATCGTTTCCGATTTATGATTTTGAAAGAGACGGCGTTTGGTCGTCGTCCGGTAGCTGTCGTTCGTCAGGGCTCCTACCGCCCGCCTCACTCTCCGTCATCCTCGGGCTTGACCCGAGGATCCACACCGCATCCACCAGCAGCAACCGGCATGGATCCTCGGCACAAGGCCGAGGATGACGGAGAGTGGGGTAGGCCCTCTCGCCGAATTCGCCGCCGCCCGCAGAACCTTCTAAAGACGCAGCTCGCTTTCGGCATCGAAGACCGAGGCGACCGTCATGTCGAAGCTGAGCTTCACCTTGGCTCCGACGTTGAAGCGGCGTGCGCCGTTGACACGTACCGACATCGTGTGACCGGCATGTTTCAGCCACAGCAGATTGTCCGCGCCCATCGGCTCCTCGATATCGACGGTGGCGTCATGTTCTTCGCCGCCGGTATTCTCGTTGACCTTGATGTGTTCTGGACGAACGCCGAGCACCACCTTGCGGCCGGGCTGCAGCGTTTCGCTAGCGTCGTAGGCAGCGAGCGAGAAAATGACGCCGTTGGCCGAAAAGGCAATGCCGTCGCCTGATTTGACCAGCTCGCCGTGCAGGAAATTCATCGACGGCGAGCCGATGAAGCCGGCGACGAACAGATTGCGCGGCCTGTTGTAGATCGTCGTCGGATCGTCGAGCTGCTGGATGATGCCGCTCTTCATGATGGCGATCCGGTCGGCAAGCGTCAGCGCCTCGATCTGATCATGGGTGACGTAGATCATCGTGTTCTTCAGCGACTGGTGCAGCCGCTTGATCTCGACACGCAGCTCCGAGCGGAGTTTGGCGTCGAGGTTGGATAGCGGCTCATCGAACAGGAAGACGTCGACGTCGCGCACCAGTGCCCGGCCGATCGCCACGCGCTGGCGTTGGCCACCGGAGAGCTCGGCCGGCTTGCGCTTCAGGAGCGGCTGAATCTGCAGGATTTCGGAGGCACGCGCCACCCGCTTGTCGATCTCTGCCTGCGGCACCTTAGCGACGCGAAGACCGAAGGACAGGTTCTTCTCGACGGTCATCTGCGGATAGAGCGCATAGGACTGGAACACCATGCCGATGCCGCGGTCCTTCGGCTCTTCCCAGGTAACATTCTTGCCCTTGATGAAGATCTGCCCTTCCGAGGCATCGAGCAGGCCGGCGATGCAATTTAGCAAGGTCGACTTGCCGCAACCGGACGAGCCGAGCAGCACGAGGAATTCGCCGTCATTGATGTCGAGGTTGAGATCCTTCAGCACGCTCACCGCGCCGAAGTTCAGCGACAGATCCTTGATGGAGACGCTTGCATTCATATTCATGAGATCAACCCTTCACTGCGCCGGCGGCGATGCCACGGACGAACAGCCGTCCCGACACGAAGTAGACGATGAGCGGCACGAGACCGGTGAGGATCGTTGCCGCCATGTTGACGTTGTATTCCTTCACGCCCTGGACGGAATTGACGATGTTGTTGAGCTGCACGGTCATCGGATAGGTATCCGGCCGGGTGAAGACCACGCCGAACAGGAAGTCGTTCCAGATGCCGGTCACCTGCAGGATCATCGCGACGACGAAGATCGGCAGCGACATCGGCAGCATGATCCGCAGGAAGATCTGCCAGAAGCCCGCACCGTCGACACGCGCCGCCTTGAACAGTTCCTCCGGCAGCGACACGAAATAGTTGCGGAAGAGCAGCGTCAGGATCGGCATGCCGAAGATCGAATGCACGGCGACGAGGCCGGTCAGCGTGCCGTAGATGCCGATTTCGCGCAGGATGATGACGATCGGATAGATCATCACCTGATAGGGAATAAATGCGCCGACGATGAGGATCGAGAAGAAAAGCTCGGATCCTCTGAAGCGCCAGTTTGCCAGCGCATAACCGTTCACCGAGGCAATCGCGATCGAGATGATGACCGACGGCACCGTGATGCGCACCGAATTCCAGAAGCCGCGCGACAGGCCATCGCAGTTGAGGCCGGTGCAGGCCTGCGCCCAGGCTTTCACCCAGGGTTCGAAGGTGATCTCCATCGGCGGAGAAAAGATGTTGCCGAGACGGATTTCCGGCATGCCCTTCAGCGACGTCACGACCATCACATAGAGCGGCAGCAGATAGTAGAGCGCTGCGATCGTCAGTGTGCCATAGAGCATGATGTTGCGCGCCGACACCGCCGGGCGCGGCCGGGGGCCGCTGGGGCCTTCGCCGAGTTTCGGCGCGACGGCGTCGATGCCAGCAGCCGTGGTGTTGAGAGTTCCTACATCAGCCACGCTTGCGCCCTCCGCCGAATTCCAGATAGGCCCACGGAACGATAATGATCGCGACTGTGACGAGCATCATGGTCGAGGCAGCAAAGCCCTGCCCCAGGTTTTGCGCCTGGAACATGTAATCGTAGACATATTTCGCCGGCACTTCCGAGGAAATGCCCGGTCCGCCCGATGTCTGCGCGACCACGAGGTCGTAGACCTTGACGATGCCGGAGGCGATGATGACGATCGTCGTAATGAAGACCGGCCGCATCATCGGGATGACGATGAAGAGATAGGTCCTCCACATCGGAATGCCGTCCACACGCGCCGCTTTCCAGATGTCCTCATCGATCCCACGCAGGCCGGCAAGCATCAGGCACATGACGAGACCCGTTCCCTGCCACAGCGCCGCGATCAGAATGCCGTAGATGACGATTTCAGGCGTATAGAGCGGATTGAAGGTGAAACTCGTCCACCCGATCGAGCGCACCACCGCCTGAATGCCGAAATCAGGATTCAGAATCCATTGCCAGACGAGGCCCGTCACGATGAAGGACAGCGCGAAGGGATAGAGAAAGATCGTGCGGAAGGTGTTTTCGAAGCGGATCTTCTGGTCCATCAGCGCGGCGAGCATGAAACCGATGACCAGGCTGAAGATCAGCGAGAGGATGCCGTAGATAGCCAGATTCTCGATCGCCGTCACCCAGCGGGGTGCCGCCCAGAGGCGCTGGTACTGATCGAATCCGACAAAACTCAACCGCGGAAGGAGCTTGGAATTGGTGAAAGAATAAAAGACCGTCCAAAACGTGCCGCCGACAAAGATCACCATCGCTGTCAGGATCATCGGGATGGACGCAATCTTCGCATTCAGATTGCGCAGTAACTTGTTTGGCCGGCCTGCTCGCGCTTGACCCGTCATGAATACTTCTCCTCAAATCGCAACTGCGACCAGTGACAGATCGGCAAGTCGCCGCCTGTCGTCTCCACCTCCGAAACCTGCTGAAGATGCCGGAGAGACCTCGCCGCCCGCCGGACCATCACCGACCGTCCGGAACGATCCGGCCCCACGGGAGCCGGACCGCAAGAGCAGCTAATCTGCTGATCAGTCAGCAGAAGCGATGATCCCGGCAAAACGCTTCTGAGCGTCTTCCGGCGTCATCGACGGATTGGCGAAGAATTCGGAGAAGAGGTCTTCCTTCTGCTTCTGGCTGTCAGCCGAAAGCAGCTGGTCGGTGCCTTGGATCACGTTGCCCTTGGCCAGGATGTCGAGACCCTTCTTCATGCAGTCGTTGGCGGCGGCGAGATCGACGTCGCCGCGAACCGGCAGCGAACCCTTCTTCAGGTTAAAGGCAACCTGGGTCTTGGGATCGAGCAGGGTCTTGGCAAGCACGGCCTGCGCCTTGGACTTTTCTTCGTCCTTCAGCAGCGGGAAGTAGAAGGCGTCGCCGCCAGTCGAGATGATCTCGTTCACGCCGAGGCCCGGCAAGCAGGTATAGTCGGTACCGGCCGTCTGACCGGCGAGCGCGAACTCACCCTGCGCCCAGTCGCCCATGATCTGGCCGCCGGCCTTGCCAGTGATGACAAGGTTGGTGGCCTGGTTCCAATCCTGGACGTTGCTGCCTTTGGCCATGCGCCGAGCATCGTCGGCCGCCTTGAACACCTTGGCGATTTCGGGACCGGCGGCAACTTCCGCATCCTTGTCCTTGAAGACCTTGTTGAAGGTATCCTTGCCGGCGACCGCAACCATCAGCACGTCGAAAGCGCCTGTCGCCTGCCACGGCTGACCGCCGACGGCGAGCGGAATGATGCCGGCCTTTTCGAGAGCTGGAGCCGCAGCGACGAACTCATCCCAGTTCTTCGGAACCTCGACGCCGGCCTTCTTGAAGGCGGCGTTCGAAAGCCACAGCCACTGCCAGGAGTGGATGTTGACGGGAGCGCAGTAGATCTTGCCGTCGATGGTGCAGGAATCGAGCAGGCTCGACGGACGAATGATATCCTTCCAGTGCTCGGCGGTCGCCACATCGGTCAGGTCGCGCATCAGGCCAGCCTGAACGAGCTCCTCAGCCTGGCGGCCATGGTTGAACTGGGTGGCGCCCATTGGGTCGCCGCCGGTAATGCGGCTGATCATGATCGGACGGGCAGTGCCGCCGGAACCGGCGATAGCACCGTCGACCCAGTGGTTGCCGGTAGCGTCGAATGCCTTTGCCAGTTCGGCGACGGCAGCTGATTCGCCGCCCGAAGTCCACCAATGCGTGACTTCGAGATCGGTGGCATTTGCGGCGCCGAACGGAAGCGCGACCGAAGCGGTAAGTACGGCCGCCAATATACGGATTTTCATGAGTTCTCCTCCCTCACTGAAACGTTGCCGGAAAAACTTAGATCAATCGATTTCTCCACGCAACTGCCCGCAGGCAAATTTTTCCGTGATAACCGGAATTGCTACTTCTGCCTGTTTACATCAGGAGCACTGCATCCCTCTGAAACGATACCAGGCTGGGCGTTCTCGCACATGCGTTTCCAACTTATCAGTTTGAATTTGCGTCATAATTTTGCACGATAAATTAAGTCTTCCAGTTCAGTCTCTTCGCAATTGCAATAAAACAGAGCATGGATTGCCGATTCAACCTATACATACAATGTTGCAATGCACACAACAAAAAGCACTCGACATTTCTACTGTATCGTTACAGATTGCATTCTTCAGGGAGGTGCGATTTTGGCATGCGGCGGGCTTACGACGCTGGAAAAAGCCTCTATAAGCGACACCAATTCGCGCAGGGCGGCCTAAAGGGATGGAAAACAAGGGAAATTTTGGGAACGCGGCATCGACGCCGGCAGCGCGCGAGCGCCCGACGTTGAAGACGATCGCCTTCATGACGGGCCTTGGCGTGACGACGGTGTCGCGCGCGCTGAAGGATGCGCCGGATATCGGGGCCGAAACCAAGGAGCGCGTGCGCATGGTCGCCCGCCAGCTCGGCTACCAGCCCAACAGGGCGGGTGTGCGCCTCCGTACCGGCAAGACCAACGTCATCGCCCTCGTCCTCAGCATCGACGAGGAGATCATGGGCTTCTCGAGCCAGATGGTCTTCGGCATCTCCGAGGTGCTATCCGGCACGCCCTATCATATCGTCATCACGCCGCATTCGCACAGCAAGGACCCAATGCTGCCGGTGCGCTATATCCTCGATACCGGTTCGGCCGACGGCGTCATCATCTCACGCATCGAGCCGGACGATCCGCGCGTAAGGCTGCTGAGCGAGCGCGGCATGCCCTTTGCCACGCATGGGCGCACCGATGCGGGTCTCACGCATCCCTTCCACGACTTCGACAACGAGGCCTTCGCCCATAAGGCGGTGGAAAAGCTGGTCAAGCGCGGCCGGCGCCGCATCGCCCTACTGCAGCCGCCGAGCAAGCTCACTTACTACGCCCATATCCGCATCGGCTTCCAGACCGGCCTGCATGATTACGGCGCCGAGGAAGTGCCGCTGCGCATCAACACCGACGCCCCGCTCGCCGACATCCGCGACGTCGTCGAGGTGATGATGCGCTCGGCTAATGCGCCTGACGGCATCGTCTGTTCGGCCGGCAGTGCTGCAATCGCCGTCAATGCCGGCATCGAAGCAGCCGGCAAGGCGCTCGGCCGCGATCTCGACATGGTCTCCAAACAATCGGTACCGATCCTGAACTGGATCCGCCCGGAGATCATCACCGCCCAGGAGGACGTCCGCCACGCCGGCCGCGAAATGGCCAAAGCCGTCATCGCCCGCATCGACGGCGTCGAACCGGAACTGCTGCAGAGTATTAGCCAGCCGACCTGGCCGGAGAGTGGCAGGTAGGCAGTCGGCTGGGGAACGGATCGTCGGGCTCAAATCCCGACGATCGGCTTTGGATCATCACAGGTCTTCGACGACGAAATTCACCAGTCGCCCCGGGACCAGAATTTCCTTGACCACCGTTTTGCCGTCGAGCAAGGCCGTGATGGAAGGTTCGGATCGCGCCGCTGCAAGCAGCGCCTCGCCGAGATCGGCGGCGGCTTCGAACCGGTGGCGAACCTTGCCGTTGATCTGCACGATATATTGGCGGATCTCCATCTCGATCATTGCAGGATCGAAGGTCGGCCAGGAAACCCGCGTCAGTGTTCCGCCGTGACCAAGCTTGCTCCATAACTCCTCCGCGATGTGAGGCGCAAAGGGTGCGAGCAACAGCACGAATGTCTCCACCACTTCGCGTGGACGTGCTGCTTCCGCCGTCAGTGCGTTGGCCAGTTCCATCAGTCGGGAAACTGCGGTGTTGAAGCGAATTGCTTCGATATCCGCCGTCACCATCTTCACGGTCTGGTGGCGCAAGCGTAGAAGCTGCGGACTGGGGGCCGCCTCGAGCACCACTGGAGAAAGTCCGTCGCTTTCGTCGCAGACAATACGCCAAGCACGCTCCAGAAACCGACGTACGCCGATCACGCCAGCGGTCTGCCAGGGTTTTGCCGCGTCCAGAGGTCCCATGAACATCTCGTACAGGCGCAAGGCGTCGGCCCCGAACTGATCGACGACATTGTCGGGATTGACAACGTTCAACTGCGACTTCGACATCTTCTCGACGGCGCGCTGCACTTCGACCGGCCCAGCGAACCATCTGCCCTCCTCTTCGACAACGGAAGACGGCGCGTAGTACCGGCCCGCCGTATCGCGGTAGGAATGAGCAAGGATCATGCCCTGGTTGAACAGACGCTGGAACGGCTCTTCCGTCGAAACGACCCCGATATCGTAAAGAACCTTGTGCCAGAAGCGGGCATAGAGCAGATGCAGGACCGCATGCTCGGCACCGCCGACATAGAGATCGACCGGCATCCAATAGCGCTCGGCCTCGCGCCCGACGGGTTCGCGGGCGTTGCCGGGATCGAGGAATCTGAGAAAATACCAGCAGGAGCCCGCCCATTGCGGCATCGTGTTAGTCTCCCGCCGTGCCGGAATGTCGGTGCCCGGCACGATCGTTTCGACCCAGGCATGCGCACGGGCAAGCGGCGGTTCGCCATCTGGCGTCGGGGCGTAGTCGTCCAGTTCAGGCGGCAGCAGCGGCAGGCATTCCTCAGGCAGCGGCATCACCGAGCCATCCGCCAGATGCAGCACCGGGATCGGCTCGCCCCAGTAGCGCTGGCGGGAAAACAGCCAGTCGCGCAGGCGGTACATGACCTTCGGCCAGCCCACGCCGTTCGCCTGCAGCCAGGCGATGATGGCGGATCTCGCCTCCGGCGAGCCCAGGTCATCCAGGAAGCCGGAGTTGGCCATCGCCCCCTCGCCCTCATAAGCCGCCTTTTCGCTATCGTCCTTGCTGTCGATCACGCGAATGATCGGCAGCTCGTGCGCATGGGCAAAAGCGTAGTCGCGCGCGTCATGAGCCGGCACCGCCATCAGGGCGCCGGTGCCGTAGCCAGCCAGCACGTAATCGGCCACCCAGACCGGCAGCCGGGCTCCGTTGGCAGGGTTGATCGCATAGGCGCCGGTGAAGACGCCCGTCTTCTCGCGCCCGGTATCGGCCCGCACCGTTTCTTCCAATCCTTCGGCCTCGGCAATATAGGCGGCCACCGCCTCGTGCATTTTCGGCCCGACGATGGCGGCAACTGCAGGATGCTCCGGCGCGAGCACGATATAGCTTGCTCCGAACAGGGTCTCGGGGCGCGTCGTGAAGACGGTGATGACCTCTTTGCCGTGCTCGAGCGAAAACCGGATTTCGGCGCCCTCGGAGCGTCCGATCCAGTTGCGCTGCATGATTTTCAGGTTTTCGGGCCAGTCGAGGCCGTCCAGTCCCTGCAGCAGCCGATCGGCATAGGCCGTGATGCGCAGCATCCACTGGCGCATCCTGCGGCGAATGACGGGATCGCCGGTCTCGACATAACGCCCGTCCTTGACCTCCTCGTCGGCAAGCACCGCGTTCTGGGCCGGGCACCAGTTGACCGCGACCTCCGCCTGATAGGCGAGGCCCTTCTCGAACAGCTTCAGGAAGATCCACTGCGTCCAGCGCACATAGGCGGGGTCGGTCGTGGCAAACTCGCGACTCCAGTCATAGGAGAAGCCCAGCCTCTGCACCTGCCCGCGAAACGTCTCGATATTGCGCTTCGTCGTGATATCGGGATGCACACCAGTCCGCATCGCGTGGCGCTCCGCCGGCAGGCCGAAACTGTCCCATCCCATCGGATGCAGGACGTTGAAGCCGCGCATGCGTTTGTAGCGGCACGTTATATCAGTGGCGGTGTAGCCAAGGGGATGGCCGACATGCAGGCCCGCACCGGAAGGATATGGGAACATGTCGAGTGCGGAGAATTTCGGTCTGGCCGGATCGATTTCCGCTCGGAAGGTATGGTGCTCGGCCCAATAGGCCTGCCACTTCGGTTCGATCATCTTGGGATCATAAGGCATGCATCACTCCTGGCGCCGGCCGGCTCCGCGGCGGCGCGTCCTGAAAAATGGAGGCGTTCTTTGGTTCAGGAGCAGCTACGGCTGCCGGTGCTCCGGTGACGTCCGGCAGCCGCGGCTAAGTCGAAGCGCGCGCGGAGTTGCGGCGCAGGACGTCTGCGCGACGCTCCGGACGAAAAAAGCGCGATGTAGCTTTGGAAAAGATTTGGTGTCCATGGACGGTGGCTCAAGGCAAATAAGGAGAAAGCAAACGACAGTGTTAACCCGGCTCCGATCAGGAGGCCGTGGTGGTAAGTCGTGCGTCGCGTGCGCGAACGTCTGCTGCTTGAGTTGCCATAATCATGAACCAAGAGTGCCCGATATGATCGCTCCTGCCAAGAGTGCATTCGCGCGAAAATCAGGATCTGTTCAAATCCCGCGGCGCACTCCTCACCAACTGATCGAGCACCGCCGCGATCTTCGGGTTACGCGCCTCGCCGCGCCGGCTAATCGCATAGATGCTCCGGTAGGTGGATGGCGTCAGCGGCTTGACGGTCAGGCTTTCGCCAAAATCTCGAAGCGCCAGCCCGGGCATCACCGAAATCGAACATCCGGCTTCGACAAGCGCGAACACGACTTCGAAACTGTCGCTGAAACCATTGATAGCGGGCTCGAAACCGATGTCGAGGCAGGCCTGGCGGATGGCCCTGCAATAGGCGCTGGAGGCGACGTCGAGCGCCCAATGTTCATCCCTCAGCTGTGCGAGTTCGATGACGGGCTCGCTCTCCAGGCTGTGGCCAGCGGGCAGAAGCACGAAGAGCTGGTCGCGGCAGAGGAACAGCGTGTCGGCCGTGCCCTCCAGCGTATGCGGATCGAACGATATGTCGTCGGCAATGACGATATCGGCCTGCCAGGCCCGGAGTGCCGCCACGCCTTCGGCAGGCCCCATCGTCGTCATGACGATGTCGAGATGCGGATGGTCGGTGGCGAGTTGGCGCATTGCGGCAGGAATGAAGGAGGAAGCTGCGGAGGGTTGGGCGGCGATCCTGAGGTCGCCCGCGACGATATTCTGCAGCTCGGCAATATCGGTCTTGGCTTCCTCGACGACGGCGAATATCCGATCGGCATGCACGACGAGCCGCCGGCCGGCCAATGTCAGCGTCACCCCTCGCCCGCGCCGCTCGACGAGTGCGATTCCAACTTCGTCCTCCAGTTGGGCGATCTGCTGGGAAACGGCCGATGAGGAAATGCCGAGCGCGTCGGCCACCGCCGCCATCGTCTCGCGGCGCGAGAGCTCGCGAAGCGTGCGCAATCGGAAGAAATCCAAGCCTGTTTTTCCAGTTGATCAATCGGCCATAATTTCTAACCTATATACTTATTTTAATTAAGTGGACCTGAAGAAAACTGCACCTTAGCCTTGGATTCGCAAGCGGGGCATCGGTTCGAAAAAAGCCAAGATTGCCGGCCATCTGATAAGATGAACCAAGGGGGATATCGACTGGATGCAGCAGAGCGGCGTGCCTTATTTCAGCCAATGGGAAACACCCGGCATGACACTGCCGGTGCTTGCCGAGGGATCGCAGGCTCTGCTCAGCGATCCGCTCTGGCGCCATTCTGGGGCCGCGACGATCGAGGAATATGCGCGCTGGGCGTTGAATGTCTGCGGCATGGCCTGCCTGAAGATGATCCTTGCTGCCCGCGGCGAGATCCATCCGACTCTCGAGCTTGCCCGCGCCTGCACCGCCTATGGCGGTTATGTCGTCAACGAGATCGATGCCTCGATCAAAGGGCTGGTCTACGCGCCCTTCGTCCGCTTCGCCGCCGACCGTTTCGGGCTTAACGCGGAGACGATGACCGGCGTCGAGACTTCGGCCATTCCCGAGCTTCTGTCGCAGCGCCGGTTTTTCATCGCCTCGGTGAACTCGGGCATCCGCTGGCCAGAGCGCGAGCCGCCGTCGAAGGGCGGACACCTGGTGCTGGTGACGGCAGCCTCGCAGGAGACGATCCGTTTTCACAACCCGTCCGGCCACGACGAAGCGAGCCAGGCCGATGTGACGCTGCCGCTTGCCGTCTTCGACCGCTTCTTCGCCAATCGCGGCATATCGGTCGACGCCTGACCTTTTCAACACCAGATCGCTTCGGAGGCTTTCATGACCCCTTCCCCACACAGGCTGCGCATTGCCGTGCTCTTCGGCGGACGCTCGGCCGAGCATGAGGTTTCCGTGCTCTCGGCAACCAATGTCATGGGCGCGCTCAAGCCCGAAAAATACGATGCCGTCCCCATCTTCATCACCCGCGCAGGACAATGGCTGCTAAGCAGTTTCGAAGACGGCATATTGGCGACGCCATCATCAGGCACGGAAATCTGCCTCGTGCCGGGCGGACGGGGCCGGATGCTGGCGATCCCGGCCCATGGCGCGCTGCATGAGTTGGCAAGGATCGACATCCTGTTTCCCGTGCTGCACGGCCCCCATGGCGAAGACGGCTCAGTGCAAGGCGTGGCGGAGGTGGCTCGCGTGCCGCTTGCCGGCTGTGGCATCCTCGGCTCCGCCGCAGCGCTCGACAAGGACATCGCCAAGCGCCTGCTGAGGGCGGCGGGCCTGCCGGTAGCGCGTGCGGTGACGATCCATCAGGGTGCGGCCCCTTCGTTGGCAGCCCTCGAAGGTGAACTCGGCCTGCCGCTCTTCATCAAGCCGGCGCGGCAGGGATCGTCGGTCGGCGTCGCCAAGGTCCATGCCAGCCAGGAATTCGCGCCCGCCCTTACTGAGGCCTTCCGCCACGATCGCACGCTGCTCGCCGAAGAATTCGTGCGTGGCCGCGAGATCGAATTCAGTGTGCTGGAAGATGCGGCAGGCGAACTCTTCGTCTCCCGGCCGGGCGAGATCGTGCCGGCGGAAAGCCACGGCTTCTATAGCTACGATGCCAAATATATCGACGAGAAAGGTGCCGCGTTGAAAGTGCCGGCAGAACTGCCGCAGGAGGTCGAGGCTGCCATGCGCGACGTGGCCGCAAGAGCCTTCCGGGCCGTCGGTTGCGACGGCATGGCCCGCATCGACTTCTTCCTGACGGAGGACATGCAGTTCCTCGTCAATGAAATCAACACCATCCCCGGCTTCACCGATATCAGCATGTATTCCAAGGCCATGGCGGCAAGCGGCGTCACCTACGCCGAAATCATCGACCGCCTGGTGGACCACGGCCTGGCGCGCGCCCGACGAGCCACCTGAGACGGGAGCTTGATCATGAACAGGCTGGTCCTGATTTCGGGATGTTCCGGCGGCGGAAAATCGACACTGCTTGCGGAACTCGCCGCCCGCGGTCATGCCGTCGTCGAAGAGCCCGGCCGACGGATCGTCAAACAGGAACTCGAAGGCAACGGCGCAGCCCTGCCCTGGGTCGACATGGCGGCCTTTGCCCGCCGCGCAATCGAGATGGCGATCGCCGATCACGCGGCGGCGCGTGAGCAGGCGGGCTGGACGTTTTTCGATCGCGGGCTGATCGATGCGGCGGCAGCGCTGCAGCACCTGACTGGAGAACCGGTCCTGGAAAAATTGAGCGTCGCCCACCGCTATCACCAGAGGGTTTTTCTGACCCCGCCATGGCCCGAAATCTACACGACCGACCCCGAGCGGCGCCATGGCTTCGACGAGGCGGTCGCAGAATATGACCGGTTGGCCGCCATCTATCCGATGCTCGGCTACGACATCGTCATGCTGCCGAAAATCGCGATCGCCGACCGGGCCGATTTCATCCTCGACTGCCTCTCTCGCGAAACGAGGCAGCCGTAGACGAGATCATCAGGGTCATGCCTCTCGGCCGCCGTCTCCAAGGGCTCAGCGCCTGCGAAAGACGCACCACTGGAACGACTGCCGGCCACCAGCGGGTGTTGCGTGCTCCTCGCGCCAGTCGCGCTGAAGCGCGAAGGTGGACGAAAATTCGGTCGCAAGCGCCACCGCGTCGTAACGCTGGACCGGCAGGCCGCTGCACCGTTCCGGCCCGTCGGGCGCAAAGGTCGCGATGATCAAGACGCTACCCGGCGCCGTGCCGGTTTCGAGTGCTCGACGATAGGCCAGCCGCTGCTCTGGTTCGGTGAGGAAGTGAAAGACGGCGCGGTCGTGCCACACATCGTAATGGCGTTCGGGTTGCCATGCCATGACGTCGGCAACCATCCAGGCGATCCGGCCGGCTTCATCCCGCAGCCGCGCCTTGGCGACCTCAAGCGCCGGCGCGGCGATGTCGAGGACGGTGAGGTCGGACCACCCGCGCTCAATAAGACGGTCGACAAGGTTTGATGCGCCGCCGCCCACATCGATCAGCGAGGCCGTGACCGGCAGTTGCAGCTCGTCAAGCGCCCGCAAGGAAGGCCCGGGCGCCGGCTGATACCAGCTGACGCTGTCGGCAGATTTCGTGCGGTAGACCTCGTCCCAGTGTTCCCGTTTCCCGCTTGTCATCCGATATTCCCATCTCTTGCGAAGCCCGACATCCTAACTGATCGACATGTAGGGACTGAGGCGTCTGCAACCAGTCGCAGTGCGCCTCAATGTTCTCCGTTCAGCAAGCGAAGTGACGGTAGACCAGATCCTTAGGATCACTTCGGGGTGCTGCGGGATCGAGGCGCGCGCCCAGCCGTTCCGCAACGGCAACGGAAGCAGCATTGCCAGGAGCGATATAGCTGACAAGCGATGGCAGCTTGACCGTCGCAAAAGCCCAGTCGCGCAGCGCCAGGGCCGCTTCGGTCGCATAGCCTCTGCCCTCGTATTCCTCGTAGACGAACCAGCCCAATTCCTTTTCGGGAAAGAGCGGTCCGTGATTGATCCCCACCTGACCGACGCATTCGCCGGTTTCGCCAAGCTCGACCGTCAGCGCTCCGTGCCCGAAAAGCTGCCACAGAGCGACGTCGTGACAGAACATCCCCCACGCCGCGCGCAGATCGAACGGGCCGCCCATTCCGACCGATCTCGGCGACGCCATCAGCTGCGCATAGGCGGCGAAATCGTCGATATCTGGCATGCGGAGCCTGAGACGCTCGGTTCGAATGGTCATCGCGCCCGTTTCGGACATGCCGTCGCCTTCTCTGTCAGCTTGGGTTTGGAGTTTCGGCCGTTGAAGGGAATATCCTAGCTTTCAAATGCCTGGGCGAATTGCAACGTCCCGCTTGGCGGGGATCCGCGAAAAACAATCCGCTGCACGAGCCGCGTATCGATGTCGAGGTACTTCAGTTGCCCGTCACTGCTGAAACCGACACGGCTATAGATGTCGGGATTGCCGATCAACGCGCATCCGCTGGCACCCATCCCCTTCAGCAGTTCGAGACCCCTGGCAATCAGGGCCTTGCCGATCCCCTGCCGCTGTCTCTCCGGCTTGACCGATATCGGCCCCAGCCCGAACCAGCCGTCATGCGCGCCGTCGACGAAAACGCCACATGCCCCAAGATCTCGCCATCCTGCTCAGCGACCAGCGATATCGTTAGATCGCCGTTTTCGCGAAGTCTTCGGAAAATCTCCGCTTCCGTCCCGTCGCTGTAAGGCATCGGCTTGAAGGCGGTCCAGGTCAGATCATGGATCGCGTCGATATCCTCCGGCGTTTCGTCTCAGATAAGCATCTCTATCAATCCTCAATCGCTAAAGCTCAAAGATTCTATGCAAGGAAAGTCGAAGACCAGCAAGCCGGGTTCCTCCAGCGGCAGCTGCGCCACGACCTGCCCTTCCGGGTTCAGCACCGCCGTCGGCCCCCAGGCGATGCGCCCGTCGCGCTCGCCTGTCACGTCGGACGAGATCAGCCACAGGCCGGTTTCGCGGCATCTTTCGCCGCGAACCGCGTTGTGCCGCTCCTTGAATATTTCCGCCTTGTCCTTTGGCATCATGTTGTTGGAGAGGCATAGGATCAGGGATGCGCCGGCCGCGGCGATCGTTCCGGCTGCTTCAGGAAAGTTCGTGTCGTAGCAGATGTTTATCCCGAAGCGCAGGTCTCCGACCGCAAAGAGCGGGCTTTCCTTTCCCGCCTCGAAAGCCCGTTCGCCGCGCAGCAGGTGGGCTTTCCGATAGCGGCCAACGAGAACGCCGCGCTCGATGACAACAGCGGTGTTGAACAATCGCCCGTCATCGACCTCAATGAGCCCCATGACCAGCACCGGTCCCGACTTCGGCAGCCGGTCCAGGACCGCGGCGAACTCGGCGGATGTGAAATCGAGAGCAACGCGGCGCGCCGATGGTTCATCGACCAAGTAGCCCTGCAAAAAACCTTCGGGAAAGACAAGCAAGGCCGCACCATCAGCCTCAGCAAGCGCTGTGACCTTAACGGCATAATCCAACGCTGCCCGGACATTCTCCCGAAATTCAGGCGTCTGCGCGGCGGCTATCCGAATGCTCTTCACCTTGATCTCCGCGTTTGGACGACTTGCAGCCTACCCGGTCAGGCTTGTGCAGGCAGCGCCAAGACAGCGGATTGCCGACGGTAGCATGAGGCAGCAACCACGAAAAAGCCCGGCGCGGCGGCCGGGCTTTTCCTCGATCTATTTTCAGCAACCTCAGAAGGTCGAGGCACCGCTGCCCCAGGGGCCGTGATGGAAATCCTTGCCGTCCAGGCGATCGAAGCCGTGGGCGCCGAAGAAGTCGCGCTGTGCCTGGATGAGGTTTGCCGTTCCCCTGCCCTGGCGATAGGCGTCGAAATAGGTCAGCGCCGAGGTCAGCGCCGGAACCGGCAGGCCGGCGGCAATCGCGGCACCGACGACGCGGCGCAGCGCCGGGATCGATTCCTTGACCATGTCGGAGAAAGCCGGCGTGACGATCAGGTTCGCAGCATCAGGTGCCTTGGTGAAGGCCGAGGTGATCTCGTCGAGGAACTGCGAACGGATGATGCAGCCGGCACGCCAGATCCTGGCAATCGTCGGCATCGGCAGCGACCAGTTGAACTCGCGCGATGCTTCCGCCATCACCGCGAAACCCTGCGCATAGGCGCCGATCTTGGCGGCAAACAGTGCCAGTTCGAGATCCTTGTTGAGCTCGGGGCCGTAAGCGATCGGGAAGGACACGGCCTGCGTGCCGAAGATCTTTTCGGCGGCTTCGCGCTGCGACTTCATCGAAGAGAGGCTGCGGGCGGCGACCGCGGCCTCGATCGCCGTTGCCGGAATGCCCATGTTCTGCGCCTCGATCGCCGACCACTTGCCGGTGCCTTTCTGGCCTGCCTTGTCGAGGATCATGTCGACCATCGGCCCGCCGGAGACCGGATCGGTGGCCGCAAGCACCTTCTCGGAGATTTCGATCAGGTAGGAGTTCAGCCGGCCCTTGTTCCATTCGCCGAAGATGCCGGAGATTTCGGAGGCGCTCTTGCCGAGGCCGTCGCGCAGGATGCCGTAGATTTCGGCGATCATCTGCATGTCGGCATATTCGATGCCGTTATGGATGGTCTTGACGAAATGGCCGGCACCGTCATTGCCGAGCCAGGCGACGCAGGGCTCGTCATTGTAGCGAGCGGCAATCGATGTCAGCACCTTCTCGACG
Source organism: Rhizobium brockwellii (assembly GCF_000769405.2). NCBI lineage: Bacteria > Pseudomonadati > Pseudomonadota > Alphaproteobacteria > Hyphomicrobiales > Rhizobiaceae > Rhizobium > Rhizobium brockwellii. The sequence continues at coordinate 2,378,923 of NZ_CP053439.1, forward strand.
CGCTTCCAGGACTCTTCGGTGCCGCCGACCATGATCGATGGGCCATGGCGCGCACCTTCTTCGCCGCCGGAAACACCCATGCCGATAAAGGTCAGATCGGTATTCTTCAGCCGGTCGAAGCGGGCGACGGTGTCGCGGAAATTGGCGTTGCCGGCATCGATCATGATGTCGCCCTTGGAGAGATGCGGGCGCAGCAGCTCCATCTGCTGGTCGACGGGCTCGCCCGCCTTGATCATGATGATGATCGGACGCGGCGGCCGGATCGCATCGACGAACTCTTCGATCGTCTTGCAGGGAACAATCTGCTTCTTCAGATCGCCGGAGCTTTCGTAGAATTCGCCGGTTTTCTCCGGCGTGCGGTTGAACACCGCGATTTTATTGCCTTTCTCCGCGATGTTGAGCGCCAGGTTGGAGCCCATGACCGCAAGGCCGATCAGTCCGATTTCTGCCTTTTCCACGACAAACCTCCGATGTGTCATTTGGACCGGTGTTGTGGCACTGTCTCGGTCAAACGGCAAGTCTCGCAAGGGTCTAATCGGTTCGCAAAAGCCAATGAAATGAAGCTTGCAATATCGCCGCTTGTCCGACAACCAGCCGGCTGGCGCCCAGTCCGGAAGCCCTGAGTTTTTCGTGCGCCCTGCCCGCAATGCCCTATCTCATGTTATCATCGGGGCATCGGGAGATATCGCATTGGCATCGGGAAGACGAAAAGATACGGCTCTCCTGGCGGCCCGCGCCGGCCGCTACCGCGAGTCTATGCCGCCGCCGGCGCTGCGACGCCATTTCAGCCGCCTCTGGTCGCATGCGCTGCATGACGGACCGCCGGCAATGGTGGCGATTGTACCGGACGGCTATTGCGACCTGCTCTGGATCGACGGCCGGCTGGTCGTCGCCGGCCCTGACCGGACAGCGGCCTTTCCCGTCATCCGGCCGGGCGCGACTGTCATCGGCGCACGTTTTGCGCCCGGCGCCGCAGCACCCTGGCTGAAGACGCCGCTCTCGGCACTGGTCGGCTGCTCGGTGCCCCTTGCTGACATCGGCCGGAAGGACACCGCCGAATTCGAAGCGCGGCTTGCGGATTGTCCTGCCCCCTCGGCCGCCACGGCGCTGTTTAGCCGCCTGCTCGAAGAGACCGCGCGCGATGACGAGGAGCCCGCCCGCGACGCCGCCATGATCTTCGCCGCCGCCGACAATGCTCGCCCGGTGTCCGGCCTGCTCGACCGCCTCGGCATGAGTGAAAGGCAGCTGCGCCGCCGCTGCCACCACCATTTCGGCTACGGCGCAAAGACGCTGGAACGGATTCGCCGGTTCCAGCGTTTCCTCGACCTCTGCCGCAGGTCGGGCGCGATGCCGCTCGCCCGCCTTGCGCTCGAATCGGGCTTTGCCGACCAGCCCCACATGACACGCGAGGTCGGCGAACTCTCGACGCTGACACCTGCGGTCATTCTCGGCCAGCTCAGCATACGGCAAAGAGCCGATTGACCGTTTTGTTCAAGACGCTGCTGGCCGGTCTGTTATTCTGACGAAACCAAATGCCAGGGACCTGCAAGCCATGTCGACAATGCCCGCGAAAATCCTACACCTGTCGATAGAGCGCGACTGGCGCGACGTCTATGACTTCGCCGGCAAGCCGGAGAACATGCCGCTCTGGGCCTCCGGCCTTGCGACCGGCTTAGAGCCTCACGGCGCCGACTGGATCGCCCACGGCGCTCTCGGCAGCGTCAAGGTGAGCTTCGTTCCTGCCAATGAATTCGGCGTGATCGACCATACGGTGACGATCGAATCCGGCCTAAGGGTTTATAATGCCCTGCGCATCGTGCCGAACGGCGATGGCTGCGAGGTCATGTTCACGCTGCTGCGCCTACCCGGCATGACCGACACACAGTTTTCCGCCGATGCCGCCCATGTCGAGAAGGATCTCGCCATGCTGAAAGCCCTGATGGAGAGATAGATGGCCGAGAAGACAGAAAACCACGACCGCCGCATCGACTATGTCGAATTCAACGTTGCTGACATCGCCGCCGCCAAAGCCTTTTACGGCTCGGCCTTCGGCTGGCGCTTCACCGATTACGGCCCCAATTATTGCGAATTCGACGATGGCCGGCTGAAGGGCGGCTTTTCCGATTTCGGACCGGTGCGGCCGGGCGGCGGCCCGCTCGTCGTCGTCTATGCCAGTGATCTGGAAGAAGTGCTGACCTCAGTCGAAAGAGCCGGCGGCACGATCTGCCGGCCGATCACCGATTTTCCCGGCGGCCGTCGCTTCCACTTCCTCGACCGCGATGGTTACGAGCTCGCCGTCTGGGCGGCTGCTTAGCCAGACTGCCCGAGGCAGCCGAGTTGGATCAGGCAGCCTGCGACAGCCGATCGAGATCTTCCATGACGAGCAGGGCCCCGATCACCGCACCGCCCGCATCGCGCAGCGGTGACATGCGACAGCGCACTTGCCGCGATTCGCCGCTGCCGGTCGAGCGCTCATAGGAATAGTCGATCTGTTCGCCGGCAAAACAGGCGTCGAGCTTATGCTTGGCGCATTCGGCAAACCGCTCCTCGCCGATGAATTCGGAAAGGTGACGGCCGATGAGCTCCATCGGCTTCCTGTTGAGATGGGCGCTGTTGGCTGGATTGGAATAGAGGTAGCGATAGTCCCTTGTCAGCACCGCCACGCGATCCGGCAGGCTTTCCAGGATTACCGCGTTGAGGAACTGGCCATTGTCGGTATCAGGCACATAGGCCGGCGGCGCCTCGATGCGCACATCCTGCGGCGAAGGCACGCGCCAGTCCGGCCCATGTGCCCCGAAATAGCGGTCGAGCAGGTAGGAAAGCACCGACGTGTGCTCCGTGACGCTGGCGCTGTCGTCGGCATCCTGGCTGATCAGATGGCTCACAAACTGCAGCTGCATGTAGACTTCGAGCAGATTGACGGCCCGGTAGGCGAGGATTGCCTCGACCAGCGGTTCGACATGGCGGTCGAGCGCCGTGACGCGCTGATCGTCGCCCAGGCGTATGGCTTCCTCGATTTGCACGCAACGCAAGGAAAAAGCTCGAAAAAGCTCCAGCAAGACGCCTCCACTCCCATTGTCCCAAGAGACGAGTCCGAAACCTCACATGGCTGCATTTCCCAAAAATGCGCCTTCCGGTAGACATTATTCGCGTCTTGGTGGTGACGGGTAACATGAAGTGCCCTCAGTTTCAATCCGAGAGCACCTGCCGCTTTTCACCGCTGATAAATGAGGGTGGATGTTTTTGGAGCATGATGCCGAAAAGTGTGAGCGGTTTTCGGCATCATGCCGGCCTGAAATCATCCTGTTCTAAGGCGCGAGCGTCTGCTTGATCTGCCAGCGGTCGTGATACCAGAGCCACTGTTCCGGATATTCCCGCACCCAGCTTTCCACCTTGTCGTTGAGCAGCTGGGCGGCGGCCGGCAGGTCGAGATTGCCCTTGGCATCGCGCGGCATGTCCAGCCGCGGCTCGATTTCCAGCCGATATCGATTTCCCGGCAGCCGGATGCAGCGCGCTGGATAGACTTCGCAGTCGAACTGGCGCACCAGCTTCGGCAGCAGCGGATTGGTCTTGACGTCGCGCCCGAAGAAGGTGCCCTTCAGCCCCTTGCGGAATTTCTGGTCGACCAGCACGCCCACGCCTTGACCTGCTTCCAACTGACGGGCGAGCGCGAAAGACGAGCCTGCGTGCGAGGGCACCAGCTTGCCCATGCGGGCGCTCCGGAAGTCGAACACCTTCTTGGCGACATAAGGATTATTCGGCGGCCGAAAGAGCACGGTCACGTTGAGCCCGAAGGCGGCGCCCGCCACCGGCAGCAGCTCGAAATTGGCGGTATGGCCGGTAAAGACGATGAAAGGGCGCGGATTGTCGCGCAGGTCGAGGAAGATCGGGACGCCCGACACCTCCACCCTGCCCAGCTCCGACTTTTCGGGATCATAGTCGAACAGCTGGTCGAGGAAGACGTATTCCGCCGCAAGCCGGCCCATATTGCCCCAACTGGCGAGCGCGATCTCCTCGATCTCGGCCTCGCTCTTCTCAGGAAAGGCGTTGCGCAGATTGGTCAGCATCAGTCTGTGTCGGCTGGTCAGTCGGCCGAGCCGGCGCATCATCCTGTCGGCGAAGCGGATCGCGCCGTCGGCCGGAAACAGCTTCAGGAAATTCATGAAGCCGAACATCAGCTGAGCCACCAGCCATTGCTGGAAATTCCTGAGCGCCAGAACGATCCGGGTGATGAACAGCTTCACGCGCTCAATCCATCTTCAGGATGATCTTGCCGAAGATCTGGCGCGATTCCATCCGCTCCAACGCCCGGTCTATATCGCTGAAGCTGACTTCGGTATCGATGACAGGATGGACCAACCCGCGGCCCATCTTCTGCATCGCATCCGCCATGTTCTCCATGCGGCAGCCGAAGGAACCGAAGAGCTTCAGCTGTTGCTGGAACAGCATCATCAGGTTCATCTCAGTGGAAACACCCGAGGTCGAGCCGCAGGTGACGAGGCGCCCACCGCGCTTCATGCAGAGCATCGAGCCTGCCCAGGTGTCCTTGCCGACATGTTCGAAGACGACGTCGACGCCCTTCTTCTTGGTGAGCTTGCGCACCACGCCCTCGAAACGCTCGGTGCGGTAGTTGATGACCTGATCGGCGCCGAGCGCCTTGGCCCTCTCGATCTTGTCGTCCGAACCGACCGTGGTGATGACGGTGCAGCCAATCTTCTTGGCAAGCTGGATCGCCGCCGTGCCGATGCCGGAGCCGCCGGCATGGACGAGGATCGTCTCGCCCGGCTCAAGCTTGGCATTGTCGAACAGCATGTGCTCGACCGTGCCGAAGGTGACCGGAGCAAGCGCCGCACCGATCGCGTCGACGCCGGGAGGAGCCGGCACCAGCAGGCGCGCCGGCAGGTTGACCTTCTCCTGCGCAAAGCCGTCGAGATGGAAGCCGTGCACGCCCGAGACATGTTCGCAGAGATTGTCACGGCCTTCGCGGCAGGGACGGCAGAGGCCGCAGGTGCGCGCGCCGTAGATGGAGACGAGCTGGCCCGGCAGCACGTTGGCAACGCCCGGCCCGATCGATTCCACCACTCCGGAGGCTTCCGCACCGATGACCAGCGGCATCTTGCGCTTGGCGAATGCCATGCCGCGCCAACCCCAGACATCGATATGGTTGAGCGCCACCGCCTTGACGCGCAGCGTCACCTCGCCCGCACCTGGGGCGTCAGGTTCCGGCAGATCGGTGATCTCAAGCTTGCGGTCGTCGATCAGTTGCAAAGCGCGCATGGCAAAATCCCTCGCCCTGAAGGCGTTTTTTGTCTCGAATTTGTCGGGAACCGCTTAAGCCGGTTCGAGCGCCATGACAAGGCTGGCATTCTGCCCGCCGAAGCCGAAGGAGTTGGAAAGCACGGCCGAAACCTGGGCCTCCCGCTTCTTGTTCGGCACGACATCAAGAACGATCGACGGATCGGGATTGTTGTAGTTGATGGTCGGCGGCAGCGTCCCGGTCAACATCGTCTGCAGCGAGAACACCGCCTCGACGGCGCCCGCCGCCGTCAGCGTATGGCCGATCATCGACTTGTTCGACGACACCGGGATGCCGCCAACGAGCCGATCGCCGAACACGGCCGACATCGCGCCATACTCCATCTTGTCGTTCTCCGGCGTCGAGGTGCCGTGCGCATTGATGTAGCCGATGCCGCTCTCGTCGATGCCGGCATCGGCAAGGGCCGCGCGGATCGTCGCGATTGCCGGGCCGCCATCGGGCGACGACCGGGTGCGGTGGAAGCTGTCGGCCTTGTCGCCGGCGCCCTTCATGATGCCGAGCACCTTAGCGCCGCGGGCGACCGCTGATTCCAGCGATTCCAGCACCAGCGTCGCCGCCCCCTCGGCGATGACGAAGCCGTCACGATCCTTGCTGAATGGCTTGGAAGCCTTGGTCGGCGGATCGTTCTGCGTCGAAAGGGCTGACAGCAACGAGAAGCGGATCAGCGCTTCGGCACTCAGCGATCCGTCGGTCGCGACCGTCAGCGCGCGATCCGTGCGGCCCTGGCGGATTGCCTCGATGCCGAGCTGGATCGCCGTGACACCCGATGCACAAGCCGTCGACAGCGTCACGGGCAAGCCGCGCGTGCCGAACCGGTCAGCAAGGCGCTCGGAAATAGCGCCGAACAGCGCTGCTTCATGGAAGGCCGGGTCCGGACGCTGGCGCAGCGCCGTCAGGAAGCGCTCATAGGCGTCACCCGGATGGTCGGAGGCCGGCGAACGGTCGGCAAGCTCGAAGCGCGCGCTCCATTCCGGTTCGATCGGCGGGGCGGCGAGGAAGAGCGGGCCGTTGAAATCGCCGGACAGGCCGGCATTGGCAAGCGCTTCGATCGTCGTTTCGCGGGCGAAGGCATAGGAGCGCTCGACGGCATTCGGCACCGGAATGCCGATGAAATCGACAGTGCCGGCGATCCGCGTCGACAGGCCCTCGGTCGGGAAGCGGTTGATCTCGTGGATGCCCGACGTTCCGGAGGTAAGGGCTGCCCAGTTGTCGCTGAGGCCTTGGCCGAGCGAGGTGATGATGCCCATGCCGGTAACAGCCACGATCGGACGGCCGAGGTGATCTCTATAAGCTGAAGCTGTCATATCTCTCACTCCTCACGCATCTGCGGAAAGAACGGCAACGCCCTCGCCGCGCTGGTGTCCGACCATGGTCACGACGGCGGCCGTGGCCCCTGCCCGCATCGGCGCCTCATGGGCGGCGTCGAAGGGCGGAACTTTTGCCTTGCCGTCGACGGCAAGGGCCGCAAGCGCCAGACCCAGCGTGAACTGCGTCTCGATCGTATGGCCGGTGACGCCGCCGAAGCCGCGGATCGCAACGTCCGGCAATTGATGTTCGAGCACCGCCCGCTCGCGGGCGGCAAGATCGTGCATGCCGGTCGATCCGGAAAAGATCGCCGTGCTTTCAGTGGCAAGCCCGGCAGCCGGCGCCAAAAGCCGCTCCAGCCGGACTTCGAGATTGCCGGAATTGCGGTTGCCGCGATCGCCCTCGACCGCGTCGATGACGGCATAGATATGGGCGCCGCGGGCTCTAGCATGCTTGCGCGATTCGAGCACCAGGAAAGCGCCCGCCGAACCGGTGATCATGCCGCCACCGTCGCTGGGTCTACGCGACCAGAGCGGCACCCAGTCGCCGCGCGCATGGGCGCCGATCGCTTCGGTGAGCAGGATCATATCAGGCCGTTCGGCCGCAAAGGCGCCTCCAACAAGCGCATGCGAGGATTCGCCTGATTTGATGCGGTAGAAGGCGGTCTCGACGGCGGATATGCCGGCCGCTTCCTCGCCCATGAAGGTGCGCGACGAGCCGGTGACCTTGTGCACGATCGAGATATTACCAGCGAGCAGGTTGGAAAGCTGGGCGAGGAACAGTGTCGGCCTCAGCTCGGTCGTCAGCTTCTCGTTGAGCAGCAACTCGCGGTCATTGCGCTTCAGCGCCTCATCGACGATCAGTGTGTCGACATTGATATCGCGCTCGCCGCCGCCGGCCGCCACGATCATGTCCATCGTGCCACAGGCCTCGATATCGTCCTTGAAACCGGCATCGTCGAGCGCAAGGCCAGCGGCGAAGACGCCGATGCGCTGCCAGTTCTCCATCTGGCGCTGATCGCCGCGCTTGGCGATCTGCTGCGACCAGTCGATCTCGGGCAGTGGGTGCACCGGATAGGGCTTGAACTTCTCGGTCTCGACGATCGCTTTCGGCGCACTGGCGGCCGAAAGCAGCGCGATATGCGCATCCTTGCCGACGCCCTGACAGGTGACGATGCCGATGCCCGAGATGACGACGTCGTTTGCAGCCTTGCTCATCCAATCACTCCCTGCGCCGCGATCGCTTCGAGAAGCCCGATCTCGCTGGCACGTTTCTTCACGATATCGCCGAGCGGCACCTCGGAAAACGGCATGGTGCGCAGCTTCAACTGCGCATCGCAGACCTTCTTGCCGCCGCTGGTGATTTTAGCCTTGGTGACCGCGAAACCCGAACCGTCATGCTCCAGCACCGCCTCGATGTCGAGCACGGCTTCCGGTTCGACGAAGGTGCGCATCTTGGCGCCGTCGACCGTCATCAGGAAGGGCATGGCGGCAAAATTGGTGACGGCAAGCACCAGCATGCCGGAGGCCTGGGCCATGGTCTCGATCAGCAGCACGCCGGGAACGAGCGGCATGCCGGGAAAATGGCCCTCGAAGACGGGGCTCTTCGCCGGCACGACGGATCGCGCCTTAAGCGTGCCCTTCTTCAGGTCGACCACTTCGACGCGGTCGATCATCTGGAAATATTCCAGCAGCATTCGGATCCTCCGGCCCGACAGGCCAGATCCGCCCGCCGGTGACGCCTAAAGCGCGTCTGGTTCGCACTCTAGGTCTTTGTTTTATACATGCCGTTGTCCCAAAACGCTGCGCACTTTTGGGCGGCATGCACTAGTTAGGAACGAAACCGCCCGGCCGCCATATTCACGGCGGCAGGGCGTTCAAAAAAGACTGTTATATCGCTCAGGCCTTGGCGGCTTTGAGCTCGTCGATCTTGGCACAGAGGTTCTTCAGCACGAAATATTCTTCGGTGGAAACCTTGCCTTCGTTGACTTCCTGCGTCCACTTTTCGAGCGGGATCTTGATGCCGAATTCCTTGTCGATCGCAAAGACGATGTCGAGGAAATCGAGGCTGTCGATACCGAGGTCGTCGATCGTATGGCTCTCCGGCGTGATCGTCGCGCGATCGATCTCGCTGGTTTCTGCAATAATGTCGGCAACTTTATCGAATGTAGCGGTCACGCGCTCTACCTCATGAAATGACGATTTAACCCCCCTCATAGGCAAATCCATTTCAAAAGCCAATGCTTTCGTCCCGGCGTTGCGGCAATTTGCAGGCTGGGTGTTGCCTAAACAGCAATGGAATGCCGGCCTTTGCCCTCACCCAAGGCGCGAGGCGATGCCGCTGCAGTAAACCCGTCTCGCCGGCGAGGGCGAAGAAGCCGTCCGAATCAAACCCGCGGACGGCCTCGTCTCGACGCCGCACTTCCAATAACAGCCAGGGCACACAAACTTTGATCTGGATCAAATGGCGATCCGGCCAAAATTGATAATCATCAAGCCGCGCTGGAAGAAATCGGGATAGCCGAACCCGCAATCGCAGCGTAATCGTCTAGGGTATGGCCAGCATGCCGGGCATGCGCAGCTACGCCCCGCACATGTGGATTTCGAAGGGATCAGGATATGGACGTCGCACATAGTGGGGTTCTCGAGGTTGGCATCCCCGTCGCCTGCCGTTCCTGCCAGGCGCGGCACGGCGTCGTCTGCGGCGTACTGTCGAGCGGTCAGTTGAAGGACCTCGGCCGCCACTCGCTGCGCCGCAGGGTCGATGCTGGCTGCGAGATCATCGCACAAGGGTCGGAAAGCTCTTTCTATTCGAACATCATGCGCGGGGTCGTGAAGCTCTGTAAGGTGATGCCGGACGGGCGCCAGCAGATCGTCGGTCTGCAATTCGCTCCCGATTTCGTCGGCAGGCCTTACGTGCGCGAAAGCACGCTGTCGGCCGAGGCTGCGACCGATGCCGAAATCTGCGTCTTCCCGCGCAACCTGCTCGACCGCATGATATCGGAGACGCCGGAACTGCAGCGCAGCCTGCACGATCAGGCGCTGAAGGAGCTGGATGCAGCGCGCGAATGGATGCTGACGCTCGGCCGGCGCACCGCCGAGGAGAAGGTCGCAAGCCTGCTCCACCTCATCGCCACCCATGCCGAACCGCAAACGGCCACAAGCACCGCCTTCGACCTGCCGCTATCCCGCGCCGAGATCGCCGATTTCCTCGGGCTGACGATCGAAACCGTCAGCCGTCAGATGACCCGGCTGCGCAAGAGCGGCGTCATTCGCATCGAGAACTTCCGACATATTGTCGTTCCCGACATGGATGCGCTGGAACGGATGATCGGCGCATAAATGGAATCAGCGCGGCGCATAACCCGTTGGGTTATCGCGTAATGACCACGCGGGTATTGGCAAGGCCGGCCTGTCGCGCCAGCGAGAAGAACTGCGCAGCATTGTCGGGATGCAGGCGAACGCAGCCATGCGAGGCCGGCCGGCCCAGGCGTTTCAGGTCGAAAGTGGCGTGAACGGCGTAACCGCCGTTGAAGAATACGGCGTACGGCATCGGCGCATTGTCGTATTTGCGCGAGCGATGATCGCGTGACAGCCACTTGGCACTCCACGAACCGGTCGGCGTGACATAGCCGTTGCGCGCGGTCGAAACCTTCCAGCGATACTTGACGAAGCCGTTCTCGGAAACGGTCATCATCTGCTTGCCGATGCTGATATTGGCGACCAGCGTTGCAGCCTGCGCAGCAACGGGAGAGAACTGCAGCAATAAACTTGCGGCCACAGCCGCCAAAATCGTCTTCATCATAACCCCTCTTCGAACTCGCGCAGCTTAATTGCGCCCTCACGAAAGAGAGACTACGGCAATACTTATTATATTGCTTTAATCCGAATGGTAATCACAATTTTAACGGCGCATGGCAGCAAGCGGGTGCGCCGCAGGCTTACTGAAGCTTGCGCTTCGCCCCAGCCTGATTGAGTCCTTGGTAGGCCTTGTTCATCTTCTCGCGGATCGAGGCCATGGTCCCGAGATTATGGCCGCAGGCGGCACAGGTGATGATGTCGGTCTCCCGGATCTCGGGACGCTCGAACTTCATCTTGGTGCTCTTGCACTTCGGGCACGGTAATTCAACCTGAACTGTCATCGCTCTGCTTCCGGTCTGATGGAGATATGAGGCGGTCGGAATAAACGTTTGAGCTTGGCCTGTCCACTGGGGGCATGCACGGCACGACCCTACAGAAAACACAAAAACAGCCCGAACGTAACACCGGCGAGCACCATGCAGCTGGCATAAAATACCGATACGCCGTCCTCGATGTCGCCTGAGGTCGCCACGTCGCGGCCGGTGTCGTTGATCATCGGTTCAGGCACGATGACGCCGCCATAGATGCGCGGCCCGGCGAGCTGGACGTTCAGCGCGCCCGCCATGGCTGCCTCCGGCCGGCCGGAATTCGGCGAGCGGTGCAGGGCCCCGTCGCGCATCGCCACGCGGATCGCCTCACGGCCGGCGCTTGTTCCCCGCCGGATCCAGGCGCCGGCGGCAATCAGCAGGATGGAGAGGCGCGCGGCCGGCCAGTTGGCAACATCGTCGAGCCGGGCGGCGGCCCAGCCGAAGTCGATATATTTTTCCGACTTATGGCCGATCATCGAATCCGCCGTGTTCAGCATCTTGTAGGCGAAGAGCCCTGGCAGGCCGAAGACGGCATACCAGAGCGCCGGCGCCACGACGCCGTCGGAGAAATTCTCGGCAAGGCTTTCGATCGCCGCGCGGCAGACGGCCGGCTCGTCCAGCGTCTCGGGATCACGTCCGACGATGCGGGAAACGGCAGCTCGCCCGCCGGCAAGGCCCTCTTCGCGCAGCGCAGCGGCGACGGCCGCGACGTGATCGGCAAGGCTCTTCTGCGCCAGGAAGATCGCCACCAGCCCGGTCTCCAGCAAGATGCCGACAAGGCCGAACAACGCGAAGAACCGGTTGAACACGAAGCCTGCGGCCACCGCCAAAAGAAGCAGCGCCAGGATGGCGGCGATACCGTTCATTCGGCGTTGCGAGCCCGTGAGGCTTGCTGGGTTGAGCTGCCGGTCGGCATAGGATATCGCCGCGCCAAAGACGACGACGGGATGCGGCATCCGCGACCACAGCCATTGCGGATCGCCGGCGATCCGGTCGAGCAGCAGCGCCAGAAGCAGTACGAGAAGGTTTTCGTCGATCGTCATCGTTCAAATCTCTGAAGGGCTTCGCCAAGCCGCCTGTCTGCTGCCGGATCGGGCGGCAGCCCGAAACGCAGCCACTCCGGCGCATAGTCGAACTTGCGGACGAGAATATGATGGCGGCAGAGATGTGTGTAAATGTCGTCGGCTCTCGCATCGGCGACAAGGGTGAAGAGCGCCGTCCCTCCTGAAATCTGCAACCCGGCGCCCTTCAGCGCCCCATGCAGGCCGGCGCAGCGTTCATTGATGCGGCCGGGAATCGGAGAAATGTCCGAGCGCAGCAGAGAACCTGCGATCGAAAGAGCCGGGCCGGAGACCGCCCAGGGGCCGAGCCAGTCTTCGAAACGCGTGAGAATATCGCTGCGCGCAATCGCAAAACCGAGCCGCAGGCCGGCAAGCCCGAAGAACTTGCCGAAGGAGCGGAAGATGATGAGGTTGGAAAGTTGCGACGCACGGGATGCAAGGCTGAGCGCCGGATCGGTATCGCCAAAGGCTTCGTCGACGACGAGAAGTCCGTCCGCTGCCTTCATCCTGTCGTGCAGGGCAATCAGCGTTTCGGCCGGCCATATCAACCCATCAGGATTGTTCGGATTGACGACGACAGCCAGCCGATGCCCGGCTCCGACCGCGGCAAGATCGTCGACCGCATCGACGGCAAAACCGGCCGAGACGAAGGCGCGCGCATACTCGCCATAGGTCGGCGTTACCACGGCAACCCTGTTGTCCGTCACGGCAACCCTGTTGTCCGTGCCGCCAACCAGCCTACCCGCATCGACGAGACGCGGCAGAAGCTGGATGACCGACTGCGTACCTGGCACCGGCAGCGGCAGAATCTCGCCGCTGCGGTAATGATCCCGCGCCGCACGTCTTGCCTCATCGATGAGATGCCGGTCCGGCAAGCGATGCCAAGCTCTTGCCGGAATGTCAGGCAGTGCGACGGGGCACGGATTGATGCCCGTGGAAAGATCGAGCCAATCTTCCGGGCTACCGCCGAAGGCAGCGGCAGCCGCAGTGATGCCGCCGCCGTGGACAATCGGTGCGCTCATGCGGCGGCTCCGGCAAGATCGATCAGATGCATGTAGGAGCCTGCCACCTGGTCGCGCCTGAGACCGGCGGCACCCAGGTCGGTTCCGAGCGCATCCTGCACCTGAAAAAGCCGCTTGCCCTCGCCCTCGGAGACGACGCTGGAATAGTGGAATTCATGGGCCGTCATCATCCGTGCAAAGAAGGCGCCGTCGAGGGGCACAACACGGCGATAGCCGAGATGACGCTTTCGCTCGGCATAGCTGGTGACGACGGGCAGCAGGCCGAGCATTTCGTGGCGATGCCCCTCCGCATCGATCAGGCCCTCGCCAAGCACCATGTAGCCGCCGCATTCGCCATAGATCCGGATGTCGCGCGCTGCCGCATCGAGCATGCCGGCGCGGAAATTCTGCGCCTCTGCCAGCCGCCCGGCATGCAGCTCGGGATAACCACCGGGCAGATAGATCGCATCGGCATCACCAGCCGGCGCCTCGTCGGCGAGCGGCGAGAAAAAGGAAATCGCAGCACCCCGGCGGCGCCAGCCGAGCAGCATATGCTCGTAGGAAAAGGCAAAGGCGACATCGCGCGCCACGGCGATGCGGGCACCCAACGGCGGCAACCGGTCGATATTGGCGGCCGACGGCCGGTTGAGCCCCTGCTTGGCGATTCGCAGCAGGAATTCAAAATTACATTCCTCGGAGACGGCATCCGCCGCATGGTCGATGAAATTGTCGAGGGTCGCGTGTTCGCCGGCCTGGACGAGGCCGAGATGGCGTTCCGGCAGGGAAAGCGCCATGTCGCTGCCGATGACGGCGATGACAGGCATGCGGATAGCTTCGAGCGCCTGCCGCAGCATCGCCTCGTGCCGGTCACTGCCGACCCTATTAAGGATGACGCCGGCAACCCGCACATCGGCACGGAAACCGGCAAAACCCGAAACCAGCGCCGCCACCGACTGCGACATGCGCGAGGCATCGACGACCAACACCACGGAAAGCCCAAGCTGAGCCGCCAGATCGGCCGCCGTTCCTCTTCCGTCAGCCGCCCCGTCGAAAAGCCCCATCATCGCCTCGATGACGAGGATGCGGTCGCCGGAACGGTGAAGGGCGGCATTGGCCGAGATCAGCTCCGGGCGCATCGCCCAGGGATCGAAATTCAGACAGAGCGTGCCGCTCGCTGCCGCATGAAAGGCGGGATCGATATAGTCGGGGCCGGCCTTGCCGGGCGCAACCGCGATGCCGCGCCGGCGAAGCGCTCGGAGCAGCCCGAGCGTCACCGTCGTCTTGCCGGCGCCGGAGGAAGGAGCTGCGATCAGGAGGCCGCTCATGCCCGCACCTTGCCGGACCGGCGGAATGGATCGGGTTGCAGGCGCCGCCCCGCGAGCGCACCGAGCCAGTCGAGCGAGGCTCGGAGCCGGACCACCTCACCGACGACGACCACCGCCGGCGGCTCCAGCCCGGAGACAGCGACGGCCTCGGTCGCCTCCCCGAGCGTCGTTTCCAGCACCTGCTGCCGGCCAGTGGCGGCATTGCAGACGAAGGCGACGGGTTCCGACGGCAGTCGGCCTGCGGCAATCAGCCGGGTGCTGATCTCGGCGATATGCTTCATCGCCATGTACATGACGATGACGGGCGAGCCCCGGCCGATCGCCTCCCAGTTGATCCTGTCGGGCACGATGCCGGACGAATCATGGCCGGTGAGGAAGGTCACTGCATGGTTGATGTCGCGATGCGTCACCGGAATGCCGGCATAGGCGAGCCCGCCGATGCCAGCGGTGATGCCGGGCACGATGCGGAAGGGGATGTTGTGCTCAACCAGCGTCAACGCCTCCTCGCCGCCGCGTCCGAAAACGAAGGGATCGCCGCCCTTCAGCCGCAGGACCCGCTTGCCGGCGCGCGCCAGCTCCACCAGCCGCAGCGAGATGTCGCGCTGCTTCGCCGAAGGCTTGCCGCCGCGTTTGCCGGCATATTCCACCAGCGTTTCCGGCCGCGCCAGCGCCAGGCATTCCTCGTTGACCAGCGCGTCGTGAACGATGACATCGGCCTCGGAAAGTCCCTTGGCGGCGAGCAGCGTCAGCAAGCCTGGATCACCGGGGCCGGCCCCAACGAGCCAGACACTGCCCGGCTCCAGAACCGGAAGATGTGAGAATGCGGCATCGATCATCCTGCTGATCTAGGCCCCGCAAAGGGCAAGGTCAACGCCGCGCCCATCACCTCACTTGAAGTTGCTGAGATTGATATGACTCACTTTGCGAAGAGGCGGATTCTAATTCTCAAAAAACCCGCACAACAATATGAATATATTATCATATATCGAGAAATCCGGCGCGATGCCGCCGGCTTTCCCATCCCTCAGGCTGCAAGCAGCGTGCTGCGGATGAGGTCGAGGACCTTCTCCGATTCAATGCCGGTGCAGACGACTTGGCTCGGCAGACCATCCCAAGCGCCGTCAGGCGGAAAACGCCGGGCGTCCGGCCTGACGATCGTCTGACCGTCGGCGATGCCGCCGCAGACGACGCGCACCGCACCCGATATCGACGAGAACAGCTCCGGCACCACGACATAGACGCAGGCGCAGCTGTCATGCACCATCATGCCGTCTTCAACCGCGTGCTTGTAGAAATCGATGTAGGACTGCGAGAGTGCGTCGAGCTGCTTGACCGCCTTGTCGCCCCTAGCCGCCATATCGCCGAGATAGCTGCGGCTCATCGTGGTGATCGCGGTGACGTCGAGGCCGATGACGGCCACCTTCCAGGGCGCGGTCATGACGATGTCGGCAGCCTCAGGATCACCGTGGATATTGGCCTCGGCGACGGGCGAGACATTGCCCGGCACATAAAAATTGCCGCCCATGATGACGACGTCCTTGGCCAGCGTCGCAATCTCGGGATCTTCCTTCAGCGCCAGCGCCAGATTGGTCATTCGGCCAACGGCGACGAGTCGCACTTCGCCCGGATGAGCGCGCACCGTGTCGATGATAAAGCGATGCGCCGGGCGCGGATCGAGCGGCAGGTCGATCGTCTCAGGCACATCGATATCGCCGAGGCCGTTCTCGCCATGCACCATCGCCGGCCACGGCCGTTCCGCGCGCGCGGAATCGATGGTGACGCTGGCGCCTTTGGAAACGGGTGCCGCAATATTCCATTCGCGCTTGAGGAAGAGCGCATTGCGCGTCGTCGTCTCGACCGAGGCGTTGCCGAAGACCGTGGTGATGCCGAGAAGGTCGATTTCGGGATGACGATGCAGAAACAGAAGCGCCATGGCGTCGTCGACGCCAGGGTCAGTGTCATAGATGACCTTGTGCATGAGATATCCTCTAGATGTGAACCGTGAAGCTGCCGGACGGCGCCGCGCGTTGCGGCCAGCATAACGTCCGTCAGGCTTTCTGCAACCCGCAGCGGGCCACGGCCGCCGTCGCATGTGCAGATTTGATCTTGGCGACAGCAAGCTCGGCATCCGGCCCCGCAGCCGCCAGCGCAGCTGCCTCGGAGACTCCATGGCAGCCGACGCGGGCAAAGACGATCGCAGAAGGATTCGCCAGTCGCGACGTCTCCTCCTCGAGCCGCAGCGCGCCGAAAAACACGGCAGGCACGGAAAAATGCGCGGCAACGGCAAGGATCGCAGGCTCCAGTCTTCGGCTGTCGATCGAGGCAATGGCTGTGAGTTCCGCCACGCTTATAGTGGCTGCGTCGAGCGCTTCGATCGCAAGCGCCAGCATCTCGGCAGGCGGCGTGCCGCGCTCGCAGCCGAGCCCGAGCACGTGGCGCCTCGCCGTATCGAAAGAGATATCGCTCATGGAAACCGTCAAATACGCCCTGCCCATGTCTTTGCAGCCATTGCAGCTTGGGGCGGCAAATGCAACAAGGCCGTCCGAAATCCCTGTCCGGAAAACCACCTTGCCCGATATCGCCTTCCATCTGCTTCTGCTGCTCTGCGCCGTGGCATTCTTTGCCGGGTTGGTCGATTCCATTGCCGGCGGCGGCGGCCTCATCACCGTCCCCATCATGCTGATCGCGGGCATTCCGCCGCTCCAGACCCTCGGCACCAACAAGGTGCAGTCCCTCTTCGGCGCGGCGTCGGCCACGATCGCCTATGCCCGCAAGGGCCATGTGCAGCTTGCGGAACAATTGCCGATGGCGCTGATGGCTGTCATGGGCGGTTCGCTCGGCGCGGCACTCGCCACGATCGTTCCAGGCCAGGTGTTGCAGGCCATCATGCCGGTGCTTCTGATGACGATCGCCATCTTCTTCGCCGTCAAGCCGAACCTCAACGACCTCGACACCCACCGCCGCATGACCCCCTTTACCTTCGGCCTGACGCTGGTGCCTGTCATCGGCTTCTATGACGGCGTCTTCGGCCCGGGCACGGGCTCCTTCTTCATGCTGGCCTTCGTCACGCTCGCCGGCTTCGGCATGCTGAAGGCGACGGCCCACACCAAGCTTCTCAATCTCGGCTCGAATTTCGGCGCGCTGATCGTCTTCGCAAGCTTCGGCGCGATACTCTGGAAGATCGGCCTGCTGATGGGTGCTTGCCAGTTCCTCGGCGCGCAGCTGGGCTCGCGGCTGGCCATGCGCATCGGCGCAAAGCTCATCAAGCCGCTGCTCGTGATCGTCTGCGTGGCCCTTGCGGTAAAGCTGCTCGCCGACCCGGCAAATCCTCTGCGTGTCTGGCTCGGTGTCTGACAGGACCCCTCGACCATATTCCATTACCTCTGGCGTAATTGATAAGATGCATCGCCTTCCCGCATGATCGGACTGCCTGGAACTGATGGGCGATCAAAAGGAGATGACCCGATGAACGACGCAAACACCAACGCAGAGCGCTATCTCGCCATCTGGAATGAGACGGATGCCGCTCGCCGTCGCGCTCTCATCGCCGAGAGCTGGAGCAAAGCCGCCACCTATATCGACCCGCTGATGCGCGGCGAAGGCCATGAGCAGATCAATTCCCTGGTCGAGGCGGTGCAAAGCCGCTTCCCAGGCTTCCGCTTCGCCCTGATCGGCGCGGCCGACGGCTACGGCGACAACCTGCGCTTCTCCTGGGGCCTCGGCCCGGAAAACGGCGATGCGCTGATCAAGGGCACGGATTTCGCCGAACTCGAAGGCGGCAAGCTGAAATCCGTCCGCGGTTTCATAGATTTCCTGCCGGAAGCCGCCTGATGACGCCGACCGCCCGCTCCCTTGGAGACCATCTGCGCGAATGGCGCCAGCGCCGCCGCATGAGCCAGCTCAACCTCGCGCTGGAGGCGGAGATCTCGCAGCGGCATCTGAGCTTCATCGAGAGCGGGCGCTCGACACCGAGCCGCGACATGCTGCTGCATCTTGCCGAACGGCTCGACGTACCCCTTCGCGATCGGAACCCGCTGCTGCTCGCGGCGGGTTTCGCTCCTGTTTTTGCCGAACGCGCACTCGACGATCCCGCATTGGAACCGGCTCGTCGCGCCATCGACATGGTGTTGAAAGGGCACGAGCCCTTCCCAGCAATCGCTGTCGACCGCCATTGGACACTCATCGCGGCCAATGCGGCCCTCGCTCCGCTGCTCTCAGCCGTTTCCGACCAGTCTCTGCTCACGCCACCCGTCAACGTACTGCGCCTCAGCCTGCATCCACAAGGATTGGCGCCTCATATCAAAAACCTTTCCGAGTGGCGCGCCCACCTTATCGGCAGGCTGCGCCAGCAGTTCTCGGCTTCGGGCGATCCAATGTTGGACAAGCTTTTGAAGGAGTTGCTGTCCTATCCAGCGCCTAAAACTGCTGGCGAGGTCCATACCGACTATGCCGGCATCGCCGTTCCCCTTCAGCTTTCAACCAAGGCCGGCTTGCTTTCCCTGATCTCGACAACGACTGTCTTCGGCACGCCCGTCGAAATCACTTTGTCGGAACTCGCGGTCGAATCCTTCTTCCCGGCGGATGAGGAAACGGCTGCCATCCTGCGCAGCCTCGCGCTCAACTGACCGCCTCAGAACTCCACGCCCGGTTGACCCTTGATGCCGGAGCGGAAGGGGTGTTTGACGAGTTCCATCTCGGTCACCAGATCGGCGATTTCGATCAATTCTTCCTTGGCGTTGCGCCCCGTCAGCACGACATGCGTCATATGGGGCTTCTCGCTCTTCAGAAAGGCGACGACTTCGTTGATGTCGAGATAGTCGTAACGCAACGCGATATTGATCTCGTCGAGCAGCACCATGGAATTGCGCTCGTCGCGGATCAGTTCCTTGGCCTTTTCCCAAGCGGCCGCCGCTGCGGCGACATCGCGGGCGCGGTCCTGCGTTTCCCAGGTGAATCCCTCGCCCATCGTGTGGAACTGGCAGAGATCGGAGAAATGCTTCTCGATCAGGTCTCGCTCGCCGGTCCACATCGCGCCCTTGATGAACTGCACGACGGCAGACGGCTTGCCATGGGCGATGTGGCGGAAGATCATCCCAAAGGCAGACGACGACTTGCCCTTGCCCTTGCCGGTATGGACGATGATCAGCCCCTTGCCATCCGTCTTGGTGGCCATGATCTTGTCGCGCGCGGCCTTCTTTTTCGCCATCTTCTCGGCGTGGCGCGCATCGTCCTTGCCGCTCCCGGCTTCTCCGATCTCGGCGTTCGTGGTCTCGTCGCTCATTGGTTCACCTCATTCTGTTGTTTGCAGCCAGGTCGAACCGGGCCGAATTGCTGCGCGGCGTCCAGAGGCTGCGCTCGATCGCTTCGCACAGACGCTCTCTCATCTCGTCGAATGCCGCCGGGTTCTTCTCGATCATGAAATCGCGCACGGCGGGATCGGCGACGAAGGCCTGGTAGACGGCCTCGAAGTGATGTTCGCCGACCGCCCCTGTCGTCGCCGAAAAGGCAAAGAGATAGTCGACGGTGGCGGCGATCTCGGCCGCCCCCTTATAGCCGTGGCGCATGACGCCTGCGATCCATTTCGGATTGACGACGCGACCTCGCACGACGCGGCCGATCTCCTCCTCCAGCGAGCGGATCACCGGCCGCTCCGGCCTGGAATGGTCGTTGTGATAGATCGAAGGCCGTGCGCCGGTGAGCTGTTCTGCGGCGGCGGCCATGCCGCCCTCGAACTGGTAATAATCGTCGCTGTCGAGCAGGTCGTGCTCACGATTGTCCTGGTTCTGAATGACGGCTTGCACCGAGCGCAGCCGTTCTTCGAACAGGCCGCGTTCGGCCTTGCCCTCCTCACCGGCGCCATAGGCATAGCTGCCCCAAACGAGATAGGCCTCGGCGAGATCGGCGCGCCGTTCCCAACCCTTCTCGTCGATCAGCGCCTGCAATCCGGCGCCGTAAGCGCCGGGTTTCGAGCCGAACACACGGTAGCCTGCCCGCCGTTTAGCCGACACCTCGTCGAGGCCGGCGGCCGCAAGCCTAGCCGCCTCGCCGCGCATCCGCACAGCGATGGGATTGTCGTCGGCATCCTCCTCCAGCGCGCCGACGGCGCGGATCGCCTTGTCGAACAGCGCGATCTGCTCGGGAAAAGCATCGCGAAAGAAGCCGGAGATCCTGAGCGTCACGTCGACGCGCGGCCGTCGCAACATCGCCGGCGCAATGATCTCGTAGCCGGTGACGCGTCGTGAACTCATGTCCCAGAGCGGCTTGACGCCGATCAGCGCCAGCGCCTGGGCGATATCGTCGCCGCCGGTGCGCATGTTCGACGTGCCCCACGCCGTCAGCCCGAAGGAGACAGGCCATTCGCCGTGATCCTGCACATAGCGGCGTACCAGCAACTCCGCCGATTTCTTGCCAAGCTCGTAGGCCGCCGGGGTCGGCACGGCGCGGCTGTCGACCGAGTAGAAATTGCGACCCGTCGGCAGCACATCAGGCCGCCCGCGCGTCGGCGCGCCCGAGGGTCCGGGCGCCACGAACCGGCCGTCGAGCCCTTTGAGCAGGCCGGCGATTTCGGCCGGGCCGCAGGCGAGAATGGAAGGTTTGAGGCGGGTTTCGATCTCGGAGAGTACCAACCCGGTTTGAGACCAGAGGGCCGGGCACTCTATCTCGCCGGAGACGAACTTTGAGGCGAGCAGTTCGATACGCTCGACGGTGTCTCCGTTGGTTCGCCATGGGGCGTCAAGAATATCTGCGAGGATATCTGGACGTGGGCCGGTCCAGGGAGCGGCCATTTCGGTGTTGAGAGGGTCGAAGATGGAGGCACCCCCCTCTGCCCTGCCGGACATCTCCCCCACAAGGGCGGAGATCGGCAAGTCTCTTGGGTTTCCCGAAAAAGAACCGTTTGAAGATGCCGCACCTTCGACACATGAGATTAAGCGAGGCCTCTCATCCCCGATCTCCCCCCTTGTGGGGGAGATGTCTGGCAGGGCAGAGGGGGGTATCCCCCGCATGCCGCCGCCCAAGCCCGCATCCGCCGCAATCGCCCGCTGCAAACTCGCATCCCCACCCTCACCCAGCCCACGCGGCACCCGCGCCAGCGCTACGGTCAGGTCGGTCAGCAGCCGCCCCTCGGGCGACACACCGAAGACATGCAGCCCGTCGCGGATCTGCATTTCCTTGAGGTCGCAGAGATAGGCGTCGAGCTTCTTCAGCGCCTCGCCTTCGCTTTCGCCCTTGGCAATCCCGGCATCCCGGTCGAGGCCGATATCGGCAACGAGCTCGAGGATCTGCCGGCTGAGCAGACGAATGCGGCGGGGATCGCCGCCCGACGCCTCGTAATATTCGTCGACCAGCGCCTCCAGATCCTTCAGCGGCCCATAGCTTTCTGCTCGCGTCAGAGGCGGCGTCAGGTGGTCGATGATGACGGCCGCACTTCGGCGCTTGGCCTGCGTGCCCTCACCCGGATCGTTGACGATGAAAGGATAGAGATGCGGCAGCGGCCCCAGGATCGCCTCGGGATAACAGCTTTCAGACAGCGCCAGCGCCTTGCCGGGCAGCCATTCGAGATTGCCATGCTTGCCCATATGGATGACGGCATGAGCGCCGAATTTCACGCGCAGGAAAGCATAGAAGGCGAGATAACCGTGCGGCGGCACGAGATCCGGCGAATGGTAGCTCTCCTTCGGATCGATATTGAAGCCGCGCGCCGGCTGGATGCCGACGAGGACCTCGCCGAAACGGGCGAAAGGCAGGGCGAAGATGCCTTCGCGAAAATACGGATCATCTTCGGGATCGCCCCAGCGGGCTCTCACCTCATCCTGAATCTTGTTGGGAAGAGATTCCAGGAAGCTGTTGTACAGACTCAGGGAAAGCGTCTCGCGGATGATCTTTCCCTCGGAACCGGAATTGGTCGGCCCTTCCATCAGATGGCGGATCAGCGCATCGCCGTCGGCGGGAATCTCGGCGACCGGATACTCCGCCGATCGCATGGCGCGAAGCACCTCGACGGTGCCTTCAGGCGTATCCAAGCCGACGCCGTTTCCGAGCCGGCCATCGCGGTTCGGATAGTTCGCCATGACGAGCGCGATGCGCCGGTCGCCGGCGGAAGTCTTCCGCAGCCGCGCCCAATTGGCGGCAAGCTCCGCCGTATAGCGCACCCGGCCGGCATCGGCCTGGCTGGCGACGATATTCGTCTCGACCAGCGCATCGTACCGTGCCGCCGTCTTGAAGGAGACCGCCCGCGCCAGCACCCGGCCATCGACTTCAGGCAGTGCCACGTTCATGCCGAGATCGCGCGCCGACAAGCCCTGCGAGGAAGCTGCCCATGCCTCCCTGGACGAGGCCGACAGGATCGCCTGCAGCACGATCGCCTCATTCGCCTCCAGCACCGTCGGCTGCCGGTCCGCACCCGGTGCCGAGACCGCAAAGCCGGTCGTGTTGATGACGACATCGGGTTTCAGCGTCGAAAACACGCTTTCGAGAATGCCTGTGGAAACCGGATCCTTGAGGCTATAGGCAAAGACCGGCAGCGGGCGGAGGCCGAGTGTCATCAGCGCTTCGATCAGAGCTTCGATCGGCCCGGTCTCGCCGCTTTGGACGAGGGCGCGGTAGAAGCTAATGGCGACGATGGGGCGAGATGTGGGTTCGAATTCCACCTCTTCCGTCGAACCTGAGGTACCCCCCTCTGTCCTGCCGGACATCTCCCCCACAAGGGGGGAGATCAGGGATGATAGGTCTCGTTCCATCTCCCCAGCCGAAGGTGCTGCATCTTCAAACGGTTCTTTTATGGGAAGCCCTGGCAACTTGCCAATCTCCCCCCTTGTGGGGGAGATGTCCGGCAGGACAGAGGGGGGTATCTCGATCTCTGCGGATAAGGCGGGCACCACACCCAAAGACACCTCCGCAACAACCCGCAGCCACTCCTCGACCCCGATCAACCCCCGCCCCGGCCACCAAATACCCGCCTTCATCAAAGGCACAGCCGCCGCCGGCTTCTCCGCGCCAGACAACATCGCCTCGGCATAATCGAGAAAGGCCCGCGCATTGGCATCGCCGCCCTCGATCAGATAGGCCCAGAGCGCGTTGAGATCGTCGAGGTCAATATTGGAGAAAGGCACCAGCCCCGCATCAGGCCTGGCGTCACCCGGTAGCACCGCGATCAGCGCACCTGAACGCGCCGCCGCCGCATGCAGCGCTTCCAGCGCGTAGTGGAAATAGCTGGCGCCGCCGAGCGCACGCACGATGATCAGCTTCGCATGCCGCGCCGTGCGCTCGACATAGGTATCAACAGACATCGGATGCTTCAGGCTCATCAGGCTGGCGAGCCGGAGCGAAGGCCCCGCCCCGCGATCGCGATGGGCGGCGGCGATCGCTACAAGCTCGCTGTCGGCCGCCGACAGGAACAGGATATCGCCCGGCGTCTGCCCGAGGTCGATTGCCTCCTCGCCGTCGCTGATCGTTCCCTGCTGGGCCAGAAGCAGATGCATCGGTCTATGCCAGCGCTTCGATCGCTGCCCTCACCGCGCCCTGGTCCATTTCGTGCAGGCCAATGACGACGAGGCGTGTGCCGCGCTTTTCTCCGGCTACCCAGGCGCGGTCGAAATAATGGTCGATGCGGCTGCCGACGGCCTGGAGCTGCAGGCGCATCGGCTTGCCTGAAACGTCGACGAAACCCTTGAGACGCAGCACGTCATGGGCTGATATGATGTCCTTCAGCGCTTCGACGAAGCCGGCGGGATCGGCAATGGGTCCGAGATCGACGACGAAGCTGTCGAATTCATCATGGTCGTGCGGCGCACCGTCTTCATGCTCCAGCTCGTGATGCGACTTGCGATTGGCGACATCGTCCTCCGTGCCGACGCCGAGGCCGAGCAGAATGCCAGCCGACACCTCGCCATTCCGCGCCTCGATCATCACAGGCTTGCGCACCGTGCGGGAGGCGACCTCGTCTCGCACCCTGATAAGGCCCGCAGCATCGATGAGGTCTGTCTTGTTGAGCACGATGAGGTCGGCGCAGGTCAGCTGGTCCTCGAACAGCTCCTCGATCGGGCTCTCGTGATCGAGCGATTCATCCTCGGCGCGGCGCGCATCGACGGCATCATGGTCGTCGGCGAAGCGGCCGGCGGCAACGGCGGCGCTGTCGACCACCGTGATGACGCCGTCGACGGTCACATGGGTGCGGATGTCGGGCCAGTTGAAGGCGGCGACCAGCGGCTGCGGCAGGGCAAGACCAGAAGTCTCGATGACGATATGGTCGGGCCTCTGCTCGCGCTCGAGCAGCTTCGTCATCGTCGGGATGAAATCGTCCGCAACGGTGCAGCAGATGCAGCCATTGGTCAGCTCGATGATGTCGTCCTCGGTGCAATTCTCCGCACCGCAGCCTTTCAGCACGTCGCCGTCAACGCCGAGATCGCCGAATTCATTGATGATGAGCGCAATCTTCTTGCCGCCGGCATTGGTGAGCAGGTTGCGGATCATCGTCGTCTTGCCGGCACCGAGGAAGCCGGTGATGACGGTTGCAGGAATCTTCTGCTGGTTCATGGACTTAACCCTTCATTTTCAGCGACAGGCCTGCCGCGATGAAATAAACTTCGGCGGCCTTCGCCGCGATCGATTGGTGCAAACGGCCGGTATGATCGCGAAAATCCCGCGCCATGCGATTGTCAGGCACGATGCCGAGACCGACCTCATTGGAAACGAAAACGAGCCGCGCTTTCACGGCGGGCAGGAAATCGGCAAGGGCGGCGAATTCCGCCGCCATGTTCCGCTCCTCTATCATCAGATTGGTGACCCAGAGCGTCAGACAGTCGACCAGCACGATGCGGCCCGGTCCGTCGATGGCGGTGAGCTTGCCGACAAGATCGAGTGGCTCCTCATGCGTCGTCCAGGACGGACCGCGATCAGCCTTGTGTTGGGCGATGCGCGCCTGCATCTCCTCGTCCCATGCACGGCCGGTCGCGACATAGTGACGGTCGAGGCCGGTCGCCGTCACGAGGTCTTCGGCGAACCGGGATTTGCCGGAACGTGCGCCGCCGAGGATGAAGGTGGCGGTCATACTCAAACGCCCCTCAGGGAGAGTGCATAGCCGTGGCTTGTTCCGAGTGCACCTTTCTCGGCTACTGAGGGTGTGACACCCCAGCATTCGACATAAGCGGCCGAAAACACTCCTCTTGCAGCGCTACTTGGAGGCGTGGCATGCGCCGCACCAGGCTGCGCCGAATTCAATCGTTGAGCCAAGACAACCTCCGTGCTGGCAACGGGCATAGTGCCCAGGTGTGGGCTTCTCGCCCGGCACGCATGGCAGGTCTCCTGGCTCGCGGTTATCGGCCGCGATCGGGGCGGACCGGAAACCGGTCGCCCTGATCGTGCCAGCGGATCATCCTCGCCTTCCCGGCTGCATCAGTGAAAAGGTGGACGATTCGTAGATTGAGAGGCGTCCGACCCCGGTTGATCACCATGCATATCCAGTGGCTTTTCCGGCATGTCGCCCGTCCCGCCCGCTTGCATGATTGCAAGCCGCCGGCCGGAAGGGCTTAGTGCCGGATGGAAGACCCTGACCGCTCTACAGTCGCGGGGTCGGCTGTGATGAAGGCGCCCGGCTTGGGTCCGCCCCGTCACATTCCCTTTTCATCCGGAAGGGCGTACACCGATCCGGAACCATCCGTTATGTCAGGATGGTCAGTCGACCATCCGTTAGCAGGGATGGTTAGGCAAGCTCAGAGGTGAAGTCAACCAGCGCTGAAGACCGGTCAAAAGCTGGCGAGTTGGGACACTCACGGCAACACGACTAACTCTACCAACATTATCTTCATTTATCAGAGACTTACGTCATAAATATTTATCCCCCGCGCCGGCTTTTCGCCGCAATTAGGTCGCAAGCGGACTGCGCCTTCGCCCTTGACCGGGCCTCTCTCTGCCTAGTTGTCTCACCATGCTTATGAAATTGGATCGGCGCCGTTTCCGCGCGCTGCGTGTTTTCTTCGATCCGGGACGGCTGCGCGCGCTGACCCGCCGCAGCGAGGTCGGCCTGTCGTTGGCGGGCGCGGTCGTCGGTATCACCTCTGGCCTTGCCGTCACCGGCATGAGCTACGTGTCCAACGAACTGCACCAGCTGGTCTTCGGCATCGCCGACAGCGAGCGACTGAGCGGGTCCGAAATTGAGAACAAGATGCTGCTGCTCAGCGCGCCCGTTATCGGCGGCATCCTGCTTGGCCTGCTGCTCTTCGTGCTGGCGAAAAGGCGCAAAAAGCCGATGGTCGACCCGATCGAGGCCAATGCCCTGCATGGCGGCCGTCTGTCCTTGACCGACAGCATCATCGTTGCCGTGCAGAACCTGATTTCCAACGGCTTCGGTGCCTCGGTCGGCCTTGAGGCCGGCTACACCCAGCTTGCTGCCGGCCTCGCCTCGAAATTCGGCCTGAAGCTGCAACTGCGCCGGCCGGATCTGCGCATCCTCGTCGGCTGCGGCGCAGCCGGCGCCATTGCCGCCGCCTTCAACGCGCCGCTGACCGGTGCTTTCTATGCTTTCGAGCTGATCATCGGCACCTATACGATCGTCTCGCTGACGCCTGTCGTCGTCTCCGCCCTTGTCTCCACCCTGATCGCAAGGCTGCTTGCCGGCAGCGATTTCACCATCGATATCGGCAGCTTCGGCTCGGTCGTTCCGGCCGACTATATCCCGGCGCTGCTGCTCGGTGCTTTCTGCGCCGGCGTCGGCATCCTGATCATGCAGGGCGTCGCCTTCATCGAGGAACTGGCACGCAAGAGTGCAATCGCCCCGCCCTTCCGCCCGGCTCTCGGCGGCATCGTCGTCGGCTTGCTGGCGATGATTTCGCCGCAGGTGCTCTCGGCCGGCCACGGCGCACTGCATCTCAACCTCTCCCGCGATGTGGCGATCCCGACGCTGATCGGGCTGTTCCTGTTGAAATCCTTCGCCTCGGCGATCTCCATCGGCTCCGGCTTCAGGGGCGGCCTGTTTTTCGCCTCGCTGTTCATGGGTGCCCTGCTCGGCAAGCTCTTCGCCTATTGCGGCCCCTATTTCGCCGATGCGACGCTGACGCCGGTCATCTATGCCGTGGTCGGCATGAGTTCGCTTGCCGTCGCCGTCATCGGCGGGCCGCTGACCATGACGTTCCTGGCGCTCGAAATCACCGGCGATTTCCCGATCACGGCGCTGGTGCTCGCTGCCGTCATCACCTCGTCGCTCGTCGTGCGCTCTACCTTCGGCTACTCCTTCGCCACCTGGCGCTTTCATCTGCGCGGAGAAAGCATCCGCAGCGCCCACGACGTCGGATGGATCCGCAATCTGACGGTCGACAAGCTGATGCGCGCCGACGTCAAGACCGCAAAGGCGGGCATCACGCTGGAGCAGTTCAAGAAGGCCTTCCCGATCGGCTCGACCCAGCGCGTCATCCTCGTCGAGGAGAGCGACAAATATGCAGGCCTCGTGCTGGTTCCGGAGATCTACGCCAATCCGACCGATGCGCAGGACGAGGGCAAGACGCTTGCCGATTTCATCCGCTATCGCAATGATTTCCTGCAGCCGCAGATGAATGCCAAGCAGGCGGCGGCGATCTTCGACAAGAGCGAAAGCGAAGCACTCGCCGTCGTCAACAACCTGATCGAACGCAAGGTGATCGGCCAGCTCAGCGAAAGCTATACGCTGCGCCGCTACAGCGAAGAACTCGACCGCCGCCGTCGCGAGGTCTCAGGCGAGATCTGATCCGTCGTCGCGCCGATCGGATCTACGCTTCAAGATACGGCGTCGGCGAGCTTGAACACGTTTACCGCTTTCGAAACCCCCCGCAACTCGAAGGACCCCAGACATTCGTTGGCGACGGCGCAGGTGACGGCGAAGCTTTCCGACATCAGAAGGTGATGTCCGAGCGTGCTGCATAGTTTTTCGAGGCGCGAAGCCTCGTTGACGGCGCTGCCGATCACCGTGAAATCAAGCCTGCCGCGTGCGCCTATATTTCCGTAGAAGACCTCGCCGAGATGCAGCACGACATCGACGCCGATGTCAGGACCTCCATCATTCCTCCGCTGACCGTTCAGCACCTTGTTGGCTTCTAGAATATTCCTTGCTGAAGCCAGAGCGGCCATGCAGGCCTTTTGCGGATCTTCAGCATCGGTCGGAAAGATCGCCAGCACGCTATCACCCATGAACTTGAGGATCTCACCCGAATTTTCCTCGACATGCCAGCCGATCAGCTCGAAATGTTCATTCAGAAACCCGGCGATTTCGCCCGGCTGATAAACCTCGGTCAGCGCCGTGAAGTTTCGCAGGTCCGCAAGCAGGATCGCCGCATTGATCGCCCCTCCTTTTCCCCTCTGAATATCGCCTGCGAGGATGCGTGCACTTGTCTTGGCGCCTGTATAGACGGCGAGGATATCCGATGCGGTTCTCGTTGCCGCGATACGATAACAAGCCAGCCCCAGCGCCGGGAAGAGCTTCGCGACGATCGCAAGTTGATCATCAGAAAATCCGCCCGGCCTGTCGCTTGTGAGAGACAGACTGACTCCGCGTAGCGCAGCCTCCTTCGGGAACTCCAGCAGGCTGACCAGGTGATCCGTGCCGCCGCTATGCGCGAATTCCGCAAGCTGCGGGTAGTCATCGACACCCTCACCCTTGGCGATGTTCCAGCGACCTGACGTTTCGCCACGGCCCAAAAGAAAATAGATCGGGGTCTTCTCGAAATTCAGCACTCCCGCAGTGCCATATTCGGCATTCTCGATCGTAGTCGCACCGCCGCGCACGAAATTGGCCGAGACGCCGCCATACATGGGATGAATTGACGGCATTGAAATGCTTCCCCGCCAGATCGGAAAGCCATCCGCGATCAACCGATCGCACAATCCGGCTATCAGCTCGGCTATATGCTCGGCTGTGATTCCATGTTCTATAAGCCACTGAATATGATTGCTAATTTTTAAACCTCCACATGAGCCGCCACAATCTTATGATGGCAAATCGGGCAAATGGGCGGCAATCCGAACCGGGTCGCCACGACATCCAGTGATAGCCCGGCCAAACCGATGTTTCTAGCCATCGAACTCTGCCACCACAACCGCGGGGCAGATGGCAGAGAGATTGATACCGGTATCGACGCATTGCGAGGTTTTACGCCCGATGCGGACGCCCGCCACGAGACGCTAGCGGAACCTGCTCCAGTCTGCATCCTGGGAGGCGACGAAGGGTATTTCGCCCCTCGACAAGGCAATGTCTTTCAGCATGTGATCTGGCAAGGCGCCAAGCCGATTTGCCGCCGATCGCCTGCGCCGCCAGACGACAAGGGCGCGCAGCGGAGAGGTAAGCAGCGCCATCACTTTGCGCAGTCGCAGCTCGACCGCGCCGGATAAGAGCTTCTCGTTCATTGTGATCCCCATGAATTTGCGCGTGCCAATGGCAAGATCGCAACCCGGAGAACCGGCCGGCGACTCGTTCGCCGGCCGGTTCCGACATCCTAGCGCGCCGAATGTGGGCCGATGAGCGTCGTGATCTCCGTCACCCGATCCGCCGGAAAGCCACCCTTTTCCGCGTGCCGATAGACCGCTTCCGCGCTCTCGGCCTCATGAACGCAGTACATCTTGTCCCCGGTCACATAGCTGGTGATCCAGGTATAGGGTTCGCCGAGGGACGCTACGACGGCGTTGGATTTCGCCGAGATCTCGCGCAGAGTTTCCTTGTCCATGTCCCCGAGACCTGGAATGTTTCGTTCGACAACGAATTGCGGCATTGTTTTATCCTTTCATGATGTTTCGAGTGAGCTGGAGCTTCATCAACCGTGCGCATGCCGGCAGCTGACGTCAGGGTTCATGTCGGCGAACGGTCCCTTCGGATTGTTCTTCCATGCCCAGACGTGCAACTCGTAGAAAGCCGGAAGGCCGTAGCGGTTCGGGGCGTTCGGGAAACTGAACAGCTGGCCGCCGAGATTGGCGGGACCTTTGGTCGTGATGTATTCGACAGCGACAAGTTTCATCTTGCCGTGTTCGTCAGGCTCGTACATCACAGCCTCCGGCCTGGAGAGATCAATGGCCTCATCCTTGATGAGGTCGGCACTGACATAGTGGATACCCATCGCACCTCCATCTATGCCGCTGGTGCACGGGATCGGCGAATAGCCTTCCTTGGCGGCCTGGTTGACGTCCCGGAAGCGCGCATTGGCCTCCCGGACCTGTTCCGGCAGGCCGCCGCCGCCGAGCGCTGCAGCCGGAAGAGCTGCCATAATGAGAAGCGCCGCGATCGGCGCTTTTGTCGCTTTCATGAAGATTGCCCTCCAATTTCTGGTTGTCCAAGCCGATTGGATTCCGGCCGGCAGTGCGTTGTAAAAAATCCGCGCGATGAAACATCTCCCGCATGGGGGATGAAATCTTCCGCAAATCCCGGAAATGAAGGCGCCATGGCCGGCGACAATTGACCGGGCTGGCCGGGC
Source organism: Rhizobium brockwellii (assembly GCF_000769405.2). Lineage (NCBI taxonomy): Bacteria > Pseudomonadati > Pseudomonadota > Alphaproteobacteria > Hyphomicrobiales > Rhizobiaceae > Rhizobium > Rhizobium brockwellii. The sequence goes on from NZ_CP053439.1 coordinate 2,409,524, forward strand.
TGATGCAGGATTGTGATCATGGAACAGCAGCTGTCGGAAATTATTGGCGCTATTTATGATTGCGTGGCCCGGGAGGATGCCTGGCCAAACGCTCTTCGTCTGATCAATGGTCAGGTGAATGGTTTTCTAACCACGCTTGCCGTCTTCGACACCACCACGCGGTCCGCACGGCTGGCCCAGATCGCCTGCGACGACGGAGAGGCCATCCGCACCCTCGTCGCGCATGCGAAGGACGTCCCGTTCTTCCACCTTCTCCACCGAATGGAGATCGATCAGCCGGATACGCTGGAGCGGATGTTCTCCCTCTATGGACCCGATGGCGAAGCCGTCTGGAAAAGCGGTGCGCTACACCAGAACTTTCATGCCAGGTATGGGGTTCTAAACTCGATCGACATGGCCGTGCTGAAGCGCCCGACCCGTGTCGGGACGATCAACATTTCGGTGCAATACGAACCGAGCGAGCGACGTGTCTTCGACATCGTCGGGCTGCTCGGTCCGCATATCCGCCGTGCCGTGACGATCCACGACATGTTCGAGATGGAGCGCGCCGAAGCCGCCGTCCTCAGGGAGGTCATCGACGCCCTTGATCATGCGGTCTTCATCGTTGCAGAAGACATGACAATCCTCTTCGCCAATGAAGCCGCCGAAGCACGGCTGCGCGAGCAGCACGTGGTCCACTCGCTTTCAGGCCGGCTGGCCGCTCGCTACAGTTATGCAGGCGCCGCCCTTTCCAACGCAGTGGCGCTTGGCGCGCGCGACGAAATCAGTCTCGCAGCCGCTGGGATCGATGTTCCCCTTGCCTCGGCGGAGCGTCCCGCCGTCGCCCACGTTCTGCCGTTGCAGCGGCGCACCGAAAGGGGGCGCTTTGAAAGCCGGGCGGCGGCGGCGATCTTTCTCGCCGCGGCTGGAACGGTGGTCCAGTCGGCCGTCGAAGCCGTTGCCGCCCTTTTTGCCCTCACGCCTGCCGAACGGCGCGTGGTCGGCTACGTGTCCGAAGGTATGACGCGATCCGAGATCGCAAATGCACAGGGCGTTGCCGACGGCACCGTGAAATCGCAACTGGCCGCCATCTACGACAAGACGGGAGCGGAAGACCAGCGCAGCCTGCAGCAGCTCGTACGCGAACTCAGCCCACCTGTCAGGCGCACCTAACAAGTCGACATCAAACTTCGGCCGACTGGCAGCAGACGCGAAAAGGCACGCCGGCGCCACCGCAGCTGCGGGCTCCGCTCACATCCTGACCGTCATGCCGCCGTCGACCGTCAGCACATGGCCGTTGACGAAGGAAGCGGCGGCGCTTGCCAGAAAGAGCGCCGCGCCGGCGATCTCGTCCGGGCGTCCCCAGCGCTGGACCGGGATGCGCTGGCGCACGAAGGGCATCAATTCCTCGTTCGCAGCCATCGCCGCGTTCGTCTCGGTGGCGAACCAGCCGGGCGCAATCGCGTTGCTGGTGATGCCGTGCGGGCCGAACTCGACCGCCATGCCGCGCATCAGGCCGGTCAGGCCCTGCTTGGCTGCCGGATAGACGCAGTCGCCGGGCATGACGACATGGCCGCTGATCGAGGTCACCGCGATCAGCCGGCCGTGATTGCGTCGCTTCATCAGCACGGCAGCGTCGCGCGAAAGCGTCATGGCCGCCGCCAGGTCGGTGCGCAGCAGCTCGATGATGGCATCATCGTCGAATTCGGCCAGAGGCCGCCGGTCGCGGGCGCCGACATTGTTGATCAAAATATCGAGACGACCATGGATCCTGTCGACATCGGCCATCGCAGCACGCTGTGCCTCGCGATCGGCGACGTCGAATGCGGCGGCCTCCGCCGTGCCGCCCGCGGCCCGGATGGTCCTGACGGCGCCTTCCAACGTCGCCGCCGTGCGTCCGTTGACGATGACATGCGCGCCGGCTTCTGCGAGGGCGCGCGCCATTTCGAAGCCCAGACCACGTCCGCCGCCGGTCACCAGAGCCACCTGACCCGCCAGTGAAAATCTGTCCAGTATGCTCATAGTTTTCGTCGCTCTCGACCGAGTCCGTCGCGACAATTAATGGACTCAGTCAACTAATTTGGCAATAGCGGAACGACGGCACTGGATGACCCATCCGGCCTAACCGAGCAGCCCGGCCAGCCAGTGCGGATCGAGATGACGCTCCAATTCCTCGGCGACGTCGTCGAGCGCCTGCTCGACGCTCTCGCGGTAATTCCTCCGCTCGCCCGAGAGCCCGAAGCTTTGAAGCAGCCGAGCGCGGTAGCTGTCGCTGCAGAAGAGCCCGTGCAGGTAGGTGCCCATGATGCGGCCGTCGGCCGACAGCGCCCCGTCGGGCGCGCCGTCGATGACTGCCGAAGGCCTGATACAATCCGTGCCGCGGGTGATGCCGAGGTGGATCTGGTAGCCGTCAAGCGGCGCGTCGTATTCGGTCGAGCGAGCCTGGCTGTTGCGCACGGTTTTCTCAGGCTCCATCTCGGTCTCGATGTCGAGCAGCCCAAGCCCCGGCGTCTCGAGCGTCCCGCCCTCGAGCCCAAGCGGATCATGCACCGTCCGGCCGAGCATCTGGTAGCCGCCGCAGATGCCGATCACCCGGCCGCCGCGCCTGACATGCGCCCGGAGATCGCGGTCCCAGCCCTCAGCCCTGAAGTCGGCGAGATCCGATATCGTCGATTTCGAGCCGGGAAGCACAACGAGGCTCGCATCGGCTGGGATCCGCTCGCCTGATCGCACGAAGACCAGCTCGACATCCGGCTCGGTCCGCAGCGGGTCGAGATCGTCGAAATTGGCGATGCGCGGCAGCACCGGAACGGCGATCTTCAGCGCGCCCGTCCCGCCCTTCGCCAGCCGTTCGAGCACGACCGAATCTTCGGCCGGCAGGCGCCCAGCGCCCTGCAGCCATGGCACAACGCCGAAGCACGGCCAGCCGGTAAAGCCTTCGATGGCGCGGATGCCGTCGTCAAACAGCGAGACGTCGCCGCGGAACTTGTTGATGATATAGCCCGCGATCATCGACCGGTCGCCCTCGTCGAGGATCGCATGCGTGCCCACAAGTGAGGCGATGACACCGCCGCGGTCGATATCGCCGACGAGCACGACAGGCACGCCGGCCCGCGTCGCAAAGCCCATATTGGCAATATCGCCGGCCCTGAGATTGATCTCGGCCGGCGATCCGGCGCCCTCGACGATAACGAGGTCGGCCCCCGCGGCCACTTTTTCGAAACTTTCGAGCACGGCGCCGAGCAGCTCAGGCTTCAGCCGCTGATAGTCGCGTCCCTTCGCCTGTCCGAATACCTTGCCCTGCACGATGATCTGGCTGCCGTTTTCCGATTGCGGCTTGAGCAGCACCGGGTTCATGTGCACCGAGGATGGCGTGCGCGCGGCCAGCGACTGCAGCCACTGCGCCCGACCGATCTCGCCGCCGTCATCGGCGACCGCCGCGTTGTTTGACATATTCTGTGGCTTGAACGGCCGGACCGTCAGCCCGCGATTCGCCGCCAGCCGGCAGAGGCCCGCAACCAGCACCGTCTTGCCGACATTGGAGCCGGTTCCCTGCAGCATGATCGCTCTTGCCATGATGGCCCGCATCCGCCTCTCGTTCAGGCGAGGCCTACAATGGGCGGCAACCTCGGGTCAAGCTTGGCCCGGGTCAAGACTTGGCCCGGCGCAAGACTGGGCTTGGGGCAAGTTCCCCCGCAAACGCGAAAACCGCGCATGGCCTTGGCTCTGCGCGGTTTGCCGAAAACTCAGGCGTCTTCGCCCTTACACGGCGAAGCTCGCTTTCTCCGGTACGCACTACCTGAACCAGAGAAGCGGCGGTCATTGCTGCCACGCCCCAACTGATAACGGGACATTCTTACCGGAGAGTTATTGAAGGCTTACGCAAATGTTAATTTTGATCTTTTTTGACATTCTCGTCGAAATTTCTGCCGAAGATCCGCTGCCGATCGCCAAGAGCGTGCTTTTCGCCCGAGGGCGCCAATTTCGGGATGCCGACATAAATTCTTCGAATTCAATAATTTAGTCACGCAACCATAAGCAGAAGATGGTTGATTTCTGCGAGCGAACGCGTAGGCTTCATCAAAATGCGCCATTGTTGAATATGGCCTGCCCATGAACCGAAAGCCTGTTGCGGTATCGCCCGGCAGGCATTTTCCCTTCGGGTGCCGGACATATTTGTCGGTTGATTTCAGAGCCTGCGCGTCCGCCTAAGAAGAATTCGGGGAATGACGATGAAGACGTTTCTGATTCCGGCCGTCTTTGCCGCGGCTCTTTCTACCGTAGCGCCGGCTGAAGCCGGCGAATGCGGCAGCGTTTCGATCGCCGAAATGAAATGGGCCTCGGCAGGCATTGCGGCGAGCTTCGACAAGATCATCCTGGAAAAGGGATACGGCTGTTCCGTCACTATTGTCGATGGCGACACCCTGCCGACCTTCGCCTCGATGAATGAGAAAGGTACCCCCGACATCGCCTCGGAATACTGGATCAATTCCGTCAGGGCCCTGCTCGATCAAGCCGTCAACAGCGGCCGGTTGGTGCAGGGGGCCGAAATCCTTGCCGACGGCGCCGTCGAGGGTTGGTGGATTCCGAAATTCATCGCCGACGCCCACCCCGACATCCGCTCGGTCGAAGGCGCGCTGAAACATCCCGAACTTTTCCCCGCCGAGGACGACCCGTCGAAGGGCGCAGTTTACAACTGTCCCGCCGACTGGAGCTGCCAGATATCAACCACCAACCTCTTCAAGGCGCTTGCCGCCGACAAGAAGAGCTTCGAGCTTGTCGAAATCGGCAGCCCCGAACAGCTTGACGCCTCGATTGCCCGCGCTTTCGAAAACAAGGTCGGCTGGCTCGGTTATTACTGGGCGCCGACTGCCATCCTCGGCAAATACGACATGACGCGCCTGAGCTTCGGCGTCGGCCACAACAAGAATGAATGGGACCGCTGTACCGCAGTTGCCGGCTGCGCCAGGCCCGAGGTCAACTCCTACCCGGTCTCGCGCGCCTTCACACTGATGACCAGGTCCTTCGCCAGCCGCGCCGGACCTGTCACGACCTATCTCAAGACCCGCAAATGGGACAATGCGACGATCAACCAGGTGCTCGCCTGGCAGGACGAAAACCGCGCAAGCAACGAGGATGCCGCGATCTATTTCCTTCGCAACTACGAGAGCCTGTGGACGAAATGGGTGCCCGTCGATGTAGCCCAGAAGGTCAAGGCGAGCTTATAACGGCCAAACCACGATCAAGCATGGACGATTCGATGACAGGCAATGTTCCCTTTCCCGACCGCAATACCGTTGCGGAAAAACTCGCCGCGCTGTCGGAGACCGACAAGTCGTATTTGGCGCTGCTCATGGAAAACGCCGCCCAGGACGACAACCTGCTCGACGGCCTGCGCCGCCATCTCGATCTCGCCGCCGGATCGCGTTTCCTGAACTCGCTGAAGCTCGAAAATCTGGGAATCTGGCTCGGAAGTCATGCGCCGGACCGGCTGCAGATCCGGCTGATGGAAACCGCCCGCTCCAGCCAGCATCCCGCCTACCAGGCCTTCCGGACCGGCCTCAGCCGATCCGGCGGGCTGGAAAAGCTCTGTCCCCCGGTCATCCGTTAGGATGATCCGGACCCGGCCAATAGTTGATCCCCGGGTCAGCACCTGATCCGGCGATTCTAGCAGCGATCGGAACGGTCGTTACTTCTTCGCGGCGCGGTCGACTGAGCGGCCGGCATCCTGCGTGGCGTTCACGGTATTTGCCGTATCCTTTCCTATGCCGCGGATCGTGTTGCCGCAGGAGGAAAGGGCAAGAAGAACCATAAAAGCTGCGGCAATTTTGGCCGTTGTCGTCATCTCAGATATCCTTGTTTGAAATCAACCCCGAACGGCGACAATTGCCGTCCCGCGCCAATAACGCACGACAAACCAAAAGGTTCACTGGGTATAAGGATACCCGCTACAGCCCCGCGTCCGATAGGACGCGCCATCACTTTCGATCGGAGCATAATCTGTCCGATGCAGCTAGGCAGCGACCGCCTTTGCTCTCTCTGCAAAGGCGCCGCGAATGCTGTCAGCCACCGTCTCGATCGGCCCCGACACCTGCGAGGCGGTCAGCAGGCGGATATCGAAGGCGCCGAGCTCCGGCAGCCCTTCCTGAGGCCCCAGGATCGCCATGTCCTCGTTGACATAGGACAGCGGCAACGGCGCGATGGCGAGATCGGAAAGCACGGCGGCGCGCTGCGCCATCGTGTGGCCGCTGAGATAGGCGACGCGATAATGCCGCTTGTTGCGTTCGAGTTGGGAGAGCGCCTCCTGGCGCCAGATGCAGCCGTCTTCCCAGATCGAGATCGGCAGCGGATCGCGGCGATGCGCCGAACCGCACCTGGCGCCGGCCCAGACCAGCCGCTCGCGGAACACCACCTCCCCGCCCGTCGGGAACGGCCGTGTCGCACAGTTGATCAAGGCCAGGTCGAGCCGCTGCTCCTCCATGCGCTTCTTCAGCCCGATGCTCATGTCGATGGTCACGTCGACCATGATGCCGGGATAGCTTTCGGCAAAACTCTTCAGGATGCTCGGCAGCAGCCGTTCGCCGATATCCTCCGGCGCGCCAAGCCGCACGACGCCGCTGAGTTCCGGCATGATGAAGCGCGACACCGCCTCGTTCGACAGCGCCAGCATGTTGCGCGCATAGGATAGCAACATCTCGCCGTGGCGTGTCAGCGATACCGAACGGGCGTCGCGCAGGAACAGCGTTGCCCCCAGTTGTTCTTCAAGCTTCTTGATCTGCATCGACACAGCCGACGGCGTACGGAAGACCGCCTCGGCGGCGGTCGAAAAATTGCCTGTCTCGGCGATAGCCACGAAGGTACGCAGCACTTCGTTGTCAAGCAGCGGAATGGGACGGCGAAATGGAATGCTCATCGTCGCATCTTTCAATTTTTCTGATTTATAACCCCATATCATTTTGTTTGATTGAATGTCAATTGAACCTGATATTTCGCGTGTCGGCAGCGAAATGCAGCCAAGGAGGCCCGACATGTCTCAAACAAGCATCTGGAATATCGTAGAGGCCCTTTCCGCATTCAAGGCGCAGAAGCGCAGGGATGCCAACCATGAGCATGCGCTCCGGGAGCTAAGGCGCTTTCCGCCACATCTGCTGGCAGATTGCCAGCGCGAGCTAGAGTTGACCGTCCCGGAGCGCCGCGCGTGCGATGGGACGCGGTAGAGACGCTTCATCGCTTTGAATCCGCTCATGATCTGGGCAAATCGGTGCCGGTCAACTCGCAACGTCCTGCTCGACTTGCGCCGCAGCGGATGATCGAACCGGTCGAACGGCGATCACATCCCGCCCAGCAGTTTGAAGGCTATGATCCACATCGTGAAAGCGATAAGCGTTTCCAGCATGCGCCAGGATGAGGGTTTCGAGAAGATCGGCCGCAGCCGCTTTGCGCCATATCCGAGCGAAAAGAAGAACAGGAAGGAACCCGTCACCGCCCCTGCCGCAAAGGAAGCCTGCTCCCCCGGATATCGGGTCGATATCGTGCCGAGCAGCACAACTGTGTCGAGATAGACGTGCGGATTGAGCCAGGTGAGTGCGAGGCAGGTCGCCAGCGTCTGCCGAAAGCTTGACGACTTTGCTTCCCCGGCCGTCAGAGCAGCGGACGATCTCAAGGCGGAATAGAGGCTTCTTGCTCCGTACCAGACCAGAAATGCGGCTCCGCCATAGCGCATGACCGGATCGAGCCATGGCATGAACCTGGCGATTTGCTGGAGGCTGGTCACGCCAAGCACGATAAGCGCGGCATCCGATACAGCGCATGCGAGGCAAACGGCGAAGACATGTTCGTTGCGCAAGCCCTGGCGGAGGATAAAGGCGTTCTGCGCGCCGATGGCGACGATCAGGCTGAGGCCCATCATCAGGCCGGTTCCATAGATCGAAAAATTCATCGCTTCGGCCAACGCCCCTCATTTCGGTGAGGTTGCGCTATCGCGATTGGGATAATTAGGCTAATTAATCTACCTTACTCCGATTAAGTGAAACTAATCTGTGCTCGACTATCCCGCTCTGCGCGCCGTCGCAACCATTGTCCAGACAGGCAGCTTCGAAAGAGCTGCGACCGTCCTGAATGTGACGCCTTCGGCCATTTCGCAGCGCGTGAAGCAGCTCGAGGAACGTCTTGGCGTCGTCCTCATCGTCAGGGGCACGCCGTGTACGGCGACCGAAAAGGGAGAATGGCTCTGCCGCCATATGGAGAATGTCGGCATGCTCGAAGCAGAACTCTTCGGGCAATTGCCGGCCCTCATCGATCCTGACGAACCACGCCAAAGGGTCACGCTTCAAATCGCGACGAATGCCGACAGCCTCGGCACATGGTTCGTCGAGGCCATGTCGAATTTCGCCAGGAGCTCTTCCTATCTGCTGAATATCGCCGTCGACGACCAGGACCATACTGCCGAATGGCTGCAGCGCGGGCGGGTGATCGCCGCCGTCACCAGCCTGGAAAAGCCGGTCCGCGGATGCCGGCGTTTTGCACTCGGCGTTCTGCGTTACCACGCAACGGCAACCCCTGACTTCGTCGCGCGCCACTTTCCGCATGGCGTGACATCTGAGGCAATCCGCAACGCTCCGGCGCTGACCTTCAATCAGAAGGACCGGCTGCAAAGCAGCTGGGTACGACGGATGTTTGGCCGCGATCTCGACTATCCCACCCATTGGCTGCCGTCGCCGCAAAGTTTCGTGGAGGCGAGCCTATCGGGTATGGGTTGGGGGATGAACCCGACCCAGCTGACCCGCGAGCATCTCGCGTCCGGACGACTGGTCGAGCTGGTGCCCGACACACCGCTCGATGTCCCGCTCCACTGGCAGATAAACCGCCTCGCCGCCGATCGCCTGGCGGATCTGACGCGCGAAGTCGTCACGGTGGCCAAGCGCCGCCTTTGACGCGTCACTCAAGAATGCAGCAGAACAGGGTCGCTTCTATCAGACGTAAGCCGTGCGGCTGCCGAACTCACTGGTCTCGTCAAAATTCGTCGTGCCGATACGCTCGCTTTCGCCGGAAAATTCTCCAGGAGCGTCACCGGCAGGCTTCGATGCAGCAGACGCCTGAGTTTGGTTGCTCTCGCTCGCTTCGAGCTTGGCAATCTTCGCTTCCAGCGTATCGATCGATTTTTCGATCGCGGCCTTCTCTTGTTCGTCCTGCGTTTCCGACAGGGCTGCCTTCTTTTCGGCAAGCTGTGCCTCGAGAGAGGCAAGCTGATCCGATGAACTGGAAGACGAGGTTGTAGCGGCTGAACTCAAAATGGTGGATGCAGAACTGGAAATTGCGCTGACCATGAGCGTGACTTTCGATGGTGGAATGTCATCGTTCTAGCCACGGATGGTAAAGGTTCGATAAATAAAGTACCCGATGGTACCAAAATAATGAGGAAGGCTACGCGAATAGCGCTCTCCTATGCGATGGCGATGATTTCCAGTTCCAAGCCGCCTGTCTCCACCACATCGCCGACAGCCTTGCCCATCAGCAACCGCGCCACCGGGGAAACGTAGGAAATCGATCCGGCCTTGGGATCGGCTTCGTCCTCTCCGACGATACGATAGGTCTGCACGCGCCCGTCGTCACGGCGAAAAGTCACAGTGCCGCCAAAGGCGACGGTGTCGATTGACGTGGGGGCAGGTACGAGCTGGGCGGTGCGAAGTCTTGCCGTTAAGTAACGAAGATCACGCAAAGGATTGGCTGTATGCCGCCGCCGTTCGTTCACATCGTCGATGGGGCTCGCAGCATCATAGGCCTCGCGGGCTTGCTGGAAGTGAAGCTCCAGAGCCTTCAACCCCGCCTCCGTGACAAGGTTTGGGTGCGGCGAAATCGGACGATCAGGCAGCAGGGTTTCCGAAGCCGTTTCAAAACTCTCTTCCTTGGTAAAGGCGACGGCCAATCTCGGACTCCGTTTTAGGCGCAGTGCGCATTTCTAGCTGATGGGCAATTGCCCCAAATCTCTGTCCAAACCATACATCGACCGCGCACGAACCGCCAATCCTGCTTCATCGGCAGCCGCTTTCAAGATCATGGCTTCATAGATTGGGAGCGGCGGAAAGATCCGACACCGCATGGCGGTGCCCGCATCCCTTTATTTCGACACGTGCTCGGGCTTACCCTTCCTCTTAGTTGCTGCGAACTCCTCGAGCTGTTTTTCGCTCATGGATTCGACCATCTGTTTCGAGGCACCTTTGAGTTCGCTCTTCGGCGTCTCACCGCGCTTGGCAGAAAGTGCAGCGCCTGCCGCCTTCTGCTGGGCCTTGGACTTGGCTGGCATATCGATCTCCTATCGCTTGAACGGGGCGCTGGCCGGCGTCAAAGCCATCATGCTCTAACCATCCTGTTTTAAGGAGGCTGCGGCCCGCAAGCCGCAGCCGACCGGCTGTCAGTTGATGGTGGCCCATTGCATTCGGACATCCCTGGCGTTCTTCGACAGATGGACGTGAGCATCGACGTGATCGACCCAATCGATCGGGATCAAGTGGTGCTTGCCGTCTTCCGAGTCGAGCTTCGTCAGCTTGATGCGCGTGGGGCCGTCGAGATGATCGACTGTGCCGACATGGGTGCCGTCGGCAGCCCGCACTTCCATATGTTCACGGATCTGCTCTGCGGAAATCATCGTTTCCTCCTTTGCATCATTGTCAGGTACGAAGCGGCAACGAGGTGGAGCAGACTTGGTTCCAAACACGCACGACCGTGTTCAATCAGCAGTCACGTCCCAATTGTCACCCGGATTGAAGGTCCTGACGCCAGCAGCTATTTTTTCGGTCTCCCGGCCGAGATCGGCCTGGTAGACCGTGCCGTTCGCGTTCACGACGAAGGTGTGCACGCCGGTTTCGCCATATCGGATCGGCCAGGCGATAAGGGCAAATCCTGCGATCATGTTGCCGTTGATCACATAATCGAACTCTCCGCCCGCGATGTTCGGCCCCTGACTGTCGATGATCCTGTAGCGATAGCCGTAATAGCCCTCGCCGGCCTTGGCCTTATCAAGCGCCGCATTGTCTTCGAGAGCGTTGCCCGCCGGGCTATCACCCTCGCCCAGATCAGGCGACCAATAGAGACCATCGGTTTTACCATCGCTGCTGATCAGTTTCTGGGCATATTCCAGAACGCCGTCATCATCGTGATCGGCGGAAGAATATTCCTTTTGGGCGTCGACATAGGCCTGCATCGTGTCGATGGTCTGCAATTCGTTCTCGCCGACGCGACGATTGATGATCTCCTCGAACCCGGCATAGGTGTCGAAACCCCATTTGCCATCGTCGCCCTTCACGATCGGAAATGGCAGAGGCCATAATTTGTCGCCGATCTCGATGATCCTGCGGCCATCGACGTCCTTGACGACGATCTTCTTCTTCGTGCCGTCCCGGATCTGTGCGTAGGTGTCCATCACCCCTTCGCCTGCTTTCGCTTTCGCTGCATCGATGCCCAGCAGCGCCGTAAACTTATCGAAATCATCAGCCGCCAGCGCCGCCTTGAAGGCATCGACCGTTTGCTCCGGCGTCTCGAATACGGGCGGATCGCTTTGAGAAGCGAAGCCCGAGATGACGGTCGCATCGGATGGCTCTGCTGCAGATGCAGGAACCGGATTGGTGGCGAGAGCCGCAAAAGCGAACACCGAACCCAGAAGCATGTTTCTGACTGACTTTGTCATGACTTTCCTCCTTTTTCCGGTTATCGGCGGCGACCGCCGCCACCACCGCCGCGGCGCATTTCTCCACGACCGCCACCACCGCGATTGCCGCCGGCCATGGCCTGTCTGCCGCGGTTGGACTGCATCTCAGCGCGCCTGCCGCTATCGACCTGACCGATCGCCGACGGCTTTCTCGGGCGGCTGTCAACCCGGGTCGCAGGTTTCGGCTTTGCGACCGGGCGTTTGGCGTTGGGCACTGGTCTGGCGTTTTCGGCAGCCCTGTTCGGCGTCCTCGCGTCGGGTCTGCGGTTCTGCGCAGCCTGCGCTCCCTTCCCGCCCCCGGAGACCACTCCCGAATTGCCTGGCTTGTTGCGCGCAACATTGACCCTGTCCGCATCGATCTTGCTCTTGCGGACATCGTTGACGCTGACTTTGCCTGGCTGGTCGCGGATCGTGTTCGCACGGTCGTTGCCTCTTGCGCCGACCCTGTTGTTGCCGTTCGCCTCAATGCTGGTCCGGAAGGAGTTGCGGTCGATCTTGTTGAACTGCGCGCTGTCGAAACCGATCTTGCTGCGGTCGACATTCTTCCAGTCGACGTCGTTGATATTCACCTTGCCGTTGATGTTGTTGAAGCACTTGTTGCAGTCGATATCGACGTTGCCGTTCCAGCGCCCGCCCCATACGCCCCAACGGTTCCAGTCGACGGCGGCGGCCCACACCGCTCCCGTCACCACGCCCGCGAAAAAGGTGGCGGTCGGATAATAGTAGTTCGGATACGGCTCGGAATAGTAGCCGATAGGCTCGGCCACATAGTTTGGTTCATACAGCATCTCCGGCGCGTATTGCGGAACATAGATCTTCTCAGGACTGGCGGAGACGATCACGACGTTGTCGTTCTCCTGGCTGACTTTGATCTTGTCATCGGTCTTGATGATGCCATCGGCGACCGCTTTGTCGCGCAGTTGCTGTATGGCGATCAGAACGTCCTTCTGCTGGTAGGAGAGCGCCTCTCCGAGAGACTGCGTCCAGTCCAGATCCTCGCTCATCATCGTGACGATCCGAGGGTAGTTCAGCAGCGATACGATGCTGCCGTCCCACGTCGTCTTCGGCTTGAGCCCGGGCTGCTTCTTCAGGGTTTCGAGGAACCGGGCGGCCTCCACCACCTGCAGCGGATAGAGCGACGCCGACGTGACAAGCGCAACCAGTTCGTCCGGATAGAGCGCAATCCGCGCCACCAGGATTTCGAGTTCGTCCTCGCTCAGCGGCGCCGGCGCGTCGTCTTCCGCCGCGACGGGACTGGAAGCGGCCGGCTCCTGCGCGGCGGCGATCGGAGTCGGATGCGGCGAAAACGGGAATCCTGCAAAAGGCAGGAACAGTCCCGTGGCGAGTAACAACGCGTGAGGTCTAGCCATCTCAAATCCTCCTTGCGGTCAGACGTGGTGTTTAGGCTACTGACTTTATTATATTCGATTATTCTTACATTCTATCCAATAGCGAGGAATTGACAGTAAAAACGTCACTCGCATCGCTCTTGCGCCAGCCTGTCCGTCAAAAATGGCCGATCCAGAGCGCCGTTACCCCGCAACCGCATCTCCTCGAGGTATGCAGGGAGGCGAGATTACCAACCGGTCGATCTGTTGCGGCATGGTCATGCCGATATCCTCTTCGTTTCCCCCGTCCGCGGCCACAGGATGGCGGCAAACAGCAGCGCGTAGATCAAGGCTGCTGCGACATAGACGATGCGGGTGGCGAAGGATTCTGCAGCACTCCCCGGCAGAGGCGAGACGCCGAGGCCGAAGAGGATCAGGAAGGTCGTCAAGGCGCCGGCAAAAACCGGGGCGTCCTTCGAGCGGGCGGCCGCGCGCCCGCCGATCAGGAGGACGACGACGAAAACGATGAGGAAGATCGAGAGGAGATTGGGGCGCAGCGATAGCGCGGCATAGGCAATGGAGGCGAGCACGCCGCCGAAGAGGTTGACGAGCACGAGCCCGATCGCCGCACGCGCGCTCGCGGCAACGTCGAGCTGCCCGAGCAGCGACGCTACGGTGATCGGAATGACCGCCGCAGCGGTTAGGTTATCGCTCGTCAGGCAGATCACGACGGAGCCCAGAAGGATGACCGTGTTTGCCAGCGCCCGCCCCAAGGCCAGCGGCCGCTGGTCGATCGGCGCCGCCTCTACCTCACGGAAGAACGGCTCGGGAAAGACCGCATGGGCGAGCCACATCAGAACCGTGCCTGACAACACCCCGGCGACCAGGATGGATAGGATGGAATTGGCGAGTTCCTCGTTCAAGATGCCGAGCAGAGGTACGATGATCGAAACGACGAGCACCAGAAAGACCGCCGGTCCTCCCTTTCCCGTCGACTGCGCGGCAAAGCACGCGAAATAGATCAACCCCAGCATCAGGAGGAAGGGCGCCGGACGGTCGCCGAGCACGTTGGTCAGAACCATCATTGCCGTCCCGGCGATCAGGATGACCATCGCCGCGCCGATGGTCTTGCCGAGCGGCATGGGCCGCGAACTGCCGAGCAGAAACTGGGCGGCAAAGAGCGGGCCGAGAAATGGTACGATAGCCCCGGCATAGACTGCGAACGTGAAGCCGATGGAGACTGCGAACGCGACCCGCAGCCCCTTGCGTTTCTGCTCCTCGACGGAGAGGTCCCTCTCAGTTGACATAGGTCAGCACCGACATGATGCGGATCCAGAGCGATCCCCACGCATTGGTGACGGGGTTGTCGCCGGTGTAGATGACGACGGTCGCCTGCGAGCCATAGCGCACGCCGCCTTTCGGCCTCTGCGCCTCCTCGATGATCAACCGGACCGGAAAGCGCTGCGCCTCCTGGACCCAGCCGCTATCGTTTCGGATCGTCGGCAATCCGGTGGTCGGGTCGGTGCTGCCTTGCGATACGCCGAACCCAACGCTCTCGACCGTTGCCGGAAACAGCCGGCCGGGAAGCGCGTCGAAAAGAATCTCTGCTCTGTTGCCGACGGCGACCTTCTCCAGGCTGTTCTCCTTGAAGGCCGCGGTGATCCAGATGGTGCCGGCGTCGATGAAGGTCATCGCCGACTGGCCGGCCGAGACCACCTTGCCGATGGTGAGCTGAAGGTTGGTGACGACGCCGGCTGACGGTGCCCGGACCGTTGTCCGCACCAGATCGAGCCGTGCCTTCTCCAGTCCGGCAAGGGCTGCACGCAGCTGCGGATTATCGTTGCCGGCCGGGCCGAGCTGCTCTTTCGCCTTGGCAAGGTCGGCCTGCGCCCCGGAAACGGAAGCCTCCGCCTGATCATAGGCGGACTTGGCCGTATCGAACCGAGCCCTGGAGAAGACGCCGCGCTTTACGAGTTCGGTCGCCCGTGCATATTGGTCGCGCAGATTGTCTCTGTCGGCCTCCATCTGCACGAGCTTGGCCTGTGCGGCATCGACGGTCGCAGTCGATGCCCCGATCGACTGGCCGACACTCGCGAGCGCTGCTTCGGCTTCGTTGACGGCGAGTTCATAGCGCTCGGGATCGATACGAAAGAGAACCTGATTAGCCTCGACCCGCGAATTGTCGGTGACGCCGACTTCGATGACCCGACCGGTGACTTCGGGGGCGATGCCGACGATATAGGCCTGGACCTGAGCTTGTGAGGTCGACGGCGTGCGCCGCTCCATGAAGATGGAGAGGACGAACAGGGCAAGCGCCAGCAGGACGACGATGAGTGCTGTCCTGCGGAGTGGATTCCGAGGCGCTGGGGAAACGGCAGGCTCGTCCAAGTTTTCGGAAACCACGGCTATATCCTTCGGAAGCGTTTCGTTTCGTGGAAGCGCAAAATTTCAGCGCCGAACGTCTGTCGCGATGGTCGTTGCCCAGAGGGGGAACGCAAGTAGGTAACCGTAACATACGCCTGGCGTTGGATTGCCGCTGGCCTGGTCGCGCGTATCAGCGAGCAGTTGGCGGTACCGAGGCGTCAAGCGCGCCCTCTATCTCCTTGGAGAGTTCTGCGATCAGCTCCTGGTATTCGACGACTCGCTCGTTCCGCTTCGGATCGGTCGAGACATTCCATTTCGCCAGTTCCGATTGGGCGTCGGCAAAGTCCCTACAGATTTCCCGGAAGTCCTCGCTGCGGGAAGAGAGATCGTCGATCGCCCTGATCCTGGCTGGAAACTGCCGACGGACTGCGGTCACGCCTTCGTCCATGGTCCACTCCTTACCGGCATTCGAGACGTCACCACTGCAACGTGTGCCAGATCCCGATCTTCATGGACGACGATCGGTTCGTGGAGTATGTTACCGTAACATACGGTCTGGCAGTGATGTGACTCCACGGGGGATTGGGGACAGACATGCAGGCATCGATACCAGCAGAGGGGTCTGCTGCACCCATTTCTTCACGGCCGGCGCCTCAAGCCGACGATATAAGCGAGCAACTGGAACGTGTCGTCTCCAGCCCTGAATTTCCAGGGGTCGGTCGCGCGGCAGCGTTTCTCCGCTATGTCGTCTCGGAAACCCTCGAGGGTCGGGGCAACCGCATCAAAGCCTATTCGATCGCAATCGAGGTGTTCGGCCGGGATCCCGGCTTCACCCAGGACGATCCGGTGGTCAGGATCGAGGCCGGACGGCTGCGGCGGTCGCTCGAGCGCTACTATCTCGTCGCCGGGCAGCATGACCCGGTCAGGATCGACATTCCCAAAGGCGGGTATGTTCCAACCTTCGCCTGGTCCTGTCCGGCACCAGTCGACATTGGAGACGAAGACGCTGGCGAAACATCACCCTCCGGGGTTCGCCCCGGACGCTGGTGGCGCGCAAGGCGGGTCTTGTTGCCGGGTGCTGCTGCGCTCGCTGCAGTGGCTATTTCGCTCTATTGGGTCGGGGCGCGGTCTCCCGCTCCGTCACTCCCACGCGTTGCAAGCCTGTCGCCCGATCGGCCGGCCCTCGTGGTGGCCCCGTTTGCCAACCTCGGCGAAGGGCCGGAGGCGCAGCTCTACACGGCCGGCCTGACCGAGGAACTGATGACCATCCTGCCACGGTTCAAGGAGATCAAAGTCTTCGGCCGCGAAACGTCCAAGTCCCTCCCCGCGGATGTGGGCGCATCGGAGATCCGGGCCGAATTCGGCGCACGTTATCTCCTTGCCGGCGGGGTACGCACGTCGGGCAAGCGTCTTCGTGTGACGGCCAGGTTGCTCGATACGTCAGACGGCGAAATCCTCTGGTCGGAGAATTATGACAATGATCTCGCATCGGGAGACCTGTTTGCGATCCAGACGGATGTCGCCAGAAAGGTCGCGACCACCATCGCCCAACCCTACGGGATCATGGCACAGGTCGACGCCGCCAGTCCGCCGCCGGATGACCTCGGCGCGTATGAGTGCACCTTGCGCTTCTATGCCTATCGTTCGGAACTGAGCGCCGAAGCGCATGCACGTGTCCGGGATTGCCTCGAAGCCGCAGTCGCGCAGTTTCCGAGCTATGCGACAGCCTGGGCAATGCTGTCGATCGTCTATCTCGATGAGGACCGGTACAAGTTCAATCCGACACCAAGCCAGGATTCAGCCATACAGCGGGCGCTCGATGCCGCCAGGCGAGCAACCCACATCGATCCGAGCAATACGCGCGGGCTCCAAGCGCTGATGACGGCGCTGTTCTTCGACAGGCAGCTCGCTGAATCACTGCGTGTGGGCGAGCAGGCCCTCGCCACCAACCCCAATGACACCGAACTGATGGGCGAGTTCGGAACCCGGCTTGCGATCGGCGGCCAGTGGCAGCGCGGAGCGACCCTGCTGGATCAGGCCATCGCCCTCAATCCAGGCAGCGGCAGCTTCTACCACGGGACACGAGCCCTGGCCGCCTACATGCTCCACGACAACCACACCGCCGTGCTGGAGATCAGGCAGGCGAACATGCAGAAATTCCCTCTCTTCCATGTTGTCGCCGCCATCATCTACGCGGAGGCCGGCATGATCGACGACGCCCACCGGGAAGGACAGGTGTTCGTCAGCATGCGACCTGACTTCCTGCCGAACGTCGTGACCGAACTCGCAATGCGCAACATGCAGCCTGAAGATCGCGACCGGCTGATCGAAGGACTTCGCAAGGCGGGGATGACGGTGCCCTATCCCGATGCAATCGCGTTAACCGCCGCCACCTCGGATCTGCAACCCCGCTGATACTGTCTTCCCCGACCGTAACATACCCGATCATACGGGTAAGCTATCTCATCTTCGCATAGTCTCGCCCAGTGCCGACTTCGACCGCCGCGGCTTGCGGCGTCGAGGCCTGCCCGAACTTGACGGGGCGATGAGGGACAGCAGTGAGCACAAAATGTCGTGATAGCCGAATTCGACCAAGCCCTTTCCCAGGTCTGAAATGGATCTCGGCTCTCCTGCTGCTCTGCGCATTAGCCGGATGTGGCGGCCACCCGAAGAACGTGCTCATCCCCGTTGCCGATAGCGCGCCGAATTCCACCAAGGTCGATATGCTCGTGACCACGACGCGCACCCGTTCCACGATACAAGGCGAGATGTTCACGGGCGAACGCGCACTCGCCCCGGCTTTTGCCGACATCACGGTGTCCATTCCGCCTGCGAACGTTCGCAAGGTCGGCGAAGTCGCCTGGCCGAGGAGGCTTCCATCCAACCCGGCAACCGACTTCGCAACCTTGAAAGCCGACGAGATCACCCGCGACGACGCCAAGAAATGGCTGAGCGCCTCGGTCAGGAAGAGCCGCGACCGCAGCGTGCTGGTATTCATCCACGGCTTCAACAATCGCTTCGAAGATTCCGTCTATCGCTTCGCCCAGATCGTCAAGGATTCCGGCGTCCATAGTGCGCCCGTGCTGGTGACATGGCCGTCGCGCGGCAGTCTGCTTGCATACGGCTATGACAGGGAGAGCACGAACTACACGCGCAACGCATTGGAGACGCTCTTCCAGTATCTCGCGAGAGATCCTGAGGTGAAGGAAGTCTCGATCCTGGCGCATTCCATGGGGAACTGGCTGGCGCTCGAAGCGCTTCGGCAGATGGCGATCCGCAACGGCCGCCTCCCTGCCAAGTTCGAGAACGTCATGCTGGCCTCGCCCGACGTGGATGTCGATGTCTTCCGCCAGCAGATCGCCGACATGGGCAAGCAGCATCCGAAGTTTACCCTGTTCGTTTCGCGAGACGATCGCGCGCTCGCGGTATCGCGCCGGGTATGGGGCGACGTCGCCAGATTGGGCGCCATCGATCCCGAGCAGGCCCCCTTCAAGAAGGAACTGGCCGACAGCCAGATCACGGTGATCGATCTCACCAAGGTCAAGGCGGGCGACAGGCTGAACCACGGAAAATTTGCGGAATCCCCCGAGGTCGTGCAGCTGATCGGGGCGCGGATTTCCGACGGCCAGACGTTGACTGACAGCAAGGTCGGACTCGGGGACAAAATCCTCGCCGCGACGACGAGCACAGCGGCGGCGGCGGGCAGTGCAGCCGGCCTGATCCTTGCCGCCCCGGTCGCCGTCGTCGATGCGGATACCAGAGATAATTACGCCGGCCAGGTCAGCGGCCTCACAGGTCCCGTGGGTAGGCAGCCGAAGGCATCCGAGTGCACTGCCGCAGGTCGATCGAAAGAGACATGCAGGCAATAGCGCGTCAGCAACCGGCAGACGGAACAGCTTCATCGAGATCAGGATAGACGATGCTACCACTTTCCAAGATCCGCATGGTTAGACCGCTTCTCGCCGGAGCCATCCTGGCGTCCATTCTCCTTTGTGCCTCAGGTGCCGTGGCGCAGAGCGCCACGCCTGCGAGCCCACAGCCTGAAAGTGTCCAGCGCTTTATCGGCATGTTTTCTGATCCTGACGTCCAGCGCTTCCTGCAGCAGCAATCGGAAGCAGCAAAGGCGGTAACGGAACCACCCGTCGCAACGCCGAACGCCGACCCCTCATTCTCGGAATTCACGATGCGGTTCCGTGTCCACGCTTCCAACCTTCTCGGGGCTATCCAGTCCTTTCCTTCGGAGATCATGCGTGGTGCAGCCATACTCGACCAGGACGTCCAGGCGAATGGCGGGACGCGGCCGATCTTCCTGGTCGCGGCCTTCGTCGCCGTCGGGCTGGCCGCGCAATGGCTGTTCTGGTGGATCAGCGCCGGCTGGCGCTCATGGATGGCACGTGCACCCTATGCGACGGTTGTGGAAAGAGTGATCGCATTGACTGCTAGGATTCTGTGGGCGGCATGTTACGTCCTTTCGTTCGGTCTCGGCAGCATCGGCTTCTTCCTGCTGTTCCAATGGCCGCCAGTCATCAGGGAGATCGTCGTCGGGTATCTCTTCGCAATCGTCGTCTTCCGTCTGGCGAGCGCGCTTTTCGACGTGTTCCTGGCGCCGCGGGCCGAGGAAGAGGGTGGATTTCGTGTCGTCCCGATCACAAGCGATGCCGCCGGCCACTGGGCAAAACGCCTGGGCTATCTCGTCGGATGGTATGCCTTTGGCTGGGTGAGCATCCGCCTGCTCGGCACTCTCGGCTTTTCCGTCCCGGCCCGACAGCTCGCCGCCTATTCTCTCGGCCTCGTGCTGCTCTTCATCGGCATCGAAGCCGTCTGGAGACGTCCGTCTCAATTGGCCGCCGGTCGAGCGAGCCGGATCGGCCTGCGGGCGCGGAACTGGCTCTGGACGGTCTATTTCGTTGCCGTCTGGCTGCTGTGGGTGGTCGGCGCCATGAGGCTGTTCTGGATCGCGGTGGTCTGTGCCGCCCTGCCCGGTGCCATCGCCCTCACCAAGGCGTCGGTCAACAGTATTCTGCGCTCTTCCACGGACGAAGAGGACGGCCACAAGAAAGGCACCGTCGTCTCGGTGATCGTCGAGCGCGGCATCAGGGCGGCGCTGATCGTCGGCGCCATCATCCTGCTTGCCGGCGCGCTCGATATCAGGCTGACGCAAATGACGATGCAGGATTCGCCGCTTCTACGCCTCGTGCGTGGCCTTCTGAGCGCCGGGATCATTCTTCTGGTCGTCGATCTCGCCTGGAGCGTCGTGAAAGTGCTGATCGATCGCAAGCTAGGCGACACCGAGGCCGTCTTGGAAGTCGGTAGCGAACGAGAGCGGCGGCGCACGCGTCTCAGAACACTCCTACCGATCCTTCGCAATTTCCTGATGATCCTCTTCGTCGCCATTGCGATCATGATGGCGCTGTCGTCGCTCGGCGTCGAAATCGGCCCATTGATCGCCGGTGCCGGCGTGGTCGGCGTCGCCATCGGATTCGGTGCGCAGACTGTCGTCAAGGACGTGATCAGCGGGATGTTCTACCTGCTCGACGACGCTTTCCGGGTGGGAGAGTATATTCAAAGCGGCAGCTACAAGGGCACCGTCGAGTCCTTCAGCCTGCGATCCATCAAGCTCCGGCACCAGCGCGGCGCGGTCTACATCGTGCCCTTCAGCGAGCTTGGAGCAGTCCAGAACATGAGCCGCGACTGGGCGATCGAGAAGATGACGATCACCATCACCTACGATTCCGACATCGAGAAGGCCCGCAAGATCATCAAGAAGATCGGTCTGGAGCTGTTCGAGGATCCGGAGTTCAAGCCGACGACGATCGAGCCGTTGAAGATGCAGGGGATAGACAGCCTCGGCGACTCAGGCCTGCTCCTGCGGATGAAGGTCATGACGCTTCCGGGCCAGCAGTTCACGCTGAAGCGGCGGGCCCTGCGGATGATCCATGAGGCGTTCAACGAAAACGGCATCAAGCTCGCCGTGCCGACCGTCCAGGTCTCGGGCGGCAGGGACGACGCTATTGCAGCTGCGGCCCAGCAGACGCTCGCCGCCCACAACGCGGCCGCCGCTGCGGGTCCGGCCTGAAGCCGGCGCTTTTAGCCAATAAAACGAAACACGAGAGCAATGGGAGGAAATGAAATGAAGATCCTGGTCACTCTATCGCACATGCTTGCGACACTTGCCGTCATGATGACGGTTAGCGCGCCCGTCTTCGTTCCCGCAACGGCCGAAGCCGCCCGTCGTGGCGTGGCGGCATGCGGTCCGAGAGGCTGTGGCGCCGCAGCCTGCGGACCACGCGGATGCGCTGCGGTCGGGCGCCGAACAGCTCCCGTGGTTCGCCCGCCCGTCCGGCGTGGCGTCGTGGTCGTCGCCCCTCGCCGCTATTGGCGTCCGGGCACCGCCATCGCCGCGGGTGCTGCCATCGGCTTCGTCGCCGGAGCTGCCGCAGTTTCACTGGCAGGTACGCCGCCGCAATCCGGTCAATGCTGGTATTACACCTCGCCCGCCAAGACGACGGGCTTCTGGGATGTGTGCCCGCGCTAAGTGCTCGCAGAAAGACTGGCGAGTTCGTTTGGTTCTCTTCGTCACTATCTTCCCCCCGACTGGGGAGGGTCTCGATTTCCGCGTCACAAATTTAGAGGGCACGTTCTATGGATTTCACAGTCATCGATGCCGCACTCGTCGGAAAACTTCTCCTGCTGCTTCTAATCGGCATGGGGCCGAAGATTGCCCTGGTGCCGTTTCTGGAAAAGACCCACGCCTTCGATACTGAAACCAAGGTGCGCATCGGCCGTCAGATGGTGCTGATAGCCGTCGTTACGGCGCTGATCCTTTTCGCCACCGGCGCTCTGCTGATGCGGCTTCTCCACATCACGGGCGGCGCGGTCGCCGTCGCCGGCGGCATCATCCTCGCGCTGATCGCCATCAAGATGGCATCAGGACCGACAGAAAAGCCGCATGACGACATTGCGGCTCCCGTCGATCCAGACAAGCTGGCCGTATTTCCGCTTGCGGTCCCTTACCTGCTCAATCCTGTCGGCATCACGGTCATCATCATCGCCTCCGGCGAAGTCGTCTCAATCGCCAGCGCGATACTCGTCACCGCTCTGATTCTGATCGTCGGCGCGTTCGACTATCTGGTGTTCACCAACATCGACAAGCTCGCCAAACGCATGAAGCCAGTCACCATGATCGTCTCGGAGGTCGTCTTTGGCATCCTGCTGACCGCAGTCGCAGTCCAGTTGATCGTCGTCGGGCTTGGCAATCTCGGGATCATCACCCCGACCGCTGCACATTAGATGCGGATGATTTTGGGCCGGGCCGGCCTAAAATCTGACCCGGATTTGAATCAAAAAATAGAGCCGAAAGCCGCTCGGTTTTCGGCATCATGCTTAGCTGCGGATTTGCTTTCCCCAGAGGGGAAAACCGGGGAATTCATGTTGATGACAGGCTGTCACCATCGACTGCCGGCCCACCGCCATCATTCAATATCTCTGATGTTATCCATAAGTTCTATTCGTTTGAATGATGAGTTCCCAGGACCCATATTGTGATCATGGACATGGACGAACCTCCCATTGACGACCATGCCCCTGACCCTAGAAAGGAACTGGAAAATGACCACGCTCACCTATCGCGGTGGTGGTAAGTCCCTCACCTCCGGCCACGGCCGCTTCGATCTGGCACATTATGCCCGCAAGCTCACCCTCGCCTGGACACGCTGGCAGACGGCTCGCGAAATCGAAGCCATGCCCTTCGACATCCGCAAGGACATCGGCTGGCCGAGCACGGACGACAGCAAACACCGGACCATGTAATGAATGCGACATTCCTCCCAAGATAAGGGCGGCGCCTGCACTACGCAACGTCGCCTTTTTCGTGGCCTGACCGTCCATTCCCAAGCCCTTTTCAGTCTTGAATTTCAGTCGCCTATCAGCCCGTCATCCGCCCCATCCGCAGCCATTCCGGCAGTTTCACCGGCCAAATCGTGGCCGATGTCGCATATTTGCTCTTCCCGGCCGCATTTTTCCATGCCAGTGTCGCTTTCAGGACATCGGCGCGACGCATTCCGCGCAACGAATGTGTTATCGCCCCTCGAGCATGGATTTCGCTATGAACAGGATGCAGATCAAGAAGCGTTCGGTAGTCTTCTTTATGGTACCGCAATTCACCATGCTGCCCTTTTCGGCGGCCGTGGACACCTTGCGCATCGCCAATCGCATGCTCGGCTATCAGGCCTATACCTGGCGGCTGACCTCCGTCGATGGAGAAAAGGTCTATTCCTCCTGCGGCATCGGCGTCGAGGCCAATTCCTCGCTTGCCGAGGAGCGCCGTCATCTCGGCGGCGAAAACCGGCCGGGCATGGTGCTCGTCTGTTCCGGTATCGATGTCGAGCAGTTCAACAACAAGTCGGTCAATGCCTGGCTGCGTGAATGCTACAATCGCGGCGTCGCCGTCGGCAGCCTCTGTACGGGCGCGCATGTGCTTGCCCAGGCCGGCCTCCTGAACGGCAAGCGTTGCGCCATCCACTGGGAAAACCTGCCGGGCTTTTCGGAAGCCTTCCCGCAGGCGGAGGTCTATGCCGACCTCTACGAGATCGACGGCAATCTCTATACCTGCGCCGGCGGCACCGCCTCGCTCGACATGATGCTGAACCTCGTCGGCGAGGACTTTGGAGAAAGCCTTGTCAACCGCATCTGCGAGCAGCACCTGACTGACCGCGTGCGCAACCCGCACGACCGCCAGCGTCTGCCACTGCGCGCCCGTCTCGGCGTGCAGAATGCCAAGGTGCTGTCGATCATCGAGCTGATGGAAGGCAATCTCGCCGAGCCGCTGTCGTTGATCGAGATCGCCGACGGCGCCGGCCTTTCCCGTCGCCAGATCGAACGGCTGTTCCGCCAGGAGATGGGCCGCTCACCGGCCCGCTACTATCTGGAAATCCGCCTCGACCGTGCGCGCCATCTTCTGGTGCAGTCTTCGATGCCAGTCGTCGAGGTTGCCGTCGCCTGCGGCTTCGTCTCAGCCTCGCATTTCTCCAAGTGTTATCGCGAACTCTACCACCGCTCGCCGCAGCAGGAGCGCGCCGAGCGCAAGATGACCATGGCGACCGCTCGCCAGGCCGTCGCCGCTTGAGACAACAAGAGGGGCCGTCGCCGCTTGAGACGTTGAAAGCTGATCTCGCCTGACGCGAAAAGATCGTCGCCGCCTGAGATAAAGGGCGGCGGCTTGGCCCCGCCCCGGAGGCGCTACTGCGCCGCCTCTTCCGTCATCCTGGCGTCGGAGTAGACCTGGTTGCGGCCCCTGTGTTTAGCCATGTAGAGAAACTGGTCGGCGGCGTTGAGGTAATTTTCGAAGGTTTCATAACCGGCGATCTCGGCGATGCCGATCGAAATCGTGACGCCGAGTTCCTCGTCGTCGGCCGTGACCTTCAGCCGCGAAATGTCCGAGCGGATCTCGTCGCAGAGCTTGGTCGCGGCAGCGGAATCCATCTGCGGGAAGAGGATGGCGAATTCCTCGCCCCCGAGCCGCGAGAGAAGATTGTCGCTGCCCTCGAAGATCGTGAACAGCCTGTTTGCGACAGCCTTCAGCACCTTGTCGCCGATCTCGTGGCCATAGGTATCGTTCAACCGCTTGAAATGGTCGATATCGAGAATGGCGACGGAGCTCGGCACCTTCAGCCGCAAGCACTCATTCACAAGTTTCGGGCCGTTGTCGTAGAAATAGCGGCGGTTATAGAGGCCGGTCAGATAGTCGCAGGCCGCCGCCGCCCTCAGCTGCCGCATCTGCGCCAGCGTTTCGGCATTGTTGGCGATGCGGCATTGCAGTTCCTCGGCGACGAAGGGCCGGTAGACGAAGTCGCTGGCGCCGGCCTTGAGGAAACTCGCCGAAAGCATGCGGTCGTTGGAGGAGGAAACGCCAATGACACGCAGCCTGTCCGAGCCGAAACGATGGCGGATGCGCCGCGTCAGCTCATAGCCGCTCATATCGGGCATATGGTGGTCGGTGACGACAAGCTCGATATCGCTGTAGGCCTCGAGTGCTGCCAGCGCCTCGAGCCCCGAATTTGCCTCGACGACGAGATATTGTTGTGCCTTCAGGAGGTCGACGAGCACCTGGCGCGCCGAGACGACATCGTCGACGACGAGCACCCGCGTCTTGCGGTTGGAGATCGCCCGCCGGACGGTGGCGACCAGATTGTCGAGCGCGAATTCATTGTCCTTCAACACGTAATCGATGACGTTGCGCTCCATGATCTTGTTGCGCGTGTTGAGATCAAATGTCGCGGTAAAGACGATTGCCGGGATATCGTGCTCGATCGTGCAGTCGAGCGCTTCGCCATAGGGCGAATCCGGCAGGTTGAGATCGACGACGGCCATGGTGTAGCCGTGAGCGTCGTCGGCAAGTTCCTTGCGAAGAGCCTTCAGCGACGGGCAGGATTTGACGGCAAGGCCGAGCTCCGTCTGGAACCGGTGACAGAGCACCGCGGAAAACATCCGGGAATCTTCAACCAGAAGTATTTTGAGCCCGCCGGAGCGTAACCCGATGCCATCCCGCAGAAAATCCGCTTGAAAAGCCACAGCCGCTATTCCCCCATGCGTCCGATGGGCGCGACTCGGCCCTCTCCCCGGTGGGGACGATAACCGAGAGGCCGGTGCGCGTGAAGGGGACAAATAACGGCGATATTACCTGTAATTGCAGAAATTCGACGACTGTCCCCGACGGTGATATCCGCCCCCCTGGCGACACCGATACTGGAAGGGCCGTCAGGCAACCGCCCGTTCCTTGCGCATCGATTGAATTTGCAGCAGCGTATCGAGGTTCTGGTTGACGCGGCAGTAGAACTCCTCGTCGATGAAGGGGCGCAGCATGAAATCATTGCCGCCGGCCTTCAGGAATCGTGCCGAAAGCAGCCGGTTCGAGGAGGAGGAAACGCCGATGATGCGCAGTTCGTGCGAGCCGATACTGGCGCGGATGCGCCGCGTCAGTTCGAAGCCGTCGATGTCGGGCATGTTGTAGTCGGTGATGACAAGGCCGATATCGCGGTTGGCCTTCAGGATTTCCAGCGCCTTGCCGCCGCTCTCGGCGACGCTGACACGGAAATTGTAGCGCTTCAGCCGGCTCGACAGCAGGGCGCGCGCCGTCGCGCTATCGTCGACGATCAGCACGTGGTGGCGATGATTGGTGAGGAAGCGGCAAATCGATTCCGCCAGAAGGTCGACGGCGAAGATATTGTCCTTGAGGATATAGTCGACGATATCCTTGGCCATCAGCTTATCGCGCATGTTTTCATGGAAGGTGCCGGTGAAGACGATGGTGGGTATGGAGAGATCGACCAGATATTCGAGCGCTTCGCCGTTTTCGGCGCCGGGCAGGTTGATGTTTGAGATCGCCAGCGTGATCGGATCGGAAGACTTGTCGTAGGAAAGCTGCAGATCCTCGAAGCTGCGGCAGATCTCGACATCGATGTCGAACAGCTCCTTGAGGCGTTTGCTGATCATCGAGGTGAATACGTTGGAATCTTCCGCGACAATAATACGCGCACCAGCAAACATTTCCCCGGAATATTGCATCCCCGAAATACCTAGAAACGCCATAGCAAACCTTTGATGTAAAATCTGTCCCCGGATCAAACTGATACATCAATTGATTTGAATAATTATTAATCGGCGCGCCCAGTTCTAAACGAAGAGGCGGCCCGATGGGGCAGGCTCCGATTTCTTTGCGGATATGATTAAGAAATGGGGCGCAAAGCGCCGCATTCTCGGCATCGAACGGGCTTTCGCCGACAGCCATCGCATTATAGGGCGATCCGAGGATTTTGATCTTCAGCTTTGTGCCTTCCTTGGCGTAGTCCGGCCGCAGCATGGCCAGCGCCAGCGCCTGCCGCGAGCACGTCGGATTTAGACGATTTTCCCGGATCCCCTTCGGCTGGTACCGCTTGGCCGAAGCGATTATAAACAAACCATCCACCCCGACCCGCCGACAGGTTCGCCCATGCTCCAATCCGACCCGGTGATCGAATGGCTCCTCGACTCCGATCCGTCGATCCGATGGCAGGTGATGCGCGATCTGCTCGACGTCCCCGAGCGGGAATGGATGACTGAGCGGGCCAAAGTCGAGACCGAGGGCTGGGGCGCCAGGCTGCTCTCCTGCCAGGATGAGGACGGGCAATGGGCAGGCGGCGCCTTCCTGCCCGCCGGTTTCGACCCGCGCGAGTGGAAGGAGCGTGGCCAGCCGTGGACGGCCACGACCTTCTCGCTATCGCAATTGCGGGAGTTCGGTCTCGATCCCGCCTGTAGGTGCGCCAGGCGCACCGTCAAATTGATCGGTGCCAACGCCCGTTGGGAAGAAGGCGGCCGGCCCTACTGGGAGGGCGAAGTCGAGGAGTGCATCAACGGCCGCACCGTTGCCGACGGCGCCTATTTCGGGATCGACGTCTCGCCCATCGTCGACAGGCTGGCCGGCGAGCGTCTCGACGACGGCGGCTGGAACTGCGAGCGGATCAATGGCTCTGTCCGCTCATCTTTCGCCAGCACCATCAACGTGCTGGAAGGCTTGCTGGAATACCAGCGATCGACCGGCGGCACGTATCGGTCTCGAGAGGCGCGCAGGACGGGCGAGGAGTTTCTGCTGGCCCGCAACCTCTTCCGCCGCCTCGGCACCGGCGAGCCGGCCGACGAGCGCTTTCTGCGCTTCCTGCATCCGAACCGCTGGCGCTACGACAGTTTGCGCGCGCTCGATTATTTCCGCGCCAGCGCGATCCTGACCGGCGCCGATCCCGATCCGCGCCTCGGCGAGGCAATCGACCACCTTCGTTCCAGACGCTTGCAGGACGGCACCTGGCCGCTCGACGGGAGCCCTGCCGGTCGGGTGTGGTTCGAGGTCGATGACGGGCAAGGCAAACCCTCGCGGTGGGTGACGCTCCGGGCGATGCGGGTGCTCAGATGGTGGGATGCCCAGCTCTCAATCAATGCCTGACGGCAGTCCCAGCGCGCGCAGGAAATGCACTCATGACTGACTGGTGGTCAGTCAATATGATCCTGATCTCGCCGCCACCCTGCCCTGCCGCGCGATCTTATGTGTCGTTACGCGCAGCAGCCGCTCGCTGCCGCTTGCGGCCCACAGCAGGCCGCCGCCTTGCTGTTTTCCTCTGCCAGCCAGCGATCGCGCGGCTTGCAGCTTGCCGGCCGCGGCGAAAGCGTAACATGGACGGCGCCGGCGCGAAGAACCGGCATCGCCGCGCAATAAAGCTGCATTGGCCGCACGCCGTCGCTGACTTCGAAGGTCAGCTTCGCCGAACCATCCAGTTGCACATGATCGGAAACCTTGCGGATGATTGCATGGAACTTGCCGGCCGGCATATGCGTGCGGTCGCCTTCCTCGATATCCCAGAGCTGGATGAAGATTTCCGCCCACGCTTCTGGATTGGCGCCGCAATCCAACGCCGAGAATTGGCCCGCCTTGACCTCGGTGACATGATAGCCAGGCTTCACCGCCTTGCCGTCATAATAGAAAATCAGCGGAGAATCCTTGGCGCCGGTAAGCACACTGAGCAGCAGGCCGAGATCGATGTCGTTCTCTTGAATTTTGCTGTTGTCGATGACGTTCATTTGCGCTAATCATCGTTTCAATGATTCAAGGATTATTGAAATATGGATCAACGTCAAGCCCTCATCGCATTCGGCGCGCTCTCGCAGGAAACCCGCCTTCACATCGTCCGCATGCTCGTGGTTTCGGGTCCCGACGGCATGGCGGCGGGCGCGATCGCTGAGAAGGCGGAGGTCTCGCCCTCTAATATCTCCTTCCACCTAAAGGAGCTCGAACGCTCGGGCCTGATTACACAGCAGCGCGAATCCCGCTCGATCATCTACACCGCCAATTACGAGGCGCTCGGCGGCCTGATCCGTTTCCTGATGGAAGACTGCTGCGGCGGGAACCCTGAGATCTGCGCGCCGGCTGCTGCCGTCGCTGCATGCTGTGCACCTGCAACCAAGGAGGAACTGCAATGACCCCCGACCGCGTTTACAATGTGCTCTTTCTCTGTACGGGCAATTCTGCCCGCTCGATCTTGGCGGAATCCATCCTGGAGACCGAAGGCAAGGGTCGATTCAAGGCCTATTCGGCCGGCAGCCAGCGAAGGGTGAAGTCAATCCCCATGCGCTGAAGGAGCTTGCGGCGCAGGGCTACCCAACAGCCGGCTTCCGCTCAAAGAGCTGGGACGAATTCGCCGAGCCGGGCGCTCCGGAGATGGACTTCATCTTTACGGTTTGCGACAGCGCTGCCGGCGAGGCTTGTCCCGTCTGGATCGGTCATCCGATGACCGCCCATTGGGGCGTCGAGGACCCCGCTGTCGTCGAGGGCAGCGAAGTCGACAAAGGCCGCGCTTTCGCGCAGGCCGCCCGCTTCCTCAAGAACCGGATCAGCGCTTTTTTGAGCCTGCCTCTTTCCTCGATCGACAAGCTCGCCCTGGAATCGCACCTGCGCCAGATCGGCACTATGGAAGGCGCCAGCATCAAACTGCCCAAGGCGAGCTGATGGGTTTCGATTTGAACCAGCAGGCCTTGGAAGGGCACGACGACAGACTTCGCGGCGCGCTCGCAGGCGCCGG
The DNA here is from genome assembly GCF_000769405.2 of Rhizobium brockwellii. Lineage (NCBI taxonomy): Bacteria > Pseudomonadati > Pseudomonadota > Alphaproteobacteria > Hyphomicrobiales > Rhizobiaceae > Rhizobium > Rhizobium brockwellii. Next base: position 2,439,499 of record NZ_CP053439.1, read on the forward strand.
GCTTCCGGTCGATGACCTCACAGACGCCGGCCGAAGCTTCTATCGGTTTTCACGTGGCGGCGAGACGGTCGGCTTCGGCGGGCTGGAACTCTATGGCGAGACTGTACTCCTGCGTTCCATTGTCGTGCTGTCCGATCAGCAAGGCTTTGGCTTCGGCCATGCGATCACCATTGGGCTGCTCGATCAGGCCCAAGGGAAAGGCGCAACTGCCGCCTATCTGTTGACAGAAACAGCCGCCCCCTTCTTTCAATCGCTCGGCTTTCGTCCGATCGCTCGCGATGAAGCGCCGGCCGAGATCCTGACGACGCGGCAGGCCGCAAGCCTGTGCCCGGCATCGGCCACCCTGATGGTCCGGAGCCTGCCGGCATGAGCGCGCCGGTGTTCCCCCCGTCTCGACGACTGGTCACCGAAGCGCTCGGCACGCTGCTGCTCGTAGCAACCGTCGTCGGCTCGGGCATCATGGCGGATAGCCTGACGGACGATACGGCGCTTGCGCTGCTCGGTAATACGCTGGCAACGGGGGCAATCCTCGTCGTCCTGATCACGATCTTAGGCCCGATTTCCGGGGCTCATTTCAATCCGGTCGTGTCGCTGGTGTTTGCGCTCCGGCGCGAACTGCCTGCCTCCTCGGTTCCCGCCTATATCGCCGCGCAGATCGTCGGCGGCATTGCCGGAACGATGCTCGCTCATGCGATGTTCGCCCTTCCCGTGCTGCAGGCCTCGGAAACCGTGCGCACCGGCGGCGCGCAATGGCTCTCTGAAGTGACGGCAACCTTCGGCCTCGTCTTTGTCATCTTAGCCGGTGTGCGCTTTCGCGCCGATGCCGTGGCATGGCTGGTCGGCCTTTATATCACCGCCGCCTACTGGTTCACCGCCTCCACGTCCTTTGCCAATCCCGCCGTCGCGATTGCTCGATCGCTGACGCACACCTTTTCCGGCATCCGCCCGATCGATCTACCGGGCTTTATCGCCGCTGAAGTCCTCGGCGCCTTGCTGGCGCTGATGCTTGCGGGATGGCTGCTGATGGAAGCCCGCGATCCTGAAACTCTCACCAAGACGGAATCCGCCTGATGACCATAGATGTTACGATCTATCACAACCCCGAATGCGGCACCTCGCGCAACACGCTTGCGATGATCCAGAACGCCGGCATTGAGCCCAACGTTATCGAATATCTGAAAAACCCACCGTCGCGCGACCAGCTAATCAAGATGATTGCGGATGCAGGTTTGAGTGTTCGCGAGGCGATCCGCGAAAAGGGCACGCCCTATGCGGAGCTCGGCCTCGACAACCCTGATCTTACCGACGAGCAATTGCTGGACGCGATGCTGAAAAACCCGATCCTGATCAACCGGCCCTTCGTCATCACGCCGCTCGGCACGCGTCTGTCGCGGCCGTCGGAACTTGTTCTCGAAATCCTGCCGGAAACGCATCAGGGCGCCTTCACCAAGGAAGACGGCGAGAAGGTGCTCGATGCCGGAGGCAAGCGCATTGTCTGATTTGCCTGCCATATCACCGATGCATCTGCGTCAACCGGATATGGACGCGCTCAGGCCGGCGTTCTCGACGCACAAGCCGCGCATCCTGATCCTTTATGGCTCGTTGCGAGCAGTGTCCTACAGCCGCTTCCTCGCACAGGAGGCCGCGCGGCTGCTCGAATATTTCGGCTGCGAAGTGCGCATCTTCAATCCGGAAGGTCTGCCGCTGCCTGATGCGGCGCCGGCGAGCCACCCGAAAGTTCAGGAGTTGCGCGAATGGTCGGCATGGTCTGAAGGCCAGGTGTGGGTCAGCCCCGAACGTCATGGCGCGATGACCGGCATCATGAAAGCGCAGATCGACTGGATTCCATTGTCGGTCGGCTCGGTTCGGCCGACGCAAGGCAAGACGCTGGCGGTGATGCAGGTCTCTGGCGGCTCCCAGTCCTTCAATGCGGTAAGCCAGCTCCGCATCCTTGGACGATGGATGCGGATGATCGCAATTCCCAATCAGTCCTCGGTTGCCAAAGCTTTCCAGGAATTCGACGCGGACGGCCGTATGAAACCCTCGTCCTATTACGACCGCGTCGTCGACGTATGCGAGGAATTGGTGAAATTCACGCTGCTGACCCGTGACGCCTCGAACTATCTGACCGACCGCTACAGCGAGCGGAAGGAAGAAGTCGAAAAGCTCGAACAGCGCGTGAGCCTCAGATCCCTATGACCATCGCCAGCACCGAACGACCGCCGGTAGCGGCCATCGCCGCACTCGGGCTGACGCAGATCATCGGTTATGGATCGCTCTATTACAGCTTCAGCATCCTCGCCCCCGACATGGCCCGTGATTTGGGCTGGTCATCGGAATGGATCTTCGGCGCGCTCTCTGTGGCCCTTCTGATCGGCGGTCTGGCCGCACCTCTCATGGGCACGTGGATCGATCGCTTCGGCGCTGGCTGGATCATGACATCAGGCTCGGCGATTGCCGCCGCCGCCCTCGTCGCCTGCGCCTTCGCGCCGGGAAAGATCGCTTTCGTCGCGGCATTGATCGGTATCGAGATCGCCTCGAACCTGGTGCAATATGGCGCAGCCTTCGCCCTGCTCGTGCAGATCAGGCCGCAGGTCGCCCAGCGCAGCATCACCTATCTGACCCTGATCGCCGGCTTCGCCTCGACCATTTTCTGGCCGATCACCACGGCGCTGCATGCGCATCTCTCCTGGCAGAACGTCTATCTGATCTTCGCCGCGCTCAATCTCGTTGTCTGCCTTCCCATTCATGCCTGGCTCTCCCGTGGCGTCAGCCAAACCAGGAGACGGACCGGAGACGAGGCCACAAAACGCGTCGAGCCGAGCCTTCCGCCATCGGTACGCAGGCCGGCCTTTATCCTGATGGTGACGGGCTTTGCTTTGGAAAGCTTCGTGAACTCGGCGCTTCTGGTGCACATGGTGCCTGTGATGTCGGCACTCGGCCTCGGCGCCATGGCGGTGGTGGTCGGAACGCTCTTCGGCCCGTCGCAAGTGCTGAGCCGCCTTATCAACATGGTCTTCGGCGAGAGCTTGTCGCAAGTGATGCTGGCGATCATCTGCGCCATCCTGCTGCCGACAGCGCTTGTCATCCTCATCGCCACCGCACCCTCGATGCCCGGCGCATTGGTCTTCGCCGTCGTCTTCGGCCTCGGCTCGGGCCTTAACAGCATCGTCTACGGAACCTTGCCGCTAGCGCTCTTCGGAAGCGATGGCTACGGCCGGCGGCAAGGACAAATCATGTCGGTGCGTCTCGTCGTCTCCTCGATGGCGCCGTTCGCGCTCGCCTTCTTGATGGGCAATCTCGGCGTCTCATGGTCGCTGTCGATCGCAGCATTGCTCAGCACCGTCGCCGTCGCCGCATTCTTCACCATTATGCGGCTGACGCGCCCGGTTGGCGGGCCGGGAACGGTTCCCAATCCCGGAGAAATTTGAGCGCGATAATCTACTTGACGACCGCCGAGCCCTTGACGATGTCGATCGTCTCGCCGCCGTCGAGCCCGATGCGGTCGCCGTCGGGCGTCGTCATGAAGCAGCCCGAGGGGCAGAGGCTTTCCGAAGCACCGGCATCGACGACGACCTCGACGCGCTGGCCGCCCTCGGTGATGACGAGCACGACGGCGGCTGGATCGGTATTGGTGATGGATGCCGCTTCAGCCGCGGGCGCGGCAAGCAGCGGGACAAGCAGAACGGCGGCAAATCTTGCCATCATGTGCGGCGGCGCTGGCGCGCCCTCCCCTCGAACGATCGGTGCTGCCCCCGGCAGCGATCCCGATAGTGGAGATCATGCACATATAGCTGTGAATGATGGCTGAATGACCCGTTCAGCCTTTCCGATTGCCGTCTGCCGTCTTGCTGCGCAATTGCCGCACCGGCTGCTCCTCCTCCATGGGCGTGTCCGCCGAGTTTTCCTGCTCGTTGGGTTGATCCCTGCCCGCATCGGCAAGCGCGGGACGAGCCTCTCGATGGATGGTAAGATCGGTCTGCGGCAGCGGGATCTCGATGCCCTCGGCCTTGAAGCGCTTAAGGATCTCGATCCTGAGATTGTTGCGCACCGCCATGCCGTCACCCATGTCGGCGAGGAAGAAGCGCAGCTCGAAATCCAGCGAATAGGGCCCGAAGCGCAGGAATTCGACATGTGGCTCGGGATTGCGCATGACGAGCGGTATCTTGGCCGTCAGTTCAAGTAGGATGTCCATCACCTGCTGCGGATCGGCGTTGTAGGCGACGGAAACCGGAATTTCCGAGCGACCGATCTTGTTGCGGTGTGTCCAGTTGCCGACGAGGCCGTTGATCAACTCCGAATTCGGCACGATGATCGACTGCTTGCGGAAGGTCTCGATCTCCGTGGCGCGCACCGAAATGCGTTTGACGATGCCTTCGGCCGTGCCGGAAACGACATGGTCTCCGACCTTGAACGGCCGTTCGACGAGCAGGATCAGGCCGGAGACGAAGTTGGAGACGATGTTCTGCAGGCCGAAACCGATACCGACCGAAAGTGCGGAGGCGACGAGCGCGAAGCTCGACAGATCGATGCCGGCCGCCGAAACGCCGATGATCGCCGCGATGCCGACGCCGAGATAGCCGATGCCCGTCTTGACCGAATTGCGCACGCCGAGATCGACATGGCTTCTTGCCATGACATTGCCGTCGAGCCAGCGCTGCAGCCAGCGCGTCAGCAAATACACGCCGGCAAACAGCAGGATGCCGGTGCAGATGCCGAGCAGCGATATGCTGATACCGCCGAGCCTGACCTCGGTGAATAGCCTGTAGGCAAGAATCTGGAGGTCCTGCACATGGAAGCCCCAGAGCAGCAGGATCAGCGGGATGCCGACGAGAAGCGCCACCGCATAGATGGCAAGACCGACAAGCAGGCCGGCCTGGTCGATCGCCACCGGTCCGAGCTTGAAGCGGCGCGTCAGGAAGCTTGCGAAGAAGGTGTCGCCGAAGCTCTCCTGCCTTGATATCGCCTTGCCGGAAAGCAGGCCGACATACATGGTGACGACGACGGCGCCGGTAATGATGAGCTGCGTGGCGACGAAGCGCGCCAGCCCAACATAACCGGTCAGCGCGGTGAGGATGAGGCCGGCGCCGACCACCCGCAGTATGATCGCCATGCCGCGCGGCCAATGCCTTCCCGGCGCATCGGGATCGCCGTTCCTGGCCAGCATCGGCTTGCCGAATGAGACCGCGATCAGGATCAGGCCGATGATCAGCGCAGCAATCAGGCTTCTGACCACGGTCAGCACGAGCGGCGAGCCCATCGCCTCGCCGATCGTGCCGAACAGATAATCGAGCGCATTAACGATCGCCATCGCCAGCAGGCAGTAGCCGATTGAGCGCGCGCCGAGATTGGAAAGCCGAACGAGGCGCCAGCGCGGTTCGTGCGGCGCAAAGATGGCATTGACGAAGCGGCCGACGAAATAGACGAGCCCGATCGCCCCGAAGAGCGCACCGATGACAGGTGCGATATCGGGCCTCAGCACATTGAACCCGTTAAGGAAAAAGAACGAGGTGACGAGCAACACCGAGAGCGCCAGCGTGCGGATCAACGTCGACCAGAAGGCGATCGACAGCCGGCCGATATAGGACGGGTTCTCGACTGCCTCGTCGCGCTGCAGGTAGGAGCCGAACAGCCGGTAACTGCCCGAGAGCAGGATCAGCGCCGAGGCGAGCGACAGGAAGATCGCGGCAAACATCGGGAAACGCTTGAATTTCCAAACAAAGGTGGCCCAGCTCGACAGGGCCTGCGAGAATTCGCTGGCCTCGTGCACAAAGGCGCTGCCGGCATCGTCGAGCACCGAGACCGAAATCTCGGTGCGCCGGAGCAGCGTATCGGCAAACAGCCGCCGCCGCATCTCGGTGATCTCGTTGACGAGCTTCGTCACCGTGATCGACAGGTTTTCGGCATCGCCCGTCAGCGCGTTGATCTGCGCACGTTCGGCAGCGAGCGCGTTGCGCTCCTGGGTGACGACCTCGGATTCCGGCGGCTGCCCGTCCTTCGGCGGATCGCCGATCTCGGCAAGCCGGTTCTTGATCTGGTCAAAACGCGGCCTGAGATTGACCGATATGGTGATGACGGCGCGGCTGAGCTCGTCAGCCTTGGTCGCAAGCCCGACCAGGGCATCGTCGTTGTCGGCATTCTGCTTGACGCCGTCCTGAAGCGCCGTCAGCTGGACCTTCGCCTTGTCGATCTCCTTTGTCGCCTGGTCGAACGGCGTATCGGCGAGCGGCGCCTGCGCCGCCGCCGGTGCCTGCGGCTCCTGTGCGAAGGCCGCAGCACCCTTGAAATGCGCACCCGCGACCGCCAGCGTCAGCAGAAGAATGGTGCGAAGCAGGATCGGTCTCAGCCGCAAAAGCGCCTCCGGGAAAGGTTGTCGTCGGAATAGAATGCCAGCTTGTCTTAGTAAAGAAAGGCGACAGAAAGGCGGAAGCTCCCTGGAAACCCTTAGAAACCGGCATCGGGCCGAGAGAGATAGTCGCATTCCTCAGCCGTCGACTCGCGTCCAAGCATGGCATTGCGGTGAGGAAAGCGGCCGTAGGCGGCGATCACGTCGCGGTGGCGGATCGCATAATCGAGATATTCCGCATCGCCGAGCGCGCCAAACAGTTCCACCGATCGCTCCTGCTCCCCAAGGTCCTCGGCATGTTCGAAGGGCATGTAGAAAAAGGTACGGCATGCCGCCTCGACCGCCCGATCAGCGCCCGATGCCAAAGCGAGCTTGGCTTCCCGAAGCGCCAGCCCATCGGTCGCAATGGCAAGCGCCGTGCCGCGATAGATGTTGCGAGGAAACTGGTCGAGCACGATCACAGCCGCCAGCCGGCTCTCCGCATCCGCCCGCCATTCGGCCCCAACATCCGCGGCAAGGGCCAGATGGGTATCGCGAAAGACCGTGCTGATCTCCGCGTCGAGGTCAGGCGACGCGCGGAACCATAGCTCCCGGCCGCATCTGACGAACCAGAAATCATAGACTTCCTTCGGTGGGCGAATCGTCGTCATGTCTCCTCCCCTAGCGTCATGCTCCTTGATGCGATGTCGATAAACTATTGTAGAGATAGGACAAACGGCGTGCTGTATGCGGCAAACGAGAGAAACATCGTCGAGTCCAGCGTCAAACGCTACTTCCCCTCATGCAACGAAAACACCAGCGTCGCCTTGGTTCCGTCGTGGCCGGGGTCATAGGCGAAATCCGATTTCAAGCTGGCGGCCATCGCCGTCAGAATGCGTGTACCAAGGCCGGTTCCTCTTGCCGGGCTCGATGGGTCGAAACCGGCGCCGTCATCCTCGACGATGACACGCAATGCCTCTTCCGTCTGGTCGACGATGACGCGGATCTCGCCCGGCACGCTGTCCGGATAGGCGTATTTGAAGGCATTGGTGACGAGTTCACTGACGATCAGCCCGAGCGTGATCACCTTGTCGGTCGCCAGATTGACCGCCTGCGCGGTGAGCACGATCCGATGCGGCCGTTTGTCGTCGCGCATCGAGGCTTCAAGTTCGGTGAGCAGGCTGTTCAGATATTCGTCGACCTGGACCGAGCCGACCTGCCGATTGGTGTAGAGCCGGCGGTGTACGCTGGCGATGGCGTTGATGCGCATCTGCGTTTCGTGCAGCGCGTCGATCGCCACTTGATCCGTGGTCATCGAGGATTGCATGCGGATCAGCGCGCCAACGAGGCCGAGGCTGTTGGCGATGCGGTGATTGACCTCGGCAAGCAGCATTTCGGCAAGGTCACGCTGCTGGCGGATCACCTCCTGCGCCTGCGCCGTCTCGCGGCGAAAACGCGCCCGCTCCAGCGCCTGTTCGAGCGCGGCGGCGAGCAGGTCGAAATAATCGGCTGAGATCCCCTTGAGCATGTAATCGTCGGCGCCGGCCTTCAGCGCCGCGACCGCGATGCTTGTATCGTCCGAACCCGTCGCATAGATCACCGGCGGATGATCCGGCATCGCCATGATGCAGGGAAGAATGTCGAGGCCGGTCTCGTCGGCCAGGATATGATCGAGCACGATGGCGTCGATACCGCCTCCGCCGAGTCTCGCAAGACCGGCAGCGCCGCTCTCGGCCCACTCGACCGAAAAGCCACACTGATGCAGGTTTTTCTGCATCAGTAGGGCAAGCCCCTCGTCGTCGTCGATATAGAGGATGTGGATCGGAGCATCCGCATCGCCGTTAGAATTGCTCATTCTGTCTCCCGGCGTTCTCTCGCAGCGACGACCGCCCGCAAGCGTCAGAGTCGTCCGCAAGGCAATGTCGTATTGCATTGGCCGCCTGGGGTAAACAGCAGTTATCCCTCGCTCTTGTCGCAGGCGGCGCGGAAGGAGGATGTCGGGAATCCGGCATTTTCAGAACATGACCCTGGCCTGGGGGATCCCCATGGAAGCCGCTGAAGGAGATGGAAAACGAACAACCTGAAATGAGATGCATAAACGCCGAGCGGCCCAATTGGTTCCGCCCATAAGCTAATTTTTCTGGAATTTCCGATGGCCGGATACTTCGGCCCCTGCCTCTGCCGGCAGTTGCAGGAAGCGCAGCGACGAGACGACGCCGATCGCGCCGACCACGACGAAAGCCCAGTGGAAATCGGCAAGAACCGGATTGTCGGCGCCCCTGAGAGCCGAGCCGATATTGAGCACGGCCGCCGCCACCGCCACGCCGAGCAGCATCGATACCTGCTGCAGCATGCTCGACAGCGTCGAGGCCGAGCTTCGCTGCGCCGGGCCGATATCGGCGAAGGCCAACGTGTTCAGCGCGGTGAATTCCATCGACCGCGACAGGCCGGCGAGAAAGAGGAGCGCATGGATGAAAAACGGCGGCGTCTCCGGCGAAAGGAAACCGCAGGCGGCGATCGAAAGCGCCGCGATCAGCCCATTGACCCCAAGCACGGTGCGAAAGCCGAAGAAGCGCAGCAGCGGCGTCGTCACCGCCTTCATGCTGAAATTGCCGAGGAAATAGACGAGCAGATAGGCGCCGGCGGCAATCGAGCTCAGGCCGAAGCCGAGCTGAAACAGCAGAGGCAGCAGGAACGGCGTCGCATTGATCGCCATCCGGCAAGCGGTGCCCGCCGACAGCGTCGACATCGAGAAGGTCTGGATGCGGAAGGCTGAAAGGTCGAGCAGGGGATTGTCGACGGCGAGGAAATGCCGCGTCGCCATGACCGACAGCACGATGCCCGCCGCCAGCATTGATATGACGAGCAAAAGTCCGCCTTCCCATTTGACCGAGAGTTCGAGGGCGGCGAGCAGGAAGGTCAGGCCCGCGGCACTGAGGACGAAGCCCATGAGATCCAGCCGACCGGGATTGGTCTCACGCTGCTCCGGCACGAAACGCAACACCAGCGCGATGCCGAGAATGCCGATCGGGATGTTGATGAGGAAGTTCCAGTGCCAGCTGGCATAGGTGGTGATGAAGCCGCCGAGCACCGGGCCGATCACCGGCGCCGTCAGCGCCGGCCAGGTGATCAGCGCGATCGCCTGGATGAGTTCCGACTTGCGGGCGTTTTTCAGCACGATGATACGCCCGACCGGCGTCATCAGCGCGCTGCCCGCCCCCTGCACTGCGCGCCACAGCACAAACTCCGCAAGGCTGCCGGACAGCCCGCAAAACAGCGAGGCGCCGGTAAAGACGGCAATCGACATCAGGAAAATGCGGCGCGCACCGAATCGGTCGCCGAGCCAGCCCGACAGCGGAATGAAGGCGGCCATCGTCAGCATGTAGACAGTGATGCCGATGCTCATCGACACCGGCTGCACGCCGAAGCTTGCCGCCATCTGCGGCAACGAGGTGGTAACGATCGTACCGTCGAGGATCTGCATGAAGAAGGAAACGGCAACGACCAGTGCCACGATCTTCGCCTGGCGGCCGCTCGCGGCCTCTTGCCCATTCTCGCTCGTCTCTGCCGTGGTCATCGATCTGCCAATAAAAATTCCGGATGACGCGACAGGGAAACGGGAAGGAAGTCGATCGGAGATCTGCCGCGCGGAGGAGCACGGACATGGAAACCCGCGCACTGGCTGAATACGCCCGTTGCAGCCGGGCGGAAAGGCTAAATCTCGCACTACGCAGGAATATTCCCGATGCAGCCGGATAGCTCGCCGCTATCGATCCCAAGAAAGGATTCAAGAAAAAGGCCCCGCCGAAGCGAGGCCAAGCTTGATCCGCTCCGGGGAAAAACAGGAGCGGCGCGCAGTCCATACCGTGCGATCCATGTCGCAGCGAGGCCAGATGTCGCTGCATCGGTACGCTCGCCAAAGAATTTTTCGAGATCTGCCGAAAAAAGATCGACCCCAAAAACTATCCGCCCACGTGGTGCGACACCTGTCGCATTGCAGCAACGATTGGCGCTTGCAATGTTTATAAAAATAGATATCACTAAACATATTGCTAAACATGATGATTGAGGAGTTCATGTGAGCATTCTCTGAAGTGGGTGAACATGCGACGCCGGCGGGGAGCCGGCCCTTGGTTCTGGGAGGAACTTATGCAGAAAACATCGAAAGCCCTTTTCGGGCTGGCCACGGCATTCGTCATGTCGTCGGCATTGCCCAATCTCGCCAAAGCCGATGAACTGACGCTGTGTTGGGCCGCATGGGACCCCGCCAATGCGCTGGTCGAGCTGTCGAAGGATTTCACCGCCAAGACCGGCACGCAGATGAAGTTCGAATTCGTTCCCTGGACGAGTTATGCCGATCGCTTCCTCAACGAGCTGAATTCGCACGGCAAGCTCTGCGACCTCATCATCGGGGACAGCCAGTGGATCGGCGGCTCGGCCGAGAACGGCCATTACGTCAAGCTCAACGACTTCTTCGACAAGGAAGGCATCAAGATGGATGACTTCGTGCCGGCGACGGTCGTCGGCTACTCGGAATGGCCGAAGAACACGCCGAACTACTGGGCGCTGCCTGCCATGGGCGACGTCGTCGGCTGGACCTACCGCAAGGACTGGTTCGAGAAGCCGGAACTGCAGAAGGAATTCAAGGAGAAATACGGCCACGATCTCGCCGCGCCGAAGACCTATGACGAGCTGAAGCAAATCGCCGAGTTCTTCCAAAAGCGTCAGATCGACGGCAAGACGGTCTACGGTGCCTCGATCTATACCGAGCGCGGCTCCGAAGGCATCACCATGGGTGTGACCAACGTCCTCTACGACTGGGGCTTCCAGTACGAGAACCCGAAGAAGCCCTACGACATGGAAGGCTTTGTCAACTCGGACGACGCGGTCAAGGGCCTCGAATTCTACAAGTCACTCTATGATTGCTGCACCCCGCCCGGCAGCTCCAACGTCTACATGGTCGAATCCGCCGACGCCTTCAAATCCGGTCAGGTCGCCATGCAGATGAACTTCGCCTTCACCTGGCCCGGCCTTTACAAGGACGAGAAGGTCGGCGGCGAGAGGATCGGCTTCTTCCCCAATCCGGCTGAAAAGGCGCATTTCGCCCAGCTCGGCGGCCAGGGCATCTCGGTGGTTTCCTACTCCGACAAGCGCGACGCTGCCCTGCAATACATAAAATGGTTCGCACAGCCAGATGTGCAGGCCAAGTGGTGGGAACTCGGCGGCTTCTCCTGCCTGAACTCCGTCGTCAATGCGCCGGACTTTGCCAAGAGCCAACCCTATGCCCAGGCCTTCCTGGACTCGATGGCGATCGTCAAGGACTTCTGGGCCGAACCAAGCTACGCCTCGCTGCTGCAGGCCATGCAGAAGCGCGTCCACAACTACGTGGTCGCCGGCAACGGCACCGCCAAAGAAGCGCTCGACGGCCTGGTGAAGGACTGGAGCGACGTCTTCAAGGACGACGGCAAGATCTGACGCGCGGCATCCCTCTGCGCGCCATCCTCACCAGGATGGCGGCCCGGATCGGCAGACGAGCCGGGCCGCCAGATCTCCCATACCCCCAAAAGACCGGGTGAAAACTTGACCATTTCTCATTCCTCCATCGTCGAGAAGGCGGTCGACGCGACAGCCAGGGCAACGCCGGTCTCGGTCGCCCGGCGCGTCCGCGGCCTCTCCGACAGGGCGATCGCCTGGCTGTTCATTGCGCCTGCCATCACCCTGCTCTTGGCGATCAACATCTTCCCGCTGCTTTGGGCGGTCTATCTCTCCTTCACCAATTACCGCGCCAACCGGCCGAATGCGCCGGTCCAGGGCGTCGGCTTTGGAAACTACCAGCGCGTTCTGAACGATCCCGATATCTGGCAGGCAATGCAAACAACCGCACATTTCGTCTTCTGGACGATCGTATTGCAGACGGTGATCGGCTTCACGCTCGCCTATCTGATCGACCGCAAGTTTCGCGGCCACGCCTTCTGGACGACGATCATCCTCATCCCGATGATGCTGTCGCCTGCCGTGGTCGGCAATTTCTGGCGCTTTCTCTATGAGCCGCAGATCGGCCTCTTCGCCTATGCCGTGTCGCTGGTGTCAGGCATTCCGACCTCGGATATCCAGATGCTCGGCAACGTCACGCTGGCGCCCTGGGCGATCATCATCGTCGATACCTGGATGTGGACGCCCTATGTCATGCTGATCTGCCTCGCCGGCCTGCGCTCGATCCCCGACTATATCTACGAGGCGGCCGAGGTCGACCGCGCCTCGCCGTGGCGCCAGTTCTGGTCGATCACCGTGCCGATGGCCCTGCCCTTCATCATGCTCGCCGTGCTTTTCCGCGGCATCGAGAATTTCAAGATGTTCGACATGGTGACGCTGCTCACCGGCGGCGGGCCGGGCTCGGTCACAGAGGTCGCCTCGATCACGCTGAAGCGCGCCGCCTTCGAAAGCTGGGCGACCGGCCGCGCCTCGGCCTTCGCCATCATCCTCTTCGTCGCGGTGTTCGGCCTCGCCAACATCTACGTCAAGGCATTGAACAAGGTGAAGCAACGATGAGCGCCGCCAATTCAGCCCATTCGGTCGTTGTACCGAGCCTGTCCAGCAAGCGCATCGCCGGCACCATCGTCGTCATCTATGCGCTGATCACCCTCATCCCGCTCGTCTGGATCTTCCTGACCAGCATCAAGTCGCCGCCGGATTCGATCAGCTATCCCCCGAAGATCGTCTTCACACCGTCGCTCGAAGGTTATTGCAACCTCTTCACGACACGCACCCGGCAGACGCCTGATTATATCGCCTCGCTGCCGGCGCCGGTCGGCACCTGCGATGAGGTGACGCGCAAGCGCAATATGGTGATAGCAGGCCCATCGAACTTCCTGCCGCGCTTCCTCAATTCGCTGGTGATCGCCTTCGGCTCCACCTTCCTCGCGGTCTTCCTCGGCACGCTCGCCGCCTATGGCTTCTCCCGCTTCAAGGTGCCGCTCGCCGACGACCTGCTTTTCTTCATCCTGTCGACGCGAATGATGCCGCCGATCGCCGTCGCCATTCCGATCTACCTGATGTATCGCGAGCTAGGCCTGTCCGACACGGCCTTGGGCATGATCCTGCTCTACACCGCCGTCAACGTCTCGCTCGCAGTGTGGCTGCTCAAGGGCTTCATCGACGAAATCCCGCGCGAATACGAGGAAGCGGCGATGATCGACGGCTATACGAGACTGCAAGCCTTCCGCAAGGTCGTGCTGCCGCAGGCAACGACCGGCATTGCCGCAACCGCGATCTTCTGCCTGATCTTCGCCTGGAATGAATATGCCTTCGCCGCTCTTCTGACCTCGGGCGAGGCCCAGACCGCGCCACCCTTCATCCCGACGATCATCGGCGAAGGCGGACAGGACTGGCCGGCGGTCGCGGCTGGCACGACGATCTTCCTGATCCCGATCCTCGTCTTCACCATTCTCCTGCGCAAACAACTGCTGCGCGGCATCACCTTCGGAGCCGTCCGCAAATGAGCCATCTGATCGAAACACCCACCCCAGCCCGCCCGAAACGGCCGTTCTTCCTGCGCCGCGGCCCGATGGAAACCATCGCGACCGTGCTGATCGGGTTGGGCTTCCTGATGCTGTTCCAGCCCTTCCTGCTGGTGTTCTACACCTATTCGCTGGTGACCCTGCTTGCAGGCACCGTCATGTTCATCATCGTTTCGAAATTCCCGGAGTGAACCATGGCGGACATCCGGATCGAAAATCTCCGCAAAGAGTTCGGCAGTTTCGTCGCCGTCCAGGATTCCAGTTTCATCGTCCATGACGGCGAGTTCCTGGCGCTTCTCGGTCCATCAGGCTGCGGCAAGACGACGACGCTGCGCATGATCGCTGGCCTCGAACTGCCGAGCAGCGGCAAGATTTATCTCGACGGCGAGGACGTCACCTTCAACCGCGCCAGCGCCCGCGACATCGCCTTCGTCTTCCAACTCTTCGCGCTCTACCCGCATATGAACGTGCGCAAGAATATCGGCTTCCCGCTGCTGTCGCAGGGCATGCCCAAGGCTGAAATCCGTCAGCGTGTCGAGGAGACCGCGCGTCTGCTGCAGATCGACCATATTCTCAACCGCTCGGTCTCGGGCCTTGCCGGCGGCGACCGGCAGCGCGTGGCGCTCGGCCGTGCCATCGTCCGGCGTCCGAAATGCTTCCTGATGGACGAGCCGCTCGGCACGCTCGACGCCGAATTCCGCGAGATCATGGTTCACGAACTGCGCGAACTGCACAACCGCATCCACGCCACCACCGTCTACGTGACCCATGACCAGCACGAGGCGATGGCGATGGCCGACAAGATCGCAGTCATGAACCATGGCGTCATCGAGCAATTCGGGACGCCGCAGGAGATCTATGCCAAGCCGGCGACCATGTATGTGGCCGATTTCATCGGCTCGCCGCCGATGAACTTCATGCGCTTCACCTCGGGTCTGAAGAGCGGCGACCGCTCCATCCTGCTCGACGGCATCGATGTCGCCGTTCCCGAGATCCACCAGGACATGGCCGAGAGCGAGCTGGCCCTCGGCGTGCGGCCGGAGCATATCCGCTTCAGCGACGCCTCGGCGCTCCGCGGTGCCGTCTATGGCAGCGAATATCTCGGCACCAACCAGGTCGTCGCTGTGGAAACCCCGGGCGGCCTGATCAAGGCCCGCGTTCCTGCCAATCGCAGCTTCCAGATCGGCGAGAGGGTCGGCCTCGAATTCAATCCGGCCAAACTCGCGCTCTTCGACTGCACATCGGGCCGCGCGGTGCCATCTCAGCTCTATCAGGAGACCCGGCATGGCTGATGTCGTCCTCAGGAACCTCGCCAAACGCTTCGGCGACACCCAGGCTTTGGCTGACCTCGATCTTTCGATCCGCGACGGCGAGTTCGTCGTGCTGCTCGGTCCCACCGGCGCTGGCAAGACTACGACGCTGCGGCTGATCGCCGGCCTCGAAAAGCCCGATAGCGGCGGCATCGAGATCGGCGGCCGCAATGTCGCCGCCGAGGCGCCCGCCGAACGCGACGTCGCCTTCGTCTTCCAGCAATATTCGCTCTATCCGCATATGACGGTTTACGAGAACCTCGCCTTCCCGCTGAAGGCGCCGGTCCGCAAACTCAGCACTGCGGAGATCGACCGGCGCGTGCGCGAAGTCGCACGTATGGTCCGGATCGACCACAAGCTGGAGAACCGCTCGACCAGGCTTTCCGGCGGCGAGATGCAACGTGTCGCGATCGGCCGCGCGCTGGTGCGCCGGCCGGCGATCTATCTGATGGATGAACCGCTGTCCTCGCTCGACGCCAAGCTGCGCGCCGAACTGCGCCTGGAGCTGAAGCGTATCCAAAAGGAACTCGGCTCGACGCTGCTCTATGTCACCCACGACCAGGTGGAAGCCATGACCATGGCCGACCGTATCGGCATCGTCGCCGAGGGCCGGCTGATGCAAGTCGGAACGCCGCGCGAGATCTACGGCAATCCCGCCAACCTGCATGTCGCCGCCCGCCTCGGCCAGCCGCACATCAACCTGTTGCCGGCCGACCTGCTTCCCGGCGGCCAGCCGCCGGCCGGCACGAAGACGGTCGGCGCCCGCACCGAACATCTCGACATCATTGTCGGCAAGGATGCCAATGCCGAGATCGACTGGATCGAGCATCTCGGCGACCAGAACCATCTGCACATCAGGGCTGGCAATCACAAGCTCGTCACACTTGCGGATCCATATCTGGCGATCGCACCGGGAGACCGGATCAGCCTGACGTTGCGCGATCCGCTTTATTTCGACGCGAGTGGACAGCGCCTGTCCTGACCGGCAAACAGACTTGATGATGGCATGAAAAACAAACAGACGGGTCTCAATCGATGAAACACTTCTTCAACCGCAGGGAAAACATCGTCACCGAAGCCTTGGACGGTCTGCTTCTGACGAGCAGCAAGGGTCGTCTTGCCCGCCTCGACAGCTTTCCCGACATCAAGGTGATCCTGCGTGCGGACTGGGACAAGTCGAAGGTGGCGATCATCTCAGGCGGCGGCGCCGGCCATGAGCCCTCCCATGCCGGCTTCGTCGGTAGGGGCATGCTGACGGCTGCCGTATCCGGCGAGATTTTCGCCTCGCCGAGCGTCGATGCCGTGCTGACGGCGATCCGCGCCGTGACCGGCGAAAAGGGCGCCCTGCTGATCGTCAAGAACTACACTGGCGACCGGCTGAATTTCGGCCTCGCCGCCGAAAAGGCGCGCGCCGAGGGCTTCGACGTCGAGATGGTCATCGTCGCCGACGATATCGCCATCC
Organism: Rhizobium brockwellii; assembly: GCF_000769405.2. Taxonomy (NCBI): domain Bacteria; kingdom Pseudomonadati; phylum Pseudomonadota; class Alphaproteobacteria; order Hyphomicrobiales; family Rhizobiaceae; genus Rhizobium; species Rhizobium brockwellii. The sequence goes on from NZ_CP053439.1 coordinate 2,456,113, forward strand.
CCGGCATCAACCAGCCGCGCGGCGTCGCCGGCACGCTGTTCGTCCACAAGATATCGGGCTATCACGCCGAAAGGGGCGAGGACCTGAAGACGGTCGCAGCCCATGCCGCGGCTGCGGCCGGCGACATCGTCTCGCTCGGCATGTCGCTCTCCACCTGCAGCGTGCCCGGCCAGTCGCACGAAGATCGTCTCGGCGAGAACGAAGGCGAACTCGGCCTCGGCATCCATGGCGAGCCGGGCGTCGAGCGCATCGCTTTGCAGCCGGTTGCCGATATCGTCTCCACCATGGTGGCGCGCCTAACCCCGACGCTACGCGAGGGCGGAAACCACGGGCTCCTCATCAACAATCTCGGCGCCGTGCCGCCGCTCGAAATGACCGTCATCGCCAATGCCGTGCTGTCCTCGCCGCTTGGCCGCCGCGTCCGGCTGATCATTGGCCCGGCGCCGATGATGACCGCGCTCAACATGAACGGCTTCTCGCTGTCGCTGATCCGGCTGGACGCCGTGCGTGAGGCCGCGCTGACGGCAGCGGTCGAGCCGCATGCCTGGATGCCGGCCGTCGAACGCCACGAGATCAGGGTCATCGCCGCACCGAGAACATCGGCCGCCTTGAACGGCGCGAAAGGCGCAGCTGGAGATGACGCCCACAACCGGCGCCTGATCACGGCACTCTGCGAACATCTGATCTCGCAGGAAAGCGAACTCAACCGGCTGGATGGCCGCGTCGGCGATGGCGATACCGGCTCGACGGTGGCGACGGGCGCCCGCAGCGTGCTGGCTCGCCTCGACACGCTGCCGCTCGACCGGCCGGCGGCAACGCTTGCCTCGCTCGGCGATATCCTGGGCACCAGCATGGGCGGATCGAGCGGCGTGCTGCTGTCGATCTTCTTCACCGCAGCAGCAAAGGCGATGGCCGACAAGGCCGATATATCAGCAGCCCTTATTGCCGGGCTCGACAGGATGACGTTCTATGGCGGAGCCGAAGTCGGCGACCGGACGATGGTCGATGCGCTGTCGCCTGCCCTGCAGGCGCTCGCATCCGGCGATGTCGCGGCGGCGGCCAGGGCTGCTGCCGCAGGTGCGGAGTCGACGAAGACGATGATGAAGGCGAGAGCCGGCCGCGCCTCGTATGTTGGCGAAAGGGATCTGGCCGGTGTCGCCGATCCCGGCGCCGTCGCGGTTGCCGGCGCGTTCGGTGTGGCGGCAAGCCTCGCCTGACCGGCGTGAAATTCAAAAGCCCGCGGGAGGCGCGGCGACAGGGAGGATGGCAGTGCAGGCGGAACCGGTGCTTGTGGCAGGATTGATTGAGGTGTGCCGCGCGACGATCGCGGAAAACAGCGATCATCTCTGCGCGCTCGATCGCGCCATCGGCGATGGCGATCACGGAACCAACATGCGGCGCGGCTGCGAGGCGGTGAGCGCCGAAGGCGAGAACCTCTCCAGCCTGCCCTTCCCCGACGCCATGGAAAAGATCGGTCTGACGCTGGTGATGAATGTCGGCGGTGCGGCCGGGCCACTCTACGGCACGCTGCTGATGGAGATCGGCCGCGAGCTTCGCAGAAGTGACGAAAAGGCCGATTTTTCGCAGGTGCTGAAACAGGCGATCGATGCCGTCGCAAGACGCGGTCGGGCGCATGCCGGCGACAAAACCCTGCTCGACGTGCTCTATCCCGTGCATGCGGCACTCGCCAGCCGCTCGCCGCTCGGCGCAATCGCCCGCAGGGCCGAGCGTTCCGCCAACCGCACCGCTGACATGAAGGCGATGCGCGGGCGCGCCGCCTATCTCGGCGACCGCTCGATCGGTCATGTCGATCCCGGCGCGTCGAGCTGCGCGCTGCTGACCACGGCGATCTGCCGCTATCTCGGGGAGCATCGTCCGCAATGAATGGAAAGACCGCAAATGTGGGTATCGTGATCGTCTCCCACTCGCCGCTGGTGGCAAGGGGAATCGCCGATATGGTGCGACAGATGGTGGGCGACAGCGTGCCGCTCGCCTGGTCGGGCGGCAATGCCCATGGCGAGCTCGGCACCGATGCCGGCGGCATTCTGAAGGCGATCGAAGCCGCCTGGTCCGATGCCGGCGTCGCCGTCTTCGTCGATCTCGGCGGTGCCGAAACCAACAGCGAGATGGCGATCGAGATGCTGGGCCTTCCCCGCGCGACCCTCGTCTCCATCTGCAACGCGCCCTTGGTCGAAGGCGCCGTCATCGCCGCCGCCGAGGCGTCGGGGGGCGCGTCATTGGCCAAGGTCGTCGCCACAGCCGAGGAACTGTCCCCCTGATGACAACAGGATTGCGTAGTGAAAAACAGGAGCCCCATCCATTGCACGTGAATTGCCAGACGGAGGTAGAAGTCAAGCACGGCGTCGGGCTGCATGCCCGCCCCTCCGTTACCTTCACGCGGCTTGCCAAGTCCTTCCCCTGTTCGATCGAGATCGCCGTCAACGGTAGCGACGTCTGGCTGAACGGCAAGAGCATCATCAAGATCATGGGCGCGAAAATCCGAAAAGGATCGATCCTCAGGATTCGCGCCGACGGCATTCTCGCCGAGGAGGCGATCCGCGCGCTGAAGGAACTCATCGAGCGCAACTTCGATGAGGAAAAGAAACATGGCCGCACCGCTTAGGCTGACAGCAAAGAGCGCATCCCCGGGCATCGCATCCGGCCCGGCCTTTCTCGCGGAGGAGCCGAAGGCTCCTTCCGCTGCCGAGCAGCCGGACACCGCCCCTGCGTCCCGAGCCGTCGGGGGATACGGCGCGCTGGAGAAGGCGATCGACATCTCGATCAGCGAACTCGAGCACCTTGCCGATGGAGCCGACGCCGAAAGCCGGGATATCATCGATTTCCAGATCGAGGTGCTGCGCGATCCGACGATCGCGGAAGCGACCGGCGCACGCCTGGAAGCCGACGAGAATGTCGTCTTTGCCTGGGTCGCCACCCTCGACGCCTATATCGGCGAACTCGAAGCGGCCGATGAAGAGCAGATGCGGGCACGCGCCGTCGATATTCTCGACATCAAGAACCGCGTGCTCGGCGCGCTCGCCGGCACCCCGATCGCCGATTTCCCGCCTGGCTCGGTCTTCGTCGGCAAGGACATGGAGCCGAGCCGCTTTCTCGCCCATGACTGGTCGAAAGGCGGCGGCATCGCGCTGTTCGCAGGCAGCACCGCCGGCCATGTCGCCCTGCTCGCCCGGGCGAAATCGGTGCCGATGGTGATCGGCACAGGCCGCTTTTCAGCCGCAGACGGAGATCCTGTCAGCGTGGATGGCAACGCCGGTGCGGTCATCCTGCAGGCGGGCAGCATGCTGATCCCGCCGCTCGCGCCTGCACAAGAACCCGCCGGCGACACGCAAACCACCGGCGGCGAGTTGCGCACGGCGGACGGCGTGCCGATCCTGCTCTCGATCAACATCAACGATCCCGCCGAGATCGATGCGCTCGATCCGGCAACGGCAGGCGTCGGCCTGATGCGCTCGGAATTTTCGATAGCCTCAGTGGCCGATGCCGCCAATGAGGAACAGCAGTTGGCGATCTATCGCCGCGTGCTGGAGCAGGCAGGCGACAGGCCGGTAACGATCCGCATGCTCGATATCGGCGGCGACAAGCCGCTCCCCGGCCTGGAAGATCTGCCGGCTCTCTCCGCCTCAGGCCTGCGCGGCATACGGCTGCTGCTTGCCCGGCCGGAAGTCGCCCGCGTCCAGGCCCGGGCCCTGCTGCGCGCCGCGGTCTTCGGCAGCCTGTCCGTAATGCTGCCAATGGTGACCTTTCCCGACGAAATCGACAGGATGCGCGACATATTCCGCGAGGAAGCCGAAAAACTCGGCCGCCGTGCCCTGCCCCACAAAATGCCGCCGATCGGCATGATGGTGGAGGTACCATCAGCCGCATTGATGCTCGACGCCTTCGGGGCGGCAGCGTTCTTCTCGTTCGGAACCAACGACCTCACCCAATATCTTACCGCCTCCGCCCGCGACGATATCGACGCCGATGCCGGCAAGGCTGCACCCGCCGTGCTCCGGCTGCTCGCTCAGGCGGTGAAGCTGACCGCCGGCAAGCCGGTCAGCATCTGCGGCGACATGGCCGGCGACCCGCGCCATCTGCCGGGGCTGCTTGCCGCCGGCCTCCGGCATTTTTCCGTGGCGCCGGCCCGGCGTCCCGCGATAAGATCGGCGATCATCGGCCTCAACGCCGATGGCACAAGGGCAGCCGGAGAGTAGAATGGCGCGCGAAGACACCGAAGACGCCATTATCGCCTACAAGTCCATTCTGGCGCAGATTATCGACAATAGGCCATCCGGCACGCGCCAGCGCCTGGCGACGGCGCTTGGAAAACATCGCAGCTTCGTCACCCAGATCACCAGCCCGACCTATGCAACGCCGCTGCCGGCGCGCCATCTCGCCACAATCGTCCGCGTCTGCCATTTTAGCGCCGCCGAACAGGAGCGCTTTCTCGAAGCCTATCAGGCCGCCCATCCCGGCAAGCTGCCGGACCTCGGCCATTCCGAGAAATTGCGGCACCTGTCGCTGATGGTGCCCGACTTCGGCGATGACAGGAAAAACCGCCTATTGGAAGAGGCGATCTCCGATCTGGTGCAGAAGATCGTCGCGATTTCAGGGGCGAGTGAGCAGTGAATAGTGAGTAGTGAGCGGGTTGACGTAGCGTAATGCTTTTGGCCTTGGGAGGGGCTTGATGAAGAAGTTCATGAACACTGCGGAAACCATGGTCGCCGAAAGCGTCGAAGGCTTCGTGCGCGCCCATGAGGCCTTGGTGGTGTTCGGGCCTGAGCGCAGATGCATCCGCCGCCGCCATCCCACCGCTGGCAAGGTGGCGCTTATATCAGGCGGCGGCGCCGGCCATGAACCGATGCATATTGGCTTCGTCGGCCACGGCATGCTGGATGCCGCCTGCGTCGGCCATATCTTCACCTCGCCGACACCGAGCCAGATCATCGCCGCGATCGAAGAGGCCGATACCGGCGCCGGCTGCCTACTCGTGGTCAAGAACTATGACGGCGATCTGATGAATTTCGAAATGGCGATCGAGATGGCCGGCGACCGCCACAACATCGACATGGTCGTCGTCAGCGACGATATCGAGACATCAAGGTCCGGCGAAGGCAATGGCCGGCGCGGCGTTGCCGGAACGCTGATCGTCGAAAAGCTCCTGGGCGCTGCAGCCGAACGCGGCATGTCGCTTGCCGAATTGAAGCAGCTCGGCGAGGGATTGAACACACGCATCCGCTCGATGGGTGTCGCGCTGAACGGCGTGACGGTGCCGCAGACCGAGCGCACCACATTTTCGCTTGGGCCCGGCGAGATGGAAATGGGCGTCGGCATCCATGGAGAACCCGGCCATGCCAGGCAGCCCTTCGCCGCCTCCGACGCGATCATCGGCCATCTCTGCGAAACCATCGCCGGCGACATCGCGGTGGCGCCGGGTGCCCGGGCACTGCTCTTCGTCAACGGCCTCGGCGGCACGCCGCCGGCCGAACTCTACCTTGCCTATAACGGCGCCCGCCGCTTTATCGAGCAACGCGGCATTCCGATCGAACGCTCGCTTGTGGGAACCTACGTCACCTCGCTCGACATGCAAGGTCTGTCGGTCACCCTTGCCCTGCTGACCGACGAGGAGATCGCCCTCTGGGACGCGCCGGTAGCGACGGCGGCGCTGCATTGGCCATAACGGTGCCGCCTCAAATATAAAGCGCTGCCATCTTCCGCCAGGCGCCGGCGCGGTGGGCGCGTCCATCCCAGACATGCAGCTGATGGCCGATATGCTTTTCGCCGAGCAGCCGGCTGAGATAGCGGTTGTTGTCGAGGAAAGGGTCGGCGTCGCCAATGGTGAGAACGATGTCGCGCTCACGCAGCCTGTCGAGCCGCCAGTCGCTGCCGAGCCCTGGAAGAAAATGCGCCGGCGTGTGGAAATAGACGCTGTCATCGTAATAACCGTCGAACAGGTCGCCGAAGGATTCCACCTTCATCGTCAGGTCGTAGCGGCCGGAAAAGGCGACGAGCTTGCGGAAGAGATGCGGATGGCGAAAGAACAGGCTCGCCGCCTGGAAGGCGCCGAGGCTGCAGCCGTGCACGATGGTGCAGTCATGCGAATTCTTCGCCGCCATAAGCGGCAACACTTCGTGCAGGATATAATCCTCGAAGGCGCCATGCCGGCGGATGCGCTCGACCGGGTGACGGTGAAAGCCGTAAAAGGTTTCTGCCGCCAGGCCCTCGATGCAATAGAGCTGGAGATGGCCGGCTTCCAACTTGTCGGCGAGACTCGCGACGAGGCCGAGCTGTTCATATTCGAAGAAGCGCCCGTCCCGCGTCGGAAATACCAGAACCTTGGCGCCGGCATGGCCGAACACCAGCATCTCCATGTCTCGATGCAGCCGCTGACTATACCAGCGCAGATATTCGCGGTTCATGGCACCCTGAAAAACTGTCCGATCTTGTCGCGGAGAACCGCCTCTTGCTCAGCACTTCCAGGGTAATCGAAATGCCCGGCATCCAGGATGAAGATTTCATTAAATTTTGGTAGCGCATTTGCGACGGCGAACTGACAGGGCGGCGCGACGGAGGGATCGAAAAGGGCGACGGCCGTCAGCATCGGCACCTTGATCCGGCTGGCGGCGGTCGCCGCATCGTAGAAGCGTAACGTCTCCAGCACATCCGGGTGTTTCTTATGATACGCTTGCACCGACTGCGCGCTGCCGACGGTCGGCAGCGTCAGCCGCAGCGGCTGGTCCCCGAAGGTCGGCAGCGCCAGATGACCGCGATCGATACGCGGGTCGTAAGCGATCGCCATCGCCCCGAGACCGCCGCCGAAGCTGATGCCGCTATAGCCGATATGTCCTGACACCCAGGGATAGAGCGCAACCAGCGTCGAGACGGCAAGCCACAGATCCTCGACGCAGCCGCCGATGACATAGGATCCAGGCTTGTCGATATCGTGCAGCACATGCCAGGAGGGATTCTGCGAAATCGGCGGACGGGCGCTGAGCGACAGCCCGCGGCAGCAGGGAAAGAGCACCGCCGTTTCCTCGACCGGCAGATCGAAATCGGGACGATCCCGCCCGCCATAACCATGCCCGACGACAAGACCGCGCCGCACCTCCCCCTTACGCGGCAGGATGAGCCAACCGCCGATCCTGAATGAACTGGTCGAGATATAGACGAGATCGAGCACGTGCCAGTCGGCATGGGTGATCTTGCTCCGGCGCAGCACCGGCTGCGGATCGACCGCCAGCGCCTTGAGATACCGCGCCTTCCAGAAATCATCGAAGCCGGCAGGCGCCTCGGGCGGCTCGACCGCGAGAAGTTCTTCGAGCTGCATTCCGTAGGTCGGATCGAAATCGAAGGGATGTGTCGTCGGAATACTCATCCAAGGCTTGTCTCGTGAAAAAGCCGGCGGCGCAAGACTCTGCCCGCGCCAGCCAGCAAAACCGCGCCGTCGGATCTCGCGCTACATCGTTACGCCGCGTCGGCCGCCTTGCGTTGCCGGGAGGCATCAAAAAGCCTGCGGCCGATGACGCGCGCAGCCTCCAGATGAGCGGTCGCATGGTCCGGTCCGGCTTCGAACAGCACCTCTGATGTCACGACGCGGGCGCCGCAATAGTCGAAGATCCCGTGATCGATCTGCGTCTTAATGGCGCCGAAATAGCCGTGCCGCATATAGGTCCCGGCATCGGCGCCGCCGAGGCCGACCAGATGCACCGGCAGGCGGCCAAGCAGCTTCACCAGCCCGATATCCGGGCGATCGTCGTAAGCCCAGCCATTGGTGAACACCCGGTCGATCCATCCCTTGATAAGCCCCGGCATCGACCACCAGTAGACGGGATAGACGAGCACCAGCGCATCGGCGCGGTCGATCCTTGCCTGCTCGGCGGCAACGTCGGCGGGCAGCACCCCTTTCCTCAGATGCAGAGCGATATCGGCCGCGGAGAACCGGGGATCGAAGCCCTCGGCCGCGAGATCGGCAAACTCGACGGAATGGCCGGCATCGGAAAGTGTGACACCTTCGGCAAGACGGGCGGCGACGCCGTGGGTGAGCGACTGGGGATCGGGATGCGCGACGACGATGAGCGCGTGCATGCAGAAAACTCCTGTTGAATGATTGCGGAAGGAAGTCGCGGGCTGTATACCTTTGGTAAGCTACTTTCAGTAAAGTTACTTTTGGTATATAGTGATGTCAAGCGCCGAAATAACCGGTCAGCCGACCGATCCGCAACCGCGCCGCCGCCTGTCGCGGCAGGATCGGCATCGGCAGTTGCTCGACGTCGCTTGGCAGATCGTCCGTGACGAAGGAACGGAAGCGCTGACCCTCGGCCGGCTTTCCGAGCGGGCGGGCGTAACGAAACCCGTGGTCTATGATCATTTCGAAACCCGCCCCGGCCTGCTCGCAGCGCTCTACCGCGAATTCGACGCCCGCCAGACGGCTGTGATGGACGCAGCCCTTGCGGCAAGCCAGCCGTCGCTCGCCGACCGGGCCACAGTCATCGCCACCTCCTATGTCGACTGCGTGCTTCTTCAGGGCCGTGAAATCCCCGGCGTGATCGCAGCACTTGCCGGCTCGCCGGAACTCGAAAGGATCAAGCGCGAATACGAAGCGGCCTTCATCGAGAAATGCCGTATCGCGCTTTCGCCCTTTACCGGTGCCGGCACGATCGCCGCAGCCGGCCTCTGGGCCATGCTCGGCGCCGCCGAAGCCCTCTCCTATGCCGCCGCGTCGGGCGACATCACCGCCGTCGAGGCAAAGAACGAACTCTTCGAAACCATCGTCGCGATGGTGGCGAGAAGTATGGGCGGCGGCACGCATCCCGATCAGCTGCGCAATACGGCCGGCCTCGCATCCAGATGATCCGGCGGGAATACCTGTATCGAATCCACCGCCCGCTTCGCTATGGAACTCGGTTATTTCGCGACCTTGGTGAGCGACGCGACGGCCGCCTTCTCGCACCTAATGATGCATGCTGCGCACAAGCTGAACGGCCCGACCTACGCCCATGCTATTCTGACGACGGCCGAACTCTTGCCCAAGGCGTCTGCTTAAAAGGAGACAATGCCATGACCATGCTCTTCAAAATGCTCACAAGTGCCGGCTCGGAATCCCTGAACCGCGACCGACGGAGGTTCCTGACCACCGCGGCGATCGGGATCGCCGCCGCGGGCGCGACCAGCCTGTTTCCGTCCTATCCGGCATCGGCTGCCACGGGAGATGCGATCCGCCCGTTTCGCGTCGACACTCCCGAGGCGGACCTCCTCGACCTTCGCCGGCGCGTGCTGGCAACACGCTGGCCCGAACGCGAGACGGTCGACGATCAGTCGCAGGGCATACAGCTCGAAAAGATCAAGCCGCTCGTCGATTATTGGGGCACCGGCTACGACTGGCGAAAGGCGGAAGCGAAGCTGAACGCGCTGCCGCAATTCATCACCGAGATCGACGGCCTAGACATCCACTTCATTCACGTCCACTCGAAACATCCGAATGCCCTGCCCGTCATCATCACCCATGGCTGGCCGGGATCGGTATTCGAGAACCTCAAGATCATCGGCCCGCTCACCGATCCGACCGCTCATGGCGGACGCGCCGAAGATGCGTTCGACGTGGTCATTCCGTCGATGCCGGGCTACGGCTTCTCCGGCAAGCCGATCGGCACCGGCTGGGGCCCGGACCGCATCGCGCGGGCCTGGGCGGAACTGATGAAGCGCCTCGCTTACAGCAGCTACGTCGCCCAGGGCGGCGACTGGGGCTCGCCGGTCTCCGGCGCGATGGCACGGCTCGCGCCACAAGGTCTGCTCGGCATCCACATCAACCTGCCGGCTGTCGTGCCGCCCGAAGTAGCCGCGGTGCTCGCCGCGGGCGGGCCGGCGCCGCAGCGACTCTCCGCCGAGGAACGCGCGGCGTTCGATGCCCTCAGCGCCGCAGCCAAGATGGGGAACAGGTCCTATGCCACGATGATGGGCACGAGGCCGCAGACGATCGGCTACGCCATATCGGATTCCCCGGCCGGCCTTGCGGCATGGACGCTCGGTCATCCAGGCTTCACGCACTGGACCTACGACAGCAGCGATCCCGAAAAGTCTCCCGACGAGGTGCTCGACGACATCACGCTTTACTGGTTGACCAACAGCGCCGCTTCCTCGGCCCGGATCTACTGGGAATATGGCGGCGGGAGCAGTCCCGTCCTTGCGGCCGGGGAGAAGACCTCCAAGATCGCGCTTCCGGTCGCCATCACCGTCTTTCCTGGGGAGAGCTATCAGGCCCCGGAGACATGGGCCCGTCGCGCCTATCGCAACCTTATCTATTTCCACAAGGTCGACAAGGGCGGCCACTTCGCCGCCTGGGAGCAGCCCGAGCTCTTCTCCGCCGAGCTTCGAGCAGCGTTCAGGCCGCTGCGCCGACCGATATGAGAGGAGCGGCGGCCCCTCGCCGCGCAGGGATGTTGCCGCCTGGTATGATTGTCCATGATCGGCACCGGGATCGGCCTCGGCATCAGTCCGTATTCTGCCCCGCCGCCGTGAGGATCAGCTTTGTGATCTCGTCCGGGTGGGAGATCAACGACAGATGGCTGGCCTGGATTTCAATGGTCTTTGCTCCCATGCGTTTGGCCATGAAGCGTTCGAGATCGGGATTGATCGTCCGGTCCTCGGTCGAAACGGCATACCAACTCGGCTTCGAACGCCAGGCGGCCTGTGTCGTCTTGCCGGTCAGCAGCGCCTTCTGGAACGGTTGCTGCACGGCGTAAAGAACTTTCGCCTTCGTCTCCGGCAGGTCGCCGGCGAAATCGTGCAGGAAGGCTTCCTCGCTCAGCCGACCCTCGTCGCCATCGAAGACGATGCCGGCAGAAGCCGGCGGCGTTGGGAAGGTTTTGGCGAGGGCAGTATAATCCTCGCCCGCATCCGGCGCCCGCGCCGCGACATAGACGAGCGCCGAAACATCCGGGTGCACGCCGGCCTCCGTGACGATCATGCCGGAAAACGAATGCCCGACGAGAACCGTCGGGCCATCCTGCCGGTCGAGCACCCGCTTCACGGCAGCAACGGCCTCGGGCAGCGTCGTCAGCGGGTTCTGCACCGCCGTGGCATTGAGCCCAGCCGCCTGCAGGCGCGCGATCACCTCGGTCCAGCACGAGCCGTCGGCAAACAGACCGTGCGCCAGCACGACGTTGCGCGCCTTAACGAGAGCGGATGTCGCGGCCATACCGCGGGTAGCAAGCAGAGAAGCGGCGGCGCCGGCAACAAGGGCAGCCGAGAAAGTCCGTCTGTTCATCATCATGATCTGGTTCCTTATGCGTCCAGGAATTGAAGGATCGAAAGCATGCTGGTTCGGGACCGAAGAACCGAAGCCAAGTCGAAATCGGTTGGTCTGTAATGCCATGTCGGAACGGTTCGCTTTGCCCGGCGCGAGGCGCTGGCCTTCGTCGCGTTGCGGTTCCCGTCGTATTCAAATTCGGTATTTGAAGCGGCTTCGTGTATGCAAAAGCCTGCTTGCTGGAGATTTATGTATTCCCATCCGATATAAAGTCAATTATTGAATACGTAACAGCTTCGTGATGCTATCAGTGTATACGCCTAGCGGCACGTCAATCGCATTTGCATACACAATCGATCGAGCCGTCGATGCTGAAACAGATCGGAGATAACGGAAATGGCGAGTGGTTTCGAAACCGAGGATAACGGCGATGATCGCGGGTTGCTCTCCGACCGCATTCGCAACGCCCTGACGGACGAGATCGCCACCGGCACGCTGGCGGCGGGCGCAGCGTTGGACGAACAGCAGCTTGCCGATCGCTTCGGCGCCTCCCGCACGCCGGTTCGCGAAGCGCTGCGTCAGCTGGCGGCGGGCGGCCTCGTCGAGCTTCGCGCCCGGCGCGGCGGCGTCGTTGCCCGTATGACACCGGAGCGCATCATGGAAATGTTCGAGACGGTGGCCGAGATCGAGGCCATTTGCGTCAGGCTCGCCACCTACCGCATGACACCGCTGGAACGCAGCCATCTGATCGAACTGCACGACCTCTCAGAGCCGATCGTCGAGACCGGCGATTTCGATGCCTATGACAGCTTCAACCGCCAATTCCATGAAGCCATCTATCACGCCACCCACAATAGCTTCCTTGCCGAACAGGCGATCGCCGTGCGCAACCGCCTGAACGCCTTCCGGCGCACGCAGCTGCGCCAGGGCGAACGGCTCCGCCGATCCCGGGACGAACACGAGGCAATCATGCAGGCGATCGCCGAAGGCGACGGCGAGATGGCATCCCGGCGCATGCGCGCCCACATGCTGAACGCCGCCACCTCGCTCAGCCGTTTCATCGAAACCAACAAGCCGGGGGGAGTTTGACGTTCCTACGGCACGGGGCAGCGGTATTTATAGGCGATCAACGTCGTCATCAGCTCGTCGCCGGTGGCCTCGCGAATGCCGGGATTCTCTTCCAGGAATGTACACAACGTATTGCCGATTGCTTCCGCAGTCGTTCCAACCGGCACACAGACGTTTACTCCAACGGAGTTGGCAAAATACGCCGAGTTCACCATTGCTTTCGGCGCAGGAACGACTTCGGTGAAAATACGGCGGGCCAAATACTCGTCCCGGTTCCACTTGTCCAACCAACCCGCCACATATCCGACGACAAACTGCCGGGAGCCGCCGCAATCAGAATAAAGCAGATCACCGCTGGAAAATCCGGCGGGAATCTTTGCTGAAACCGTTGCCAACAGGGTGGCGATAAGAATGCCCGACATCACATCTCCAAAGCTCGCGATGGCGGAGCTTTGATCGGGAAAGTGTCGGAAATTAGCTTCAAACGTGTCATCTTTTTTGCTGCAACTAAAAACAAAATGGCCGCTAATCTCACCTCAGCCTCAATCGAACCGACTGACCTCAAGCCCGCTGCCGACCGGCAGCAGCACGCTTGATATCCCGGGCTTGGCACGGACAGCCTCGCCGTAGCGTTTGAGATCATCGCCTCCCGGGCGCAGCATGTTGTCGGCGACGATGATCGCGCCTGGATTGAGCTTGGGATAGAAAGCTTCGAGGCAGGGAACGTAGAGATCCTTCCAGAGATCCACCAGCACGAAGTCGATGCCCTGGGAAAGCTCGCCGATCATCTGGACCGCATCCCCAACCTTGAATTCCACATGCTCTGCGAGCCCTGCCTTGATGGCCATGTCGCGTGCGTAGGCAGACTTGTAGTCGTGCATTTCCATGGTGATCAGCCGCCCGCCGGAAGCGCGCGCGGCTTCCGCCAGCCATATCCCGGAATAACCGAAGGAGGTGCCGAGTTCGAGAATGGTCGGGCTCTTGAGGCTCTTGGCGAGGATATTGATGAACTGCCCGGTCGCGGGCCCGACCGCGCGCAACCGCTGATCCTGTCCTCCATCGCGGCCGCCGGGAGGCAGCCCGCGCGGGCTGTTATGCTCCGTCTCGATCATCGCGTGATAGATGTCGAGCACGTCCTGGATTCTGCTGTCCATTGTCTTCTCCATAACCGCTGATCGGCCGATCATTGCCCAACCGGAACGGCACCGGAAAGTTAAACTTTGGCAATCATCGCCATTGCTGGCTCCCTTGCTGTTGCACATGCCGCCGCCGTCGGCTACATCATGTCGTCAATGGTCGGGTCACCCGGCCACGTAAGCGTTAACGTCACTCAACGCGTATGATCGAACGGCTTTGCGGCTTCGATCTGCGCGACTGTGTCCTGCGGATCGAGCTTCAGAAGCCCCGGAAGGACACATGGATAACAATCAATTCAAAGATCAAGCTTCATCGACCCCTGGCATCGAGCGGATTCGCCACGACACGCGGCGGCGCTTACTGACAGTCGAAAGCGTCGTCGATATCACTCCGAGCATGCGCCGGGTCGTATTGGCAGGTGACCATCTCGCCGATTTCATCAGTCTCGGTGCTGACGACCACATCAAGATCTTCATTCCCACTGCCGATGGTGGAGAAGAGCGCCGTGACTACACGCCGCGCCGCTATGACAATGCCGAGCGGAGATTGACCATCGACTTTGCCTTGCATGAGGCAGGTCCGGTGACGAAATGGGCGATCGACGCCAACCCGGGCGACAGGCTCGAGATCGGCGGACCAAGAGGCTCCGCCGTAGTCTCGAAGACCGTAAAACGATGGCTGCTGATCGGCGACGAAACAGCACTGCCGGCGATCGGCCGCCGGATCGAGGAAAGCGGCGCCGGAACCGTCGTCACCACAATCGCTGCCGTCACCGGCCCGTTGGAAGAGCAGACCTTCGAGACATCAGCCGAGCTGCACCTCCACTGGGTGCACCGGCCGCTTTCGCAGGCAACCGATGCCGCAGCACTGCTGAAACTGTTGAGTACGGTCGATGTCCAGCCGGAGACCTTCATCTGGGTCGCGGCGGAAGCCTCGGTGACACGCGATATCCGCGCCTACCTGCTGGAACGAGGTTGCCCGCTCGGCTGGATCAAGGCTTCCGGCTACTGGGTGTTCGGCAAGGCCGATACGACCGAGAAATTCGGCTAGGACCAACCTCGCATTCCGGATTCCATTTGGTGATGAGCTCTGACTCCCTTCGTTCCGGATTTTATGATCCGGAACGATCAGATGGAGGTGAAGAGGTATGAATTGAGCGAAGTCTCGGCAGCCTCTGCCGGAACGCTGCGGCAGGTGGAAGAGCGTCAGCAACTGTGGGCACCGGGCGCCAGCCACCGACTTATTGAAAGAGGAGATCGACCACGCGGCGGGCAGAGCCCAATGCAAGCGTCCAACCCAGCATGCCGTGACCGGCATTGATGTAGAGACCTTTGATGTGTCGGGAGGCGGCGATAATGGGTTTGGAGGTCGGCGTCATCGGCCTCTCGCCCGACCATCTCATCAGTTCGTCCGAACGCTCGAAAAGGTCGGGCAGCACCGCGGAGGCAGCCAGCTTGAGCGTGTCGAAACGTCTGGCATCAAAACCGGCCCCGGGACGCTCGATGTCTGCTAGTCCTGCGACACGAAAACGGTCGCCGATTGCCGCAAAGGCAAGCTTTCGCTTGACGTCGGTCAGGCTGATGCTTGGTGCAAGGCCAGTTCTTCGAACGGTGAGCGAGTAGCCTCTGATGGAGCGTATGTCCCGGGCCTCGGGCAAATCGGATATGAGGGAACGAATCTGCGGTCCTGCGGCGACGATGGCTGCGTCGACGCGAAGCTCGTCGCGGTCCTCGAACCTCAATCCTGTCAGCACGCTTCCGGTTTGGACGAAGCTCGAGACCCTCCTGCCAAAAAGCACCGACACCTGCCGGCGCTCGATCATCCGGGCGGTGAGCTG
The DNA here is from genome assembly GCF_000769405.2 of Rhizobium brockwellii. Taxonomy (NCBI): domain Bacteria; kingdom Pseudomonadati; phylum Pseudomonadota; class Alphaproteobacteria; order Hyphomicrobiales; family Rhizobiaceae; genus Rhizobium; species Rhizobium brockwellii. The sequence goes on from NZ_CP053439.1 coordinate 2,471,400, forward strand.
GCGGCAAAATCCGGCCGCATCGCCGAGGGCATCAGTGGGTGTATAAACGGCCCCGGCAATCTCTCCCTGATATGCGGCCAGCGCAGGTTCAATGCTTTCCGCCTCCACCCGCGTCAGCAGGCGCTGTTCGAAGCCAAGGGCATTCTTGCGCGCGACACTGGAATCGGCGGCAGCAAAACTTTGCCGATCGGCGTAGAGATGCAGTTTTCCGGCGACACGGTAATCGAATTCGACATCGGTTTCCCTAAGCAGGATTGCGAGCTCGTGACGGGATTGTTCGGCAAGGCGCAGGATGTCCTGCGTATTGTTCCACCAACATCTGAACGGGGTATTGGCAATAAATTTCAGGCCCCAGCAGACAAAGTCCCGGTCGAGTTGCCACTGGATGCGGAAGGCCGGATCCCAGCCCATCGCAATGGCTGGCAGATGTTTCAGCAGGGCTGGTGATGCCATTGCGTCACCATAGGCCCAGGACAGCTGCGCGGCGTTGCCGGCACTCGCCCCCATGCCCGGCTCGCTTGCCGCATCGATAAGTGTCACATCATGCCCCGCCCGGGCCAGAAGATAGGCCGACGATACGCCGATGACGCCGGCGCCGATCACCGCAACGCGCGCCATCTCAAGCCTCGTCGCTGACGACGACGGCCGCCAACTCGACCTCAACGGGCACCCCGCGCGGCAGGGATGTTACGCCGATCGCGATGCGGGCATGCGCCCATCGATCCGGGAAAAGCTCTCGGAGCAATTCCGAAGCGCCATCGACGACGGCGCCGTGGCGCTCGAAAGCAGCATCCGCCGCGACATAGCCCGCCAGCCGGACGAAGCCCAGAATGTTGTCAAAGCCGCCCGCAGCCCCCTCCAGCTGCGCAATCGCATTGAGAAGCGCCCAGCGCGCGCATTCTCGCCCCTCTTCGATGGAGACGTCCGCTCCGAGGTGTCCTGTCCGCAGCACCGCACCATCCTTCAGCGGCACCTGACCGGAAACGGTGATGATATTGCCGGTCCGCACAGCCCCGGAAAATGCACCTGGCGGCGAGGATGCTTCCGGCAGAGCAAGCTCGAGCTGTGCCAGTCGTTCGCGTACGCGATTGCTTCCAGCCGATGAAGCATCGCTTGCCTTGCGGGCCGCCGCTTCTGCGCTGCGGCCGACGAAGGCCCCTATGATATTCCTGTCGAGTTCGGTCAGCCGGTATTCTGGGTGCCACTGGATGCCTAGGCAAAAGCCGTCCGTTTCCCCTTCGAATGCTTCGATGGTGCCGTCCGGCGCCCTTGCAGCAATACGGAAGCGCCCGTGGCCGGCCAAAGCATGCCGGTGCAGGCTATTGACGCGTGCCGGCCCCTTCCCCACCCAATCGGTCAGCACGCTGCCCGGCTCGACTATGATCTCGTGCGCCAAAACGTCGGGGATATCTTGCGGGATGTGGGATTCGGCGGCGGCCGGCAGTTCGGATTGAAATTTGCCGCCAAGGCATTCACCTATCAGCTGCATGCCGTGGCAGATGCCGAGAAGCGGCTTGCCCGTTTTCAAGGCCTGCTCGACCAGCTGAATTTCGAACTGCCTGCGCGCGCCTGTCACCTCCGTCCCCGGCCGCGCACCGGTGAGGACGATCCCATCGGCGAGCGCCAACGCCGATGCCAGGTTCCGGGTGTTGTAAGGCAAGATCAAAGGAATTCCCCCTGCCTCGGCTATGGCATCCGCATAGTTGGCGCGCACGACATACTCCGTCTCGGTCGGCGCATCAGGCGCCTCGCTGACGTCGGGTGTCATGAGGATCACCGGCCAGCGAGGTTCATGCGATTGCGTTGCATGCCGACGTGCGTTGCCCGTGACAACGGTCGTTTCAATGGTCATGGTCTTGGCCTTGTGATGACGAGTTAGCGGGCGGCCGAAAGGGCTAGCCGGCGCGAGAGGACCGAGAAAGGCCAGGCTATCGCTAAATAGCAGAGGCCGACGGCAATGTAGATTTGCAAGGGCAGGAAATACTCGGTCGCCATGGACCGCCCGGTGAGGACCAGTTCGTTGACGGTAATCAGCGAAGCGAGCGAAGAATCCTTGAGCAGCGAGACGAAGGTGATGATCATCGGCGCCAGAATGACACGGGCGACCTGCGGCAGGATGATCAGGACGAAGCTCTGGGCGGGGGTAAAGCCCGCCGCCAACGCGGCTTCGCTCTGCCCGGCCGGTATAGCCTTCAGGCCGGCGCGGAAAAGCTCTGCGACCTGGGCCGCGAAACACAACGCCAGGCCCGCAATCGCCGCGCCGAAAGCATCAAAGACGATCCCGATACCCGGCAAGCCGAAATAAAGCAGAAACAAAACCGCCAGCAGCGGCACGCCACGCACGATCGTCACATAAAGGGCCGCAAAATACCTTAGCGCCGCGAAACTGGATTTCTGGCAGAGCGACAGCAGCAGACCGAAAACGAATGCCAGCGCAAAGGCACAAACGGAAAGCAGGGCCGTATTCACCATCGCCCGCAGCAGGAGAGGCAGCCATTCGGCACCATAATCGCCATAGGGCGCTAGGAAAGCGCTCATCCTTTCAATCTCCCGTAACGTCTTTCGAGGAACCGCGTGACCTGCATCAAGGGCAAGCTCAGCAACAGGTAGAGTGCCGCCGCCGTCGCATAGATCATTGTTGTCTGGAAGGACGACGTCACCATTGAACGGGCAAAGAACATGATTTCCGGCGCCGCAATGGCCGAGACGACGGATGTATCCTTGAGAAGCTGCACCGCGTAGTTCCCGAGCCCTGGAAGCGCTATCCGCATGGCCTGTGGCGTCAGGATCTCAAAGATCGTCTGGAGCGGGGTCAGCCCTGCAGCAAGCGCCGCCTCCGCCTGCCCGCCAGGCAGCGCGGCGAAACCGGCGCGAAAGATTGCACAGGTGATCGCCGCTCCGATGAGCCCGAGGCCCAGGACGGCCGCCGTGATTGACGTCAATTTCACGCCGAGGCTGGCAAGCCCGAAATAGAGGATGAACAGATGCGTCAAGGCCGGCAAATTGCAGAGAATCTCGCAGCAGGCATCGATCGTCAGATCGATGAACTTGATCCCGGCAAATTGCCTGAGCAGGGCGAGAAGGAACCCGAAGACGGCTGCGAGCGCCAGTGAGGCGATCGTGACGAAAACGGTTACGCCGAGCCCGGCGACGAGCCCCTCGACGACCGAGAAGAATATGGAAAATCCGGTCATGACGCGCCTAGTGCCGGATCTTGTTGAGAAACGCTTGCGTGCGCGCTTCGCGGGGAACGGTTATGACCTGGCGTGCCGGCCCGGCTTCGACGATGGTGCCGCCGTCAAGAAACAGGACGCGATCGGCAATGTCGCGCGCAAACGCGATCTCGTGAGTGACGATCAGCATCGTGCGCCCTTCGGCTGCCAGCTCCTCCATCACTTTCAGAACCTCCTGGACCAGTTCGGGATCGAGTGCGGATGTCGGCTCATCGAACAGCATGAGCTTGGGCTTCTGGGCAAGCGCTCGCGCAATCGCGACACGCTGCTGCTGGCCGCCGGACAGTTCGAGCGGTGAGGCGTCGGCGCGGTGTGTCATGTGGACTTTGGCCAACATTTCCAAAGCCAGTTCGCGTGCCTCGGCAGCAGGCAGGCCGCGCACCTTGCGCGCCGCGATCGCCACGTTTTCCGTCACCGACAGATGCGGCCAGAGATTGAAGAGCTGGAAGACCATGCCCATCTCGGCGCGTTGCGGTGCAAGTTGCCGGTCGCTCATGACATGGCCGTTGCGCACGCCGATCCGCTCGCCGTCGAGGCGGATCTCACCGGCACTGGGCTTTTCCAGAAAATTCATGCAGCGCAGACAGGTGGATTTCCCGGAGCCGGATGGGCCGATCAGGGCAATCTTCTCACCTGGCGCGACATCGAAATCGATGCCTTTGAGAACTTCGATAGGACCATAGCTCTTGCGCAGGCCTGTAACGCTGAGAAGCGCATTCATCGCCGTTTCCTTATGCGATCATATCTACAGCGCCGCGCGTCTTTTCAGACGCGCCAAGGACGCTGTAGCACTTTGAATTGCTGCATAATTTTCTCCTGAAATCGATTCCGATTTAAGGGATTATGCAGTAGGCGAAGAGAGTGGACGAAAGCCGCGAATTGCAGCTTCCGTCCGCACGGTCGTTCAGCCGCCAGCTGCGCAGGACGGCAGCTTGTAATCCGCGGGACGATCGACGCCGGCGCGGAAATTTTGACCCACAGGCTTGAACCAGACATCCGACGACAATCCGTAGCGGGCGCCGATTTCCTTCATCTCGCAAGTCTTCCACATGTCGGCGATGATGGCGTCCATCTTCTGGCGCAGATCGTCGTTCTTCTGATTGAGGCCATAGACGACCTGCCCGAGACCGGTCAGCAGCGGGAAATCCGGACTGTTATCGGTGAAGGCAAGGAAGTGCATATTCCAATCAGGGTTCTGCTTGATGGCGTAGGAGATCACCGGCGGATCGCCGATGACAGCGTCGATGCGCCCGGCGATAAGATCGCGCACGGCCGCATCGGACGTGTCGTAGAGCGAGAGCTGGAGATCTTTGATGCTCTTCAATTCCGAAATGAACGAAAAGCCGGTGATCGTGCCGATCTGCTTGCCTTCCAGGTCGGAAAGCTTGTCCCAGTTCGTCTTCGTCGATTGCATGATGCCATTCTTGAAGTAGTGGATCGGCTCGGACAGGGTCATGATCTTCGTACGTTTTTCGGTCCAGCCCATGGTGCCGAGCATGACGTCGACGCGGCCTGACTGAACGGAGGCGATCGTACCCGACCATTCCATGAGCGCAGGCTGAATCTTGAGGCCGAGCTTGTCGGCAATGCGCTGCATGATTTCACCGTCATAACCTACCAGCTTCCCGTCCTGCCAGCCGGAGCCGGGCATGTCGCCGGTGAAGGCAACCGTAAGCTTGCCCTGCTCGGCAAGTTCGAAAGCATTGGCGATAGATGAAAGGGACATGAAGCTGCCTGCCAGCAGAGCGCACGTCACCATCCTTCTCGAAAGAGAAAGTGCCATTGTTCTGATCCTTGATTTGTTGGTTCCCCGGTCCGGTGGTTTCTGTCCCCGGATGTCGCGTTCGACGAGAGCAAACTTGACACTGAAGACTGCCGCTGAATTTTATAAATCGGACATTTTCTTTGAAAAAAGGACATGGTTGTTCTATCATTGCCGCGCGCCATGATCACATCCGAGGAACCTTCCGAAATATCTGCCAACGAGCCGGACTATGTGCGCTGGCTCGACGATCTTTGGGCCGAGCGACTTCTGGTCGCACGCGACCGAAAGGCCGATCTCTGCGTCGGCATTCTCCTCTGGCCGACCTTCCCGATGATGTCGCTGACGGGTATCGTCGAGCCTCTCAGGCATGCGGCGGACTTTGCCGACAATTCCCGTCCATTACATTGTCGCTGGTCAATCATGGGGGCCCCGGGCCATGCAGCGGTCGCCAGCTGCGGCATCCGGGTTCACGCCGATGCGCCCTACATTAACCCGACCGACTTCGACTACGTCGTGGTTATCGGTGGCCTCCTGCCACATCTGCGCGCCGCACCTAGCAAGCATCGCGACTATCTCAGGGTGGCGGCATCGGCAGGTGTCCCGATAATTGGCGTTTGTACGGGCGCCTTCATATTGGCGCAGGAGGGACTGCTCGCCGGACGCAAGGCGTGCGTTCATCCCTTTCACGCGGAGGATTTCCGGATTGCCTTCCCGCGTCTTGCCTTCTCCACCCGCGATGACTTCCTGATCGAAAACGGCCGCATTACCGTGCCTGGCGGCGTATCGATCCTGTCGCTGATGACTGAACTCATCCGCACGCATTGCGGACCGGATCGGGCGGCCAAGGCCGTGCACCAGCTTTCGCTCTCGGAGCAGAAGCACATGAGCGCCTTCGATCACGGCCGCGCCACAACATTTCGCCGCACAGAAGATTCGCGCATACAGCGAGCCGTCGTTCTCATCGAGAGTCGGAAAGGTCGCGACGTCTCACCGGAGCAGGTGGCCTCTCTGGTCGGCCTGTCACCACGCCAGTTTGCGCGTCTGTTCCAGGACAATATCGGCATGACCCCGAAGCGTTTTATCGTCGAGACGAGATTGCGCTATGGCCGGTTTCTGGTCGAAAACAGCACACTGCCCATGACGGCGATCGCCTTTGAAATCGGATTCTCCGACTCCGCCCATTTCGCGACCGCTTTTCGCAAGAAGTATGGGAAGCCTCCCAGGAGTTTCCGCTGATCTTTGTCGAGTCACCACAAACGGCAGGATCGAAAACCGACTTCAACACTATTGCGATTTAATCGGACGCGATTTATATAGATCTCATCATCAGAAAGCTTGGACAGGATGGACCGATGCCGACATCTAAAGCAGCTAATGGGCCGGATATGCCCGCGCCCGCCTCCCCGCCAGCGGGCAAGGACGGCAGGAAACTTTCCAATTTCCTGTGCTTCGCGGTCTATTCGGCAAATCTCGCCTTCGGCCGCGCCTATAAGCCGATCCTGGACGAGCTTGGCCTGACCTATACCCAATATATCGCCATGGTGGCCCTCTCCGAAGAGGACGACCAGACCGTCGGCGTGTTGGGGGAAAAGATGTTCCTCGAATCCAACACGCTGACGCCCATCCTCAAGAAGCTGGAGTCGAATGGTTTTATCACCCGTCACCGCGATCCCGCCGACGAACGGCAGGTGCGGGTCAGCCTGACGCCGGCAGGACGCCAACTGGTTGAAACCGATCCCGGCAACGCGCTGCTTGGCGCCATCGGCCTCGGCGACGACTTTCCCGTCGTGCAGAAATCGGTGACGACGCTGCGCGACAACCTGCTGCGGTCAACGCAGGGCGAACCGGGGAAATCGTGATCGCGGCCTCAGTCGCCTAATCCCGCCTGGGTCTACTGCCGCAACGGCCGGAACGCCGTCCTGAGCTCGGCAGTGAAAGCCATCGGCTGTTCCCAGGCGGCGAAGTGACCGCCCTTCGGCAGCCTGGCGTAGTGGATGAGCTTCGGATAGGCCTTCTCCGCCCAGCTCTGCGGCGCCTGGTAGATCTCATCAGGAAAAGCACTGACCGCCACAGGGATCTTGATTCCCCTGGGGTCGAAGAACCCGCCCGACGGATGGTGCGCATTGTCCCAATAGAGGCGTGCCGAGGAGATTGCTGTGTTCGTCAGCCAGTAGAGCGTGACGTTGTCGAGGATATCGTCCTTCGTCAGCCCCTCGGGCTCTCCGTCGAAAACGCGCGCGATCATCCGGTAACTGCGGATGTCGTGATCGAGCATCCACGACGCAAGCCCGACCGGCGAGTCGACGATCCCGTAGAGCGTCTGCGGCCGGTTGTTCATCTCGATGGCATAGCCCAGTCCGTTCTTGTAGAAATCGTCGAGCTGATCGAAGGCGCGCCTTTCGTCCGGCGACAGGTCGGCTGGCGGCATGCCGCCGGCGGCAAGAGCCTTGGCGATGTCAGCAGGAACCGTGGCCGCCATGTTCGTGTGGATGCCGAGCAATCCCGGCGGCTCCTGCACCGCCATCAATTCGGTCACCGCGTTGCCCCAGTCGCCACCCTGCGCCACGAACTTCGTGTAGCCGAGACGTTGCATCAGCGTCACCCAGGCGTGCGCGATGCGCGGCGGGTTCCAGTTGCCCGACCCCGTCGGTTTCCCGGAAAAGCCGTAGCCCGGCAAAGACGGGATCACCACGTCAAATGCGTCCGCTTCGCTCCCTCCATGCGCTGTCGGATCGGTGAGCGGTTCGATGATCTTCAACTGCTCGATGATGGATCCAGGCCATCCATGTGTGACGATCAGCGGCAGTGCATTTTTATGCTGGGAGCGCACGTGAATGAAGTGGATATCCAGCCCGTCGATCTCGGTGATGAACTGCGGCAGCGCATTGAGCCGCGCCTCCATCTTGCGCCAGTCGTAATCCGTCGCCCAATGCTTCGCGAGTTTCTGGATCGTTGCGAGCTGCACGCCCTGTGTATCATCCGCGACGGTCTCCTTGTCAGGCCAACGGGTGGCCGCGACGCGCCGGCGCAGATCGTCAAGCTGATCCTCGGGGAAATTGACGCTGAAGGGGCTAACCCCGTCGCCGTTTGCCTGAGCGCTACGCGTCCCGGCAAGCATGCTCATGGCTCCGGCGGCGGCCGTGGCCGTAAGCAGTTCGCGCCGCGTGGGCGTTGATAGGGATGTGGGTGGCATGACGCTCTCCTCTCCGTTTGATCTGTTCGGAAACGGACGAAGATCGACTGACCGACCTCGTTCGCATCAGCAGGTCATTCGCGTCTGTCCGGGGACTATGCTCCCGGGCAACGTCGGGGGTCAACCTACCCGGTCAGGCTATGCCTCGACTGTCTCGATGGACGACTGGTCATTGCAAAAAGCCGTGGCTGCGGGCAGCATCGGCGCGAGATCGAGGAGGCAGAGGAGGATGCATGCCCGACATCGCGGTTGGCGTCCTGAGCCAGAACGGAACCGTTCTTCTGGCCAGGCGCAGTTCCAAGCGCAGGGTGCACCCGGATCGCTGGAGCCTCGCGGGCGGCCATGTCGAAGAGGGCGAAGACGCCGAGACGGCAATGTGCCGGGAACTGATCGAAGAAATAGGCGTGACGCCGGAGCTCTGGCAGTTTGCAGGACGGTTCACCTCGGAAGACCCGCCCGAAGCATCCGCGACATTCCATGTCTATCACGTCATTAAATGGCACGGTTGTCCGCGACTGATCGGTGACGAACACACCGAGCTCAGATGGTTCACCGCCATCGCGATAGAAAAAGAAGCCGAATTGGCGCCGCCTCAGCTCACTGAAATTCTCGCAAACCTCGCCATGCGGGAAACAGGCACGCCCTCTTAGGTCCCTTGGCGGTCAAGGCGGTCTCGCCGGCTGAACGGGTCCTCAGAGAACATGATGCTGGACGTCGCCAAGCGCGCCAGCCTCCATCATCTCGGCGGCCTTGGCATAACCGCCGCCCATTCCGTCAAGGAAATGCAGGTGCGAATCCGGGCTGCCTGATGGTACGAGGCAGGTCATCAGCGCATGGGACTGGCGGTGCAGTCCGAAATTGATCTCGCCGCGCGCCCTTGCCGGAGCGAGGATCGCTTCGACCCTGTCGATCTGTTCGGGCGTGCAGTCCAGCGTCAGGCGCAAACCGTCGTCGAACTTGCGGAAATCCGAGCTGGCGGCGACCTCCGACCAGCGTTTCGCATCGACACGCTTCCCGCTGCCTTTGAGCATGGCAATATCCCTGGGGATAGCCATATCCACGGGAACGGGATGAGACCGGTGCGACGGCGCATCGAAGACGGCAAGCACGCGCTTCGCCAGCGCCGCAAAGACCTCCGGGCTCGTATGGTCATCCGGCTCGACCAGCAGCGACAGGATCTCGCCCCGCTGGCTCGGGAACGGCGTCCAGTCGCAGCTCAATCCGGTCAGATCCGGCTTCGTCGCGTAGCGGCCCGGCTTGACCAGATACCGGCCGCTCTTGATCTGCTGCTCCGCCCATTTGAGCCCTCCGCCTGCAAACATCGCATAGGTCGCGTTTTCCGAAGCCGCATAGCGCGCAACCCTTACGTCGCGCCCACTATTGCGGATTTCGCGCACGGTGAGCAGCCCGATACGAAGGGTGAGATCGAGATCGCTTCTTGCAAAGCTCGCGACCTGCCGCAACGCCGAGGTCGCGGCCATGATGCCGTGCGGCGGCAAGGCGAATGCCGCCCCGTCTCCACGAAACACGAAGGGGAAATCGAACGAACCCCAGGCATTACCGAGAGCGGCGATGATCGATGCGCCTGCGAAGTTGACATCTTCATAGCGTCCCGACTTGATCGCCAGCGTCGAGCTGACGACGTCGGTGATGCCGATCAGCCAGTCCTCGGGCAGCGGCTCATAGACGGCTGGGTCGAGCACGAGCGAAAACTCGTCATAGGCCTGGTGTGGCTGGGCGTGGCTATTGATCATGGCATGTTCTCCAGATTGGCAAGGTTCCGGTGCCTGCTACCTCAGGAAGGGGTCTGCCGGCCGATCGGCAGGCCCTCCGCATCAAATCCTCTGGCGGTAAGGTCCGCCCTTCCCCGCTCAGGCAAGTGTGGTCTCGACATCGATATTGCCGTGTGTCGCCTTGGAATAAGGGCAGATGCCATGGGCCGCCTCGATCAGCTCCTGCGCGATGTCGCGATCGATGCCGGACAGGCTGACATTGAGGCGCGCCCTCAGGAAGAAGGAGCCGTTGTCGGCGTTGAGAGTAATCTCCGTGTCAACCTCGGGACCATCAGGCAGCGTGATCTTTCTCTGAGCAGCGGCAAGTTCGATGGCGCCGATATAGCAGGCCGACCAGGCGATGCCGAACAGGTTTTCGGCGGCCGGATGCGGCTGCGGCAGCTTGATGTCGATCGTGCCGTCGCTGCTGCGTGCAGAGCCGTCGCGGCCGCCGGAGATGTGGGTTTTGCCGGTAAAGAGAAGTTTCTCGGTCATGGTGATATCCTTTCGGTTTAGATTTTATTCACATCCGATTAAATCGGATGCGCTCTAATACGCTCAGCCAAAACCGATATCAACACCATTCCGATTTAATCGGATGCGATTTATTTCTATAGGCGGAAACGCGCCATATCCGGGCGACCCTCAGCGGCAGCTATGCGAACAAGCCCGCCCGCTGCGCAAGGTCACGTCTTGTCCGAGAATGGGGCCATCTATAGGCTCTGCCGGCGAACTCGAGCCGGGGCGCATCCTGTGAAGAAACCCAGAGAGATGCCATGTCCTCCATAACAGCAGACAATGCCGGGCAATATGGCGACAGCCGGAAGCTCACTGCGCGGGCTCGACTGCATAGCCAATACACCATCGCCGAGACGGCCTGGTTTCATGGGTTGCCGCGCAATTGTCCCTGAAGCCAGGCGATCGTGTCCTCGATGTCGGCTGCGGGCCAGCCTGGTTCCGGGCGGCAACGGCAGGTCTGCTGCCGGCGGACCTCGACTTGACGCTCGCCGACCTTTCGCCCGGCATGTCGACGAGGCAGTGGCGCGTTGCAGCGCCCTGCCGTTCGGCTCCGTCCGGGGCTGCCGGGCCGACTCAGCCGCGCTCCCCTTCGAAGATGACGCCTTCGATGCCGTGATCGCGATGCATATGCTCTATCACCTGTCCGACCCGGCGGCGGGCATCGCGGACATGTCAAGAGTGCTGAAGCCGGGTGGCTTGCTCGGGGTCACAACCAACGGCGCCGGCAATATGCGCGAGATCTACGCGCTGACGACCGTATTCGGCAGTGCCCCCATCCGATCCGGCTGCCGAAGCCTTTGGATATGACGCTGCCGAACGATCGATGCGGTCGCAGTTTGGAAACGTGAGCATGTCGCAGCATCCGGCCAGCCTGCGGATCACTGAGCCCGAGGATGTCTTCCTGGCGCTCACCTCCTACCCGCCTGGCGACGGCGCCAGCGAGCTCCAGCTCACCAAATTCCGTCAAGCCGTTGCCGATGCCTTCAGCCAACGCAACGGCGTGCTTGAGGTCAGCAAAGAGACCGCGCTGTTTCTGAGCAGGAAGACGGCCTGATCGGTGCCGGGCGGCGCTCAGACCTTCTCTTTCTTCCTGATTTTTTCTTTCGGCTCGACAGGTGCATCGGGCGTCGGCGCCAACAGCTTGCGCAGTGACGAGATCTTATCCTTCACCAGCGGCCGGAAACGCGTCGCGCGATAGGGCATGTCGGCCGCGCCATAACCTTCCGGCCCGTCATCATTGCCGCGGTTGATCTCCGCGAGCTTCACCCCGATGAACGTGCCGTCGATATAATGGGTATATTCGCCCACCCAGCGGATCGTATAGATCTCGCCTTTGCGGATGAGCTGGTCGATGCTGACATGCTTGAAGGTATCGTTGATGCAGACGACCTTCTGGCCGACGTGGAAATCATAGCTCATGGATCAAACTCTCGAAACGGCAATCCGCCTGGCCGATCTATAGCGCGCCCTGCGGCGGGGATGAACCGTTTTCTGCCAGCCCGGCGCAATTGCGGCCGCAACATCAGCATCCGCCGCATGGTTTAGGAGGACATGCATCAGTCGCAATAGGCCTTGCCGCTCTTGCGGGAGCGAAGATCGAAGTGGAAGTGGTTCCAATGCTCCGGGTTGCTGCCCGGCCCGAGTACGGTGTTGAAATAGCGGCAGCTGTCGCTGCGCACCGCCTTCAGCAGCCGCCCCTCGCGAAGCGAGAACAGGCCCTTCTTGCGCACGTCGATCTCATGGCCGTTCTTCAGCACGAACTTGCCGACGTCGATGGCGTTGCCGCGGGCGTGCTCCGACATCGGATTGTATTTCTGCCGGCTGTTATTCATGCGCCGGCAGGAATAGCCGCCAAGCGGCTGGATCGTCTTGATCCCGGACCAGTAGCGGTAGCGGGCGGACGGTGCCAATTCGTTCTTCACCCATTTGGCGAAGGCGAGCGTCACCTGGCAGTTCAGCGTTACGGCCGGCCGGACGCCGATATTGCCAGAAAGCCCCTTCAGCGACACCGGATAAGGCACCTGGCAGGCCGGGCCATTCGAAATCGGCGGCTTGTCGTCGAAGAGCACGCCCATCCGCTTCAGCTCGCGCCGGCAGGCAAGCTCGGAAGATGGCATGACGCTGGGATCGACGGGTGCCGCCGGCTCGCTCATCATCGGATTGTTCGGCCGCAGCATCGCGACCTCTTCGCTCTCGTCCTCTTCGGGAACACGTGATGGCGCCACCACCGGGCTGCCGTCGTTCCAGGCGGGCGCCCGGCTCATCTGCGCCTGCGCAGCCGGCTGAGGCATTGGTTGCTGCGCGGGCTGCCGCATGGGCTGGTTGAGCTGCGTCGGATTGTCGGTGCCGATGCCGTCGACAACCGGCTCGGTCGCATTGCCCTCGGCGATCTGCTGCTTTTGTTCCTGCGCCAGCCCGACAACCGGCTCGGCCCCGAGATCGTCATCCATGTTGACGCCGCCGGATGGGATCGCAAGATCCTGCGTGCCGCTCCAGTTCTGGTTCTGCTGCGCCAGCGCCTCGTCGCTGTCGATCATCGGCAGCTTGCGCCCCGGTGCGGTTTGCGGCGGAGCGGCTCGTGCAGCGTGGCCAGTACCGGCAAGGTTCGGCGTATCGAGGTAATCGACGGAGCCCTGGCTCTTGCCGACGGGCGCGCTGGAAACCGGATAGGAGGCCTGACTTTCCACAGGTGCCATTCGGACCGAGGGCGCCATGCGCGCCGCTGGCGCCCGCGCGGGCGAGATCGAGCTGACCCTGGTGCCGTTGTCGACATTGGCGGGCGGCACCAGTCCGTCGCTGATCGAACAGGTCGTCAGCGCCGCCGAGAGGATAACGGGCAAAAGGGTTCGCCGAGGAAAGGAAACAAACGCCATACTCTTATCGCTTCCGCAGGCTGGCTGGGCAGTGACCGAAAAAACTCAATCCAATTTTAATTAAAAACGGTGAATGAAAACTTACCGGCACAATCTGAACGCGACGGAAATGAAAAAGGCCGGTTTCCCGGCCTTTCATCTCTACGTTTTCTCACGCTGCCCGTGTGTATCGGGCCACTGGCGGCGGCTCCCCGCGCAGGCGGAAATTCGAAAGCAGCGTCTTCAACTGGGTGCTCTCGTAGGCGAGCGTGCGGCTTGCCGCCGTCGTTTCCTCGACCATCGCGGCATTTTGCTGCGTCATCTGGTCCATATGGTTGACGGAGCCGTTGATCTCGTTCAGCCCGGTCGACTGCTCGCGTGCCGCCGTCGCGATCGAGGCGACGTGATCGTTGACCTGATTGACCAGCGCCTCGATCTCCAGCAACGCCTCGCCCGTCGAGCGCACCAGCGCCACCCCGCCTTCGACTTCCGTCGCCGACCGGCTGATCAGTTCCTTGATCTCCTTGGCCGCATTGGCGGAACGCTGGGCGAGTTCGCGCACCTCTTGCGCAACGACGGCAAAGCCGCGGCCCGCCTCACCCGCGCGCGCAGCCTCGACGCCGGCATTCAGCGCCAGAAGGTTCGTCTGGAAGGCGATTTCGTCGATGACCGAGATGATCTGACCGATGCGGTTGGACGAATCCTCGATCCGACCCATCGCGGTGACCGCATTGCGGACGATCTCGCCGGATTTTCCGGCACTCGCCTTGGTCTCGGCCACCATCTCGCGCGCCTCGTTCGCCCGTTCGGATGCCGTCTTGACCGTCGCGGTGATCTCGTCGAGCGCTGCCGCCGTTTCTTCGAGCGCGGCTGCCTGCTGCTCCGTACGCTTCGACAGATTGCCGGTCGCCTCGCTGATGTCGGAAGCGCTTTCGTTGACGACGCGGCTCGATTCGGCGATCGCATGAATGACGCCGTTCAGTGCGTCGACGGCGGCGTTGAAATCGCCCCTCAGCTTGGCGTAGTCCTCGCCGATATCGCCGATCGCCACCGTCAGGTCACCGCTCGCCAGCTTTTCCAGGCCGACGCCGAGCGCCCGCATCGCTTGGGTTTGCCGTTCGGAAGCCGAACGCAGGCTTGCCTCGTTGCCGCGGCGCTCTTCCTCGATCTGCTGCTGTCTTTCGTCTTCCCGCCCGCGCAGCGCGCTGCGCTCGTCGACGGAATCGCGCAGCACCAGCAGCGCCTTGGCCATCTGGCCGATCTCGTCGCGACGCTCGCTGCCTGATATCTCCACTGATGCCTCTTCGGCCGCAATCGCGTTCATCGCCGCCTTCAGCCGGGCGATCGGTGCAGTCACGCTACGCACGATGGCATAGGCGATGGCAATCGTTGCGGCGGCGCCAAGCAGGCAGAGCAGCGCGGCCCACATCGCGTTCTGGCGATAGAGCGCGGCAAGGTCATCCGCATAGACACCGGTGCCGACGATCCAGCCCCAGGGCTCGAAACCTGCGACATAGGAATATTTCAGCACTGGCTGGTCGGCGCCCGGCTTCGGCCAAAGATAATCGACGAAGCCCTTGCCGTCCTTCTTCACCTTGTTGACGAACTCGACGAACAGGAACTTGCCGGTCGGATCCTTCATCTGGGAGATATCGGTGCCGTTCAGCTGCGGCTTGATCGGGTGCATCACCATGGTGGGGTGCATGTCGTTGATCCAGAAATAACCGTCGGCGCCGTAGCGCATCGCGCCGATCACGTCCTTGGCGGCCGCCTGCGCCTGTTCGCGGGTCATCGTGCCCGCCTGTTCCATCTTGTAATATTTGTCGAAGATGCCGAGCGCCGTTGCATCCATTTGCGCCAGCCCCGCCTTCCGCTCCGCTTCCAGCTCAGAATAGGAATAGTTCAGAAAGAAGACCATCGTCGCAGCGAGCACGGCAAGCGCGAATGCGACGAGGCAGTAAAGGCGGGTGGAAATCTTGACGTTGCGCATGAGGTTCCCGGCGATTCTTGTATTTGAGATCGATCGCATTCTGAATTGCCGGAATTACTGGAGCGTAAAGCTTAATTAGAAAAATATTAAATAACGTAAGGTCAGGTGAAAGCTGCAAAATTCAACCATTTGAAATCGAATGAAATTTCAATCGGAAACGGCAGCAACATTTTTCCCGTCGGCCGTCCGTAGCGCTTGGCCTTGCCGTC
The DNA here is from genome assembly GCF_000769405.2 of Rhizobium brockwellii. Lineage (NCBI taxonomy): Bacteria > Pseudomonadati > Pseudomonadota > Alphaproteobacteria > Hyphomicrobiales > Rhizobiaceae > Rhizobium > Rhizobium brockwellii. The sequence continues at coordinate 2,486,933 of NZ_CP053439.1, forward strand.
TTTTACACCCCACAGCCTTTGCACTAGGGTGCTTCCCAGATCGCCGGCCCGTGGCCCGCACCAGATGGAGAAGACTTGATGACCGATGCCGCCAAGCCGAGAGGCGAACTGACGCTGAGGACGCTTGCCATGCCGGGCGACGCCAATCCGGCCGGCGATATCTTCGGTGGCTGGGTCATGGCGCAGATGGACCTTGCCTCAGGCATCCGTGCGGCCGAGCGCGCCAAGGGCCGCGTCGTCACCGCCGCCGTCAAAGAGATGGCCTTCGAGCTGCCGGTCAAGATCGGCGACACGCTTTCCGTCTATACTGATATCGACCGTGTCGGCCGCACCTCGATCACGCTGATCGTCGAAGCCTGGGCGCATCGTTCGCGCTACAACCAGCAGGAAAAGGTCACCGCCGGCACCTTCATCATGGTGGCACTCGACGAAGAGGGCAAACCGAAGCAAGTCCCCGAGGAGTGACAGCCTAAGGATCGAAAGCATGGAAACGGTCGGCTCGCCGGAGGTCTTCCTTCACATCAAGGTGGTGATGGGCATGGTCATCAGCCTTTCACTCGCCAGAGTGCTCACCGGCCTTGCCGGCATCGTCCAGCATCCCGCCAAGGCCAAGGTCTATCCCATCCATCTCGGCTGGGCGCTGTCGATGTTCCTGTTCATCATCCATATCTGGTGGTGGGAATATCGCCTGCAGGCGGTGCCGGCGATCGGCTTCGGCATCTATCTCTTCCTCATCTGCTTCTGCAGTCTGTTCTTCCTGCTCTGCGCCCTGCTCTTTCCTGCCTCGCTCGACGAATATGGCGGCTACGAGGAATATTTCATCTCGCGGCGCAAATGGTTCTTCGGCATCCTCGGCCTCACCTACGCCGTCGATATTCTCGACACGGCAATCAAGGGCCATGAGCGCATCCTCTCGCTCGGCTGGGAGTACCCAGCCCGCAACATCATCTACATCCTCCTCTGCGCCATCGCCGCCTGGACCCCCAACCGCCGCTTCCACACCGCCTTCATCATCGCCAACCTGATCTACCAGATCAGCTTCATTTTCAGGCTTTATGATGTGTTGGGGTGAGAAGCGATCCCGCAAAGCGGGAGCAATCGATCCAGTGAATCGATTGCAGCTTCGAACGCCCTGAGCCCAAGCGAAGGGCCGGGCAGCCGCAAACTCCATCCCTCACAAAACCGTCGCAAACATCGCTCGCCGGCTATTAGGCAGCAACCATCTGAAGATCGTAATTGTAAATTCCGTTTGGATCCTGTCGAGAAAGATAAGATTTAGCGGCAGACATAGCCTCTTCCGGCGTCTTGGCGTTGATGAAATTGAGGTGCCAAGGCGTTGAAAGATGGTGGTGATTGGCAACTCTAAAGCTTACCCGTACGACCATGTCGGCCTCCAAGATATCGGCAACCGAAAAGACGTGGGGTCGTAGTGGCGTCTGATCAAGTCCTCAGATACTCGCAATGCCTGCATACGGGGTACCAAGCTATCGACATTTTGGCGGCACTCGGTAATCTCGTCGTAAAGTGGGGGGATGGCCTAATGCGGGTATCGACGGTTGTCTGTTGTTGTGCATCTCTTGTGGCCTGCACGCCTGCGACCAACGGAGAATGGCACCGCGCCTCACCAACCGAGCAATCGCAGCTTGAGCGCGCCAAGGCAATTTGCAATGGCCGAGCTTCTCAGACGCAGGTTTCGGCTGGCCGTTTGTGGATCGCAGGGGCGGTTGCGTCGGATAACGTTTTCAAGGCGTGTATGGCCGAGTTGGGATATGTGCAGTAGCCGTCGCCCAAAAGCCATGGATGGCCCCGTGGTTCGAGACGGCCCTTCAGGCCTCCTCACAATGAGGGCTGGTCGGTGTGCCGCGCCTCCCCGCCCTCCGTACAGTGCTGTCACAAAAGGCGGAGCGCCGCACGCCCCCAACGAAGCCATCCTGCCGCATAATGCGCAGCGCACGCACACGTCCCCAGGATCGCGATGTGATGCAGGAAGAACCCGATCGTGGACTCCTGGAAGTCCCAGAAATCGATCGATGGCCGGGCAATGAGCCTGTCTCCGATTCCCATGACGAACAGGCTGTGGATGCCCCACGCCGCTATTGCGCTCGCGGCTACGCGAAGGGAAGCGGTCCTGATCGGGTTTGGGGCACCGACCCGCAGCAATCTGCCTATGACCGCCATGATCATCGACCAGTGGAGGCCGAGATGGGCGGCTGCGAGGATGAACACCCAATAGGCCGCAAGGATGTGAATTTCGCGCGCCGTCGGCCGGCCGCTGACGGGAAGGAAAGCAAACACGCTGCGCGATATCAGCAGACTGGTCACCAGCAAAGCTGATATCGCCAAGGCGATCGAGATATTCGAAGCAATTGTCAGAAAGCTCCGCTTGCCGCGCTCCACCTTCGGAAGCCTCGCCCACCACCGCCTGTTGAAGACGTTGTGCGATAGGAGAAGGATGAACATGCTGGTGCCGATCAGCTCATGCGAGGTGTTGTCGAGCCACCAGTAGGCGAGCGCGGCCAAGAGCAGCCCAGCGGCGGTGAAGTCAAGCACGAGGCGGATCACGAAAAAAGGACTCACGATGCGACGCCCTCGCCGGAGATTCGATCCGGCCTAGTCAATGACGGCTCCGTCAAACTCCTTGAGAGCGTCGAGCGTGTAGAGGAAGTCTTCGTCGGCCCTGGACGAATGACAGGATTGGCATCGCGCCGTATTCTCGGCCATGTTGACGCCGCCTTCAGGCTTGAACCATTGGAACTGCCAGTCGCCAGTGCGACGGTCTTCGTCATAATCGCTGCCCCAGCCGGAACCCTTTTCCATGACGAAGGTGCGATAGATTTCCCCATCACGGTAATCGACCAGCACGAAGTGCGTACCGTCTGGAACGGGCTGCCCATTCTTCACAGCCTCGATCGCTTCGTTCGTCGTCATGATGTGTTCGGTCACGTTGCCGCGCCTGACGGTCGTGTAATGGACAAGGCCCGCCAATTCGGGCAGCGTCGTCCGGTTCGGTTCGGCATCGACGTTCCAGCCGACCAGAACTACGGCGCCGGCCATGGCAAAGAGAATGGAAATGCGCTTGATGAGATGACGCATGGATGTCTTTTCCTGGTTTTGTGCGGAACATTCGGGCGACCGGCTTCGGCAAAAGCGGCAGGCCAATCGCCTCATTCACGTCCGAAGACGTCCTTAGCGACGGCAACGGCCGAGACCGCATTCGTCCAGCCGGCGTAGAAGGCAAGGTGGGTGATCGTCTCGATCAGCTCGTCCTCGGACACACCGTTCTGGCGGGCCATGGCTAGATGGGATCTGAGCTGGTCGGGCCGGTTCATTGCGATCAGCGCGGCAACGGTCACCAGGCTGCGATCCCGCTTCGACAACTGCGGGCGCTCCCATATGTCGCCATAAAGGACGTCGTCGGTCAGTTCAGCCAGCTTCGGCGCGGTCGCACCCATCAGTTGCTGGGCGCGCGAACGCCGGGACTTGTCGTCGCCTTCGGCCGGTGCCTGAGCGCTGACGACGCCCGGCAGAACAGCCAGCATCATGCTGGCGGACAGCATCAAGTTTCCCAACAGTTGTTTCATGGTCTTCACCTCATAATTTCCGAGATCAGTCGAGCTTCTTCTCGCTAAGGAAAGCCGAGACCAGGTCGGCGATCTCTACGTTGTTCAGGTCGGAGAACGCGAAGTGGGTGTTGCCGCGGATGCCGATCTCGGGAAGGTGCACGACGGTGACATCACCGCCATGCTTGTTCACCGTATCGCGCCACAGGCGGGCCATTGCCAGGCGTACCCGCCAGCTGTCCTGCGCCGGCATCGTCGTCGGCTGGTCTGGGATGTTGTCGCCGTAATAGATGACGATCGGGATCTTCGTCAGTTTGATAAAGTCATCCATCGGTACCCGCACGCCCTTCAGCGTGTCGAAGGCGCTCGGCATATCGGCGGGCACATCGCCTGCCGGGAACACGAAGCTGCTGCCGGGTTCGAAGGCGACGATGGCTTTAACCTTGTCGCTCTTGATGGCCGTCAGCCAGCCCGGTCCGCCGCCCTGCGAGTGAGTGAAAAGAATGCCGGGACCGATTTTCTCGAACAGCTTTGCCACCGCATTCGACACAACGTCCATATCGAACGGCCCGGTGTTCGGCGTCATCGCGCGGAAGTACTGGTTCAGCGCTTCCGGATCACGGGAGAATTGCACGCCGTCGAAATAGTTCGGCCAGATGCCGACGCGAAACTGGTTGAACCAGAGCTGCTCGTCCGCTGTCGGCTTCACCACCGTCTCGGCCATGCTCCGCCCGGCGCCGCCCCGGCGCGGCTGGTCGACGAGATAGGTGGAGAAACCTCGACGCAGGAAGATATTCTGGAAGCCTTCGCGGCCGCCGGGCGTCGTCTCCCAGGTCTTGGAGAATTGTCCGGCACCGTGCCACATCACGATCGGATACTGACGCGGGTTTGCCGGCACCTGATAGAAGGCAAAGGCATGATCGCCGTGATAGGTCTGCCCTGAGGGATCGAGAGGTTTCAGCGGATCGAAGGTTCCGGGCGCCGTCGTGCTGGTTCCCCCGACGGCAAAGCTGCCCTGCTCCTGGATGACCAATGGCTCGGGCTTTACCGCATCGGCAGCCGTCGCCAATGGCGCGGCAAGCTGCGCTGAGGCAAGCAGCAATGCGGCCAGGGTGTTGGACAATCCATATCGCATGTCGGCTTCTCGCTTCGATTCAGATGGCGAGAAGGTAACGGCATCGGACCGAAAGGATTAGACGCCTCGGACAGCTAGGGTCTATTAGGCCGACTAATTAATCACAAGCTGTTGATAAGCCGTGATGGAATAAAATCGGCACTACTTTCCTCTATAGCGGAGCGCATCGACGAACAGGGTGAACGCCGGAGATGCATGCCGCCTGTTCGGATAGTAGAGATGGTATCCTGGGAAAGGCTGGCACCAGTCCTTGAGAACCCGGATCAGGCGCCCGTCTTCAATGTACGACTGAACCTGGTCCTCAGGCATGTAGGCCAGCCCCAGCCCGTCCAGCACGGCGCCGATCCGCATGGCGATGTTGTTGAACACCGTCTGGCCCTCGACACGAACGCGCAGTTCACGTCCATCCTTCTCGAACTCCCAGGGATATATCGTTCCGTGCGTCGGCAGCCGCATGTTGATGCAGTTGTGCGCCGTCAGATCCTGAGGGACATCAGGGCGCGGATGGCGCTCGAAATAGGCGGGCGCTCCGACGACCGCCATGCAAATCTCGGGGCCGATCCGGATCGCGATCATGTCCTTTGCCAAATGCTCGCCGAGCCGGATGCCGGCGTCGTAACGCTCGGCGACGATGTCGGTCAGGCCATAGTCGACGATCACCTCGACATTGATATCGGGATGATCAGGAAGAAACCGCGCCAATGCCGGGGCGAGAACGGAAATCGCCGGATGCTCGCCTGCCGTGATGCGAATGGTGCCCGCGGGCCGCTCGCGCATTTCGCTCAGGGCGGCGATCTCGAACTGGATTTCTTCAAATCTCGGTCCGACCCGTTCCAGCAGTCGTTCTCCTGCCTGGGTCGGCGACACGCTTCTGGTCGTGCGGGTCAAAAGGCGAAGCCCGAGCTTCTCTTCGAGACCGCGCACCGTCTGGCTCAACGCCGATTGCGACACGCCGAGCTTGGCGGCCGCCCGGGTAAAGCTCCGCTCCCTGGCGACGGTGAGAAAGGCCGCGAGTTCGTTGAAATTGTTGTCCTGGGGCATTCATTAGTCCGTCTTATAGGTTCATGCGCATTACAGCATCTAATCGAAAGCTGACACGAGGACTAAGTTCACGTCAACTCGACTGCGAGACCGGCTGCTCCCGCGCCGCGGAACGGACTGCCCCGAGCCCAAACAAAACCAGGAATGGATACGACCATGAAAACACGCACTATCGGCGATCTCGAAGTCTCGGCGCTTGGTCTCGGCTGCATGAGCATGAGCGCCGCTTACGGCCCGCCCGCCGATGAAGGTGACATGATCAGATTGATGCGCACCGCCCATCAGCAGGGCGTGACCTTGTTCGACACGGCCGAAGCCTATGGCCCTTTCGTCAATGAAGAGCTTGTCGGCAAGGCGCTCGCACCGATCCGCGACCAGGTGGTCATCGCCACCAAATTCGGCTTCGATATCGATCAGCAAACCGGTGAACGCCGCGGCGGCACGAACAGCCGCCCCGAACATGTCAGGGCGGTTGCCGATGCTTGTCTGCGCCGCCTGAAGACTGATCGTATCGACCTGTTCTACCAGCATCGCGTCGATCCCGACGTGCCGATCGAAGATGTGGCCGGCGCCGTCAAGGACCTGATCGCAGCCGGCAAGGTCAAACATTTCGGTCTTTCCGAAGCCGGCGTTCAGACAATTCGCCGCGCCCATGCCATCCAGAAGGTGTCAGCCGTCCAGAGCGAATATTCGCTCTTCTGGCGCGGCCCCGAGGCGGAACTGCTGCCCACCCTTGAGGAACTCGGCATCGGCTTCGTGCCCTTCAGCCCACTCGGCGCGGGCTTCCTGACCGGTAAAATCGACGAGAACACCAAGTTCGATCCAAGCGATTTCCGCAACAGCGTGCCGCGCTTTTCACCCGAGGCGCGCAAGGCCAACTTTGCACTCGTCGACCTGATCAGGCGGATCGGCGACCGCAAGGGCACAACACCCGCGCAGATCGCCCTCTGCTGGCTACTGTCCCAAAAGCCATGGATCGTCCCGATCCCGGGAACAACGAAGCAGCATCGGCTGGAAGAGAATCTCGGAGCGGTAGACGTCGACCTGCTCGCTGAGGACCTCGCCGAAATCGATGCGGCCCTCTCCGGCATCGAGGTCCAAGGCGAGCGGCTTCCCGAGGCAGCGCTGAAGATGACCGGCCGGTAGGGCTTGTCGCCGATGCCGCCCGGCCCTTCGCTTGGGCTCAGGGCGTTCGGCCCTGCGATCGATTCACTGGATCGATCGCTCCCGCTTTGCGGGACCGTGCCTCACCCACGCAGAAACTGCGACCCTTTGTCGAACCCCAGCCCCGGAAAGATCTTCCCGGTCAAATCATCGGCGCTTACATCGAACTGCCGGTAGAGCATCGCCGCGGCGAGCTCGCGCAAGTCGGCGGTCGGCATGAGGTCGCGGTCGTCGAGCAGTTGGCCGTCGCCGATGCCCGGCCAACGGCCGAGGATGCGGCCGCCGTTGATGGTGCCGCCTGATAGCAGCGCGCAGCCGCCGGTGCCGTGGTCGGTGCCGGCTGAGCCGTTCTGACGCACAGTGCGGCCGAACTCGGTCATGGCAAGCACCACCGTCTTTGCCCAGATCTCAGGCCCGAGCGTGGTCTTCAACGTATTGATCGCCTGCGAAAGGTCCTGCACCGGCCGCTTGAACTGGCCGGCCTGGCCGATATGCGTGTCCCAGCCTGATATCGAGAAGCTGGCGATGCGGTAATCGCCCTTCAGCATGTTGGCCGCGAGCGCCGCCACATCGGCGATCTTTGCGCCGCGCTGGCCCTCCGGCTCGATGATCATCGAGGCGCTATTGGCCCGCGTCGCCTCGGCAAGCGCCTCGGCGAACCGCGGATCGCCGGCATAGAGCCGCGCCAGGAACTGCATCTCGTCACGCGCCGGCGCCAGATTGGAATCCGACGCCCAGACATCGACATTGTTGGGTCCGGAGAGGATCAGCTCCGTCGAAGTGTTGATGTCGATCGCCTTGCGCGCATCCGAGCGCGGAATGACGGCGAGCGCCCGGTTCAGCCAGCCGGTCTTTTCCTCGGCGACATGCTCGCCGCCGGATTCCAGCATGTCCTGCCCGTCGAAATGGCTGCGCTGGTCGCGGTAGGGCGTCGACACCGCGTGCACGAAGGCAAGCTCGCGGCTCTTCCACAGCGGCATCAGCTCTGCGGCAGCCGGATTGAGGCCGAAATGGCCATCTAGATCGAGAAGTCCGGTATCGGGCGTCAGCGCCAGTGTCGGCCTAAGCGCCGCAAAGCCGGCATCGCCATAGGGCTGCACCAGATCCAGCCCGTCCATCGCGCCGCGCAGCACGATGGTGACGAAACGCTTGTCACCCGGCATCGCCGCGAAAGTGACCGGCGTGAAGGCGGGGGCAGCGGCAAGACAGCAGGCAGAGGTCAGAAAGCCGCGGCGGGACAGCGAAATCCGGTTCATGGGCAGCGTCATTGGCGGGCCTCCTAAGCAGGTTCCGGAAAAGTGTCCGACGGTTTTCCAGCCAGAACCTGCGACAAAACAAAGGAGCTAAGCAGACGAAGCGTTGGCTTGCCAACGAAAGTCTGCTCAGCGGCGATTGAATTCGGGCGATGCCAGCACCAGCGTCAACCCGCTGATCTTGTTCGGCGCCTGCGACACCACGCGGATCGTCTCGTCTCGGGCGGCATCGGCAAGCGTCGACTTCAGGAATTCGCGCGGATCCTCATCCCGGCCGAACTGGGCTGCGGCCCGCCTTGCCCAGGCCAGCCGCTCGGCGAGCTGGCTGCCGGTGATCCAGGCGGAGAAGCCTTCCTCGAAACCGGCCGGACTCGGCGGCAGCCAGGTCGGCTGGCCCATGCGCCTGAGTGCCCCCTGCCCCAGCGCCCGCGCCGTCTGGAAGGCTTTGAGGCGCTTCTCCCTTGCCTCGCCGGCGGGATCGGTCGTCACCGGCGATCCAGCCATGCCAGGCGTATTCGCCGCCATGTCGCCCTCGTCCGTGCCCTGCTGGTTGGCCGCCAGGAAACTGCCGACAACGCCGTTGACCGGTCCCGCATTCAACGCCCTCAGGCCGGTGACGACATAGTCGAAAGGCTGGCGCGCCTTGGCGCCCTCGTCGCGCCAGGCGGCGGGATGGTCGAGCATGGCGGTGTAGACGGCGGTCAGGTCGCCATCCGTTTTCTTCCAGGCTTCGGCCATTTCGGACACCATCCCCTCATCGGGCTGGTCGGCGATGAAATGCACCGCCAGCTTGCGGCTGATATGCGCCGCCGTCTTCGGATGGAGGGCGAGATCGTCGAGCATGTCGAGATAATCGTCGCGCGAGCGCCTGCGCCCGCCATAACTGACGCCGAGCACCTCATGTGTCCCGGGCTCCGAAATATTCGGCCGGAACGCGATGTCCATCTCCTTGCGGTCGATGGTGAGCCCCGTCAGCACCATGGCTGCCGCCGTGACGTCCGCTTGACTATAGCCGCTGCCGGCGCCGAGCGTGTGCAGTTCCAGCAGTTCGCGGCCGAGATTTTCATTGAGCCCCTTGTTGCGCTTGATGCCGCCGGCCGAATCCGGCCCGAGCGAATCCGCCTGGTCGAGATAGATCAGCATGGCCGGATGGGCGGTGGCATTGCGCAAGAGATCGCCGAACGTGCCTGATATGAACGGCCGGATCGCCTCGGCCTCGTAGAGCGGCACGATGAGGCGCATCGGCAGGCTCTTATTGGCGCTGGTGGAGAAGTGATCGGTCCAGAAGGTGGAAAGCCGCTCGTAGAAGCCGTACGGCGACAGCACCGCCTGCATCAGCCGCAGGTTCGCATCGTGCTGGAACTGCTGCTGCACTTGCTGCTGCACGCCCTTGCGCATCTCGCGCTGCGTCGTATCGTCGGTCACCGTCTTGGCGTCCTGCCGGATCTGCTGCAACTGCTCCTGCAGGCTGAGAATTGCCTGGTGGCGCATGTCGGGGCCGCCAAGGGGAAAGTCCGGCGTTGCCGCCGCCCCCATGCGCAGCTGGCCGATGAGATCGTCCTTGCTGCTCGGCGGCGCCTCGCCCGGCCGGAAACCATAGCCGAACCGGATCGCCGCCATGGTCGGGAAAGACAGGCTCATGGCCGTTCACCTCATGATCACCGCTAAAGCAATTCCAGCAAAAGTGCGTCGCGGTTTTGCGTCCGGAAATGCGTCAAACAAACGTCAGAGCATTTCCGTGACTCGGAAATGCTTGAGCTGACAGGCTGCCAGCCGATTGCGACGCCAATCTGTAGGAAATGTGGCGATATCTAGACATGGACGATTTGTAATCTATTGAAAAGGCTAAAGTTTATGCACGGAAGATGAAGGATGCCCCGATTGCGATCAGGGCGAAGCCAATCGCATGGTTCCAGGTCAGGTTCTCGCCGAGCCAGAAGATCGAGAAGCCGGCAAAGACGATCAGCGTGATCACCTCCTGCATCGTCTTCAGCTGCGCCGTCGTATAGACCGCCGAACCGATACGGTTGGCCGGCACCGCCAGGCAATATTCGAAGAAGGCGATACCCCAACTGACCAGAATGGCGAGGAAGATCGCGCTGCTCTTGTGCTTGAGATGCCCGTACCAGGCAAAGGTCATGAAGATGTTGGAGGCAAACAGCATGACGACGGGCCAGAGGGCGGCGGGAGAAAATGGCATGGAGTCACTCGGGCTTTGGAGGGAACGGTGTATCCGGCGAGATGCCGGCGGGCCTTAACTAGCACGCCGCCATTCGACGGCAAGTCCCGGGAACGGTTGCGACCTTACGCCACTGAGACGATGCGGATACCAGGCAGCTCGCGCGGCGGTTCGCCTTCCCAGCACAGAGATTGCATCGGAACCGGACTCGCGGGAGCGCGACGCTTCTGTGACAAATGCCGCGCATTTTTCCACTTAATGTTGAAACGAATCAACCTGCGGGACTAGGTTGCGCGGATACCTAGGGGGCGACATGGACACGACACCGCAGATACCGCAATACGCTACTTTGCCTTCCCGCCACTTCTGGCGACGCGCCGTGGCCTGTATCGTCGACATCATCTTCTTTCAGGCTGTCATTCTCATAGCCGTTTACTGCATTTCAACAGTTATTCCTCTGGACTTCCGTTTTGCCGGCTGGAGTTACACACAGTGCGGCGTGGAGGTGTCGGATCAGCTTGCAAAGCGAATTGACGCCGGATGGCCGTTGAAACCGGGGGAAGTTCGCATTAGACAGATCTGCGAAGTCAGCCAAATCGGTTCGGAAAAGCAAAGATACCTGCAGACGGGCGTCTCCAATCAAAGAGACAACTGGACATCGGCCCGGTGGCTGACCATCCCTGTCGACGCGGACGGCAAGCCGGTGATCGGAACCGTGTCCGTATACCCCATCGTGATCTCCGGCATCGTCAACATTGCACTTCTTGCGTTGGCTTTTGCGTATTTTTCCGCAAATGGCCGCCGCACGATCGGAAAAAAGCTGCTGGGCCTGAGAGTCCAATCCGTCGATGGTAAAAACCCCGGCCTTGGCACCGAGTTTAGACGAGAGATCCTGAAATTCAGCCCGTATCTGCTTTTCATCGCTGCCGATTTCGCGTTTTCGCTGTTTCCGATCTTTCCCACGGAAGACTTCGACGCGTTGCTCCGCATGTCCCGCGACGGATACACACTTTTGGACAGCGGTGCCGCAATGTTCGACATCGTCCTGGGTATCGCTGCCCTGATTTGGTGGTTCTTGCCCCTCATCTTCTGGCGAGGACAGACCTTTTACGATCGCATCTGCGCCTGCAAAGTGGTGAAGAGTTGAAAGGCTCTGTAGCCTGGGCGACAGGGCACAAGTAAAGGCCGGCGACAAATGCCGCCGGCCTCTTAAACCGCAGGCAGCGCTAGATTCGCATCGCGCCATGCGGTTCCTCGGCCTCCTCCGTGCCGAAGCGGATATCCTTCTTCTCGTAGCCGAAGCCGGCAAGGGCCGCGACGATGAGCGCCACCACGGCCGCGACGATCAGGAGCGCATAGGCATAGTCGCCGTCCCAGCGGGCGGCCAACCCGGCCTGCAGCGTCGCATTGCCTGACGCCAGCAGATTGCCGAGCTGGTAGGCAAAACCGGGGAAGGTGCCGCGCACCTCGTCCGGCGACAGCTCGTTCAGATGCACCGGCACGATGCCCCAGGCGCCCTGGACGAAGAACTGCATCAGGAAGGCGCCGATGGCAAGCAGCACCGGCCCCGGCGCATAGGCCCAGAGCGGCGCGACGGGTACCGCGATCAGTGCTGCGATGACGATGGCCTTCTTCCGGCCGATCCGCTGCGACAGCGCCCCAAAGAACAGCCCGCCACAGATCGCCCCGATATTGTAGACGATGGCGACAGCCCCAACCGTATAGCTCGAATAGTTGCGCTGGGTTTCGAGGAAAGTCGGGTAGATATCCTGCGTGCCGTGGCTGAAGAAGTTGAACGCCGTCATCAGGAACACCGCCCAGATAAACAGCGGAATGTTTTCGCGCAGGACCGTCAGGAACGGCCGGCGCCCCTCGGCTTGCCGTTTCAGGAAGGCCGGGCTCTCCTCGACATTGCGGCGGATATACAGCACCAGCAGCGCCGGCACCGCGCCGACAAAAAACATGCCACGCCAGCCGATGACCGGGAAGAGCAGGAAGAACACGATCGAGGCGATGAGATAGCCCGAGGGATAGCCGGCCTGCAGGATGCCGGAAACGATGCCGCGGCTTTCCTCCGGCACCGTCTCCATAACAAGCGAGGCGCCGACGCCCCATTCACCGCCCATGGCGATACCGTAGAGCGCCCTGAGCACGAGAAACATCGTGAGCCCGGTGGAGAAGCCGGTCAGGAATTCGAACAGCGAATAGAGCAGCACGTCGGCCATCAGCGTGATGCGCCGCCCGTAACGGTCGGCCGCCAGCCCGAAGATCAGCGCGCCGAGCGCCCGCATGGCAAGCGTCAGGAAGATCGCCACCGAGACGGCGGGAACGTCGGTGTGGAATTCCTCCGCGATATATTTGAGAACGAAGACGAGAATGAAGAAATCGAAGGCGTCGAGCGTCCAGCCGAGATAGCTGGCGATGACGGTGTTGCGCTGCTGCGGCGTCAGCCGGCGCAGGCTTTCCAAAGCGGACATCTGATATTCCTCCGTCCGAAAGCGGCGGCGAGGCGGGCAATTCCGGATGCCGTCGGAAGGGGTGCCCGAAACGGGCGGGTGATGCTGTTGCGGCAGCGGTTGCAGTCGGAGACAGCGGGCCATAACGTCAGCAATGCTGCCCGTGTTCCATCACGATTGCCGTGATCGGGCGGCGTCCCACGCGGCTCCTTGTCGCAGGCATACGACCGTCAGCGCCCTGCCCTTGGGCGCGGCACCCTCCAACATCCCTTATCCTGAGGCGCGGAGCCCGTAGGGCGAAGCCTCGAAGGACACGCTGCAACGCTGCTCCTTGCGTCCATTTGACGTCGAAGCACCCGCCTCGTCCTTCGAGGCCCCTACGGGGCGCCTCGGGATGAGGCTCTCTTGGATGTTGCCGCCATGCGAAAACGCTATGCCTAGCTCTGGCCCGGCACCCTGCCCCGGCACGCCCACGCCACCGACGCGAACGACCGCGGCCCATTCGGCTCGCCAGCCTCGTAAGCGGCCCTGACGGCGGCATCGACCGCCTTTCGCTTCGCCGGGTCCAGACCGGCAACATATTTACCGAGTGGTCCCTCGCCGGCGGCGATCGGATCCCAGTAATCCTCGAAGGAAAGATATTCCATCCGGATCAACAGCGAGGTCTCCTCGACATCGGCTAGGCCCTGCGCGATGAAGCTCTCCTTCATTTCCCCCGGCCGCGTCATCGGCTGGAAACAATATCTGCGGCGCATCGCCAGCGCGTTCTCGTCGAGCATCGCCACCGTATCCCACATCATCCGCATGCCGGACATGCCGCCATAATGGTCCCAGACGGCGGCCGCGACCACGCCACCCGGGCGCACGACACGGCGCATCTCGGACACCGCCTTTCCCGCCTCCGGCACGAAATGCAGCACGAGCAGCGACATCGCCCGGTCGAAGCGGTTATCCTCGAAGGGAAGCGCGCAGGCATCGGCCTGCTGAATGGATATGCGCGGATCGGTGTTGCGTCGCGTTGCCGCCTCGACGAAAACCGGCGAATAGTCGACGGCGACGATCTCCTGCAGACCCGGCGTTTCCGCCAGCGTGAATGCGAGGCTGCCGGTGCCGCAGCCGACATCAAGCACGCGATCACCATTCGCGAGACCGGCGAAATCGACCAGCATCGGCGCCAGCTTCCTGCTCCAGCGCCCCATCAGCCGTTCGTAACCATCTGCACTTTCGACATTGAAACTCGACGGCATTGAAGTTTCCCCCTTCAAGGACACAGGTCTTCGGTTGAATACTAGGCTTCGCCGGCGACTGTGCAAGCGGACTTCTCCCAGGCGGCGGCGGTCAGACGGGCAAGTCGAGATGCCCTGGGGCGCAGCTCTGGCCCCAGCCGCAGAGAGCCCGGCCTCCTCCAACATCATTTATCCTCAGGGGCGCAGCCTACGGGGCGAAGGCTCGAAGGATCACCCGCCCTCTCTAGCCTTGTCCCAAGGTACTAGGATCATCCCAGCTCTCCGGCAGTGGGCTTTGCAAGAGCGTCAACCCCAGCCTCCCTCATTCCTGTGCCCGTCACAGGAATCCAGAGCGCCCAAGTCCTTGGGCGCGGGAGACTTCCGTTCCTCGATGAGAGTCATTCACGGCGCGGACGCGCCGTGGCTGGATGCCTGTGACAAGCACAGGAATGAAGGATGAGAAGTAGGCGCCTCGCCGACAGAAGCCTCGAAGGATCATTCCGACTTGCCCTCTAACGCCTCTCGTACGAACTACGCAAACGCCGTTCGATCGGCCTTCACCAAATATCACCAAGCGGCGACATCGCAACGGCGAACTCATCCGGCGGCCCTGATCGCCCGCAAGCTCGGCTCGACGCACCGCCTTCTCTGTGCAAGTCCGGATTATCTCGCCCGTTACGGCGCGCCCGATGTGCCCGCCGATCTCGCCCGCCACGACTGTGTCATCGCCGGTCAATCCGCCGATGCGCAATGGCTGCTCGAAGGCCCGCACGGCCAGGAAACGGTCACGGTCTCGGGCCGCTTCGCCGCCAACGAGATGCAGGCGGTGATGGCCGCCGCGATCGCCGGCTACGGCATTGCGCAATTGCCGCACGGTGTCGCCGACGTCTGCATCAAGGACGGGCGGCTGCGCCGCGTTCTCGACGGCTACACGCCGCCAGCCGGCGGCCTGCATGTCGTCTATCCCAGCAGCCGGCACCTGCCGCCTTTGGTCAAGGCATTCATCGACTGGCCGTCAGACGGCTGAACGCGATAGCCGGCAGCAACGACGATTACGTGATCATCTCGCGCTAGGATGATTCCTCCCGCCCTCGCCGTCACATTTCCTTCAGCACCACCTTGCTGTCGAGGCTTCCGATCAAGGTCGCGCTCGCCTGGTTGAGGCCTGCGACCTTCACGACAATGCCGTGCGCTTCGAACCGATGCACGACCTTGTCGAGTGCGGCAACGGCGGTGATGTCCCAGAAATGCGCTTCGGACACGTCGACCAACACCGACTTGCCGACCGCATCTTGAACATCGAAGGCTTCGACGAAGACGTCGGCGGAGGCAAAGAACACCTGGCCAGACACGCGATAGGTCAGCCGCCCGGCGGCTTGGTCGGGCGCCACGTCGACGCGCAGCAGGCGGGCGACCTTGAAGGTGAAGAACACGCCGCTGAGCAGCACGCCGACCGTCACCCCGAGCGCCAGATTGGCGGTGAAGACGGTGACGAGGACGGTTGCCACCATGACGGCGCTCGACATCCGGGGATGGACGATAACCGCTCTCAGCGACGACCAGTCGAACGTATCGATCGACACCATGACCATGATCGCCACCAGCGCAGCGACTGGAACCTCAGACACCCACGGCTTCAGGAGCACCATCAGGATCAACAAAAACGCGCCGGCAAACAGGGTGGAGAGCCGGCCGCGCCCGCCATATTTCACGTTGCTCACCGTCTGGCCGATCATGCCGCAGCCGGCGATGCCGCCGAACAGGCTGGCAGCCGCGTTGGCGAGGCCGAGACCGGTGCATTCGCGGTTCTTCGAGCTCGGCGTATCGGTGAGATCGTCGACGACGCTCGCCGTCATCATCGATTCCAGCAGCCCGACCATCGCAATGGCAAGTGCAGGTGCTGCAATGATCCGAAGCGTTTCCAGCGTCAGCGGCACGGCCGGCCAGCCGAAGACAGGCAGCGAATCCGGCAGCTTGCCGAGATCGGCGACGGTGAGAACCGGAAGCCCGAGCGCAATCGAGGCGACGGTCAGGATCAGGATGCAGATCAGCGGCGACGGGATCGCCGTCGTAACGCGGGGCGTTACATAAATGATGACGAGCCCTGCAATCAGCACAGCATATTCCATCCAGCCGGCCCCAATGACGTGCGGCATCTGCGCGGCAAAGATCAGGATGGCCAGTGCATTCACGAAACCGGTGCGAACGGATTTCGACACGAAACGCATCAGCACGCCAAGCCGCAGCAGGCCGAACACGATCTGCATCAGCCCCGCCAGCAGCCCGGCGGCAAAGAGATAGGGCAAGCCATGGGTATGCACCAGCGGTGCCGCGACCAGCGCCACTGATCCGGCCGCCGCTGAAATCATCGCCGGGCGTCCGCCGGTAAACGCAATGACGATGCTGATGACGAAAGAGGCGAACAGACCAACTTCGGGATCGACCCCCGCCACGAAGGAAAAGGCGATCACTTCGGGGATCAGGGCGAAGGTCGCCACCGCTCCGGCAAGCATTTCGCGCATGGGATTGGCGGACCAATCACGACGGATGGAGGAAAGCAGCATAGAATGGATTCTCGCAAAGCATGGCCGGACCCACTCTGTCGAGCGGTCACGAGATGGCATGCAGGTTTTGCGTTGTCTGGCGGATCGGCGGCCAGAAGAGCCACCCGGGGTCTCACCGGGTCCGTGGTGAATGCCTGCGGTATAGACGAGATCTTTACTGCAGCGCAACATTCGATTGCGCTGAAATCAAAACGCCAAAGTCGACGAGCAGCCTCAAACACCCGAAGCGCGCTCCTTGCCCCCTCTGGATTGCGGAACCCTCACTGCCAGAGGAAATCCGGCCCGGTGCTCTGAGAGGTAAGCTTCAGCGTCCCGTCCGGCTGGACGACATAGGTCTCGAACACACGGTAAGCGAAATCGCCAAGAAAGGTATTCTTGACCACCGTTCCCGGACGATAGGGCGAACGGAGAACCTTTCCACCATAGGTGAGGCTGCCGGGAAGCGGCTGCGGATCCCCTGCGCTGGCGCAGCCCGAGAGAGCGAAGAGAACGGCAATGAGCGCATATTTCATCCGGACTTCTCCTCGGGCAGGCGCAGCGGCCTGAGCGACGTCGATTTCCTTCTTATAACACGCAGCCTTGATGCTGTTCAGAACGCAGCCTTGCTGCGGTCGAAGTTTTTACGTCGCACCTCCGCCCGCGAGAGCGCGCTGGCGATCCTCTCATCGGTGAAGGGCTTGGAGATGACATCAAGCGCGCCTTCGATACCGTGACCGACATTTTCGGGACTGCCGGTCACGAAGATGACGTCAACTCCATGGCGGTCGATCAGCCGGCGCGCGAGCTGGGCGCCGCTCAGCCCATCGGAGAGATTGAGATCGACGAGCGCGACATCGCTTCTTTGAGCGTGGGCGAGAGCCTGCTCAACTGTCGAAACCGGCCCGATGGTCTGGTGCCCGGCCTCTTGCGCAATGCGTTCGAGCTCCAGAGCGATAAAATTCTCATCTTCAACGATCATGACCTTCATGAATAAGCCTCCTCATAGACGGGCTGTCAGGCGCACTGCCGGCAGCGGCTACAACGCAACCGTCGTCGGAATGTTTCCACCTTGAGAAGAATATGTTGGCGATCGGCGAGGTACTAATTTGACTTTGGGACGTACGGCCCTCACCGCAGCCGTCCGTCGAACGACTGTTGCACCTTTCGAAATCACCGCTTGGAATGGTTGAGATTCAAGGGCCATCGTGACTAGCGACATTACTCCGCCCGGGCAAACAACTCCCGGTCCCGGGCGCGGATGGGGTCGGTCCAGTCGCGTTCGAACCAGGGCGTGCCGCCGGGCTGCGGCGGGCGTTTGAGCTCCAGCGGACGGGACGGGCCGTCGCTCGCTTCGGAGGCGACGCGGAAGACGTAGTGGTCGTACATCCTGAGCGCCTCGATCATGTAGCTGGTCGCAACCGTCCGGTCGCGGACGAGGACGAGGTTCTCTCCGTTCTCGTCATCGGCGGGTTCGGAGAAATTATAGGAGCCGAGATAGACCCGCGCCGTCGGCTTGTCGAAGTCGAGCACGACGAACTTGTGGTGCATCCTCGTGCCGCGCTGTTTGCCGTCGACGCCTGACAGGCCCGAAGGCTCGGTCACGAAGGGCGGCGGCACGTTGCCCGTCAACGCCGCCGACCGCACCACCCGCCGACGGTTGTCGGGAGTGAGCACAGTGAGACCCAGATTGCCCGCCCGCACCTCGGCATCGGCAATGCCCATCACATGCATATCGGGACGCTCCAGGGCGCGCCCCAATGCCGGGCCGATCGCTCCCTTGGTCATCTGGCCGAGAAAGGCAAGCGAGAAGAACACGCTGGACCGCGCGGTATCGATATCGGCGCCGATCTCGTCCAGCCGGCCATTGGCGTCGCTGTGCGGAGAGAAAGCGACCTTGGCGTCGACGCCGTCAAGGCCGAGATCGATCCAGCCGGCGGAACTTGGCGAGTCGCGGAAATCGTCGGCGCGTTTGGCGGTGAAATAACTCTCGAAGGCGGTGAAATAATCGTCGATCGCCTTGTCGCTGTGGACGGCGAGGCTGTTGTTCGACTGTACATAAAGCCCGCGCCAGCTGAGATTGGTCGAACCGTAGAGCACGGTCGAGATGCCGTCGCCGCTGACGGCGATCGATTTCTGATGCTGCAGGTTGGCCATATGCTGGCGCTTGACGTTGGCAGCCCCCGCCGAGGCGATCAGCCGCTCCGCCGCCTTGGTCTCCGGCGAATTCGGGCGGCCGTGGCCCTTGGTGCGGGCGCTGTCGTCGATGATGATCTTGAGCTTCGGCCCCAGCGCCTCCAGCCGGGTGACCACCTCGGGCAGGTTGAGGTCATAGGCGATGACCCGCACTTCGGCGCCGGCAGCGTGCGCCCTGTCGAGCAGATCGAGGGTTTCGGCACGCGCCTCGAAGCCCATCCAGGCGAGCGCCCGCTCGGCATCGGCATGGGTCGGCACGAAGTCCAGCCCCAGGTCGCCATCCGGTGGCACCAGCGTGATGATCGTCGGCGCGTCGGCGGCAAAATTGCGCACGAAGGCCTGCGACGAGACGAAGCCACGGGTGAAGGCGACGTTGAGCTTGCCGGGAATGGTTTCGCGCATCAGCGCCAGTTCCGCCTCCTGCGCCTCGCCCGATGTCAGCGCGCCTGCTGCGTCCATGAACTTTGGCGTGATGCGATAAGTGAACTTGCCGGCCAGATCGGCATTGAAGGGAAAGTGCACCCAGCGGAATTTTTGGATCGGCGCCTCGGTGGTGCGAATGCCGTCCTCGGGAACCGGCTGGCCGGGAAAACCGATGCGGTTGTGAACGGCCTTGAAGAAGTCCGTGCCCGGCTCGCGATACTGGATGGCGAAGCCGACGAAATCGACCGGCGGCCGGCCGTTCTTCCAGTCCATGCCGAGCAACACCATGCCGTCGCCGCGATGGATGGTCAGCGCAAAAAGCGCCGCCGCATTCCTGCCGGTCACACGAAAATCCGTATCCATGCCCGCCTCCCCTCAATATCGGAGAAAATCTAGCATGGTTCCGTGACAGTAAGGAGATATGTCGGTGAAATTTTGCGCGCAGAAGGTGCAAGGGGCGACTGCGTGGCGCAAGCGCGTTCTCAGACGGTGCCCCTGTCGCACAGTCGTCAATCGTTGGCTCGATCGTCGACGACCGGCGCCGCCTTGGAAGGAGATTTGCGGTTCGCCAGACTTTCTGGCCGACCGCCGCATCCTCCTGATCCCACGGGCGGAGGATACGGCCGGGACCGACCCTACGGTTTGCCTTTGGTGCTTTCGGCCCGAAACGCCGCCTCGCCGGCATCTGACACCTCGACCCATTTCTTGTCGGGCTCGGCATCCGACATATAGCTGTCGTGCCAGTTCCACCACTTGTAGGTCGGGGTCTGGGGATAGCCCGCGGGCGAATCCTCCCAAACTTCCTGGCGGCCGAGCGGTGTGATGTCGAGGTAGTTCCAGGTGCCGCCCATCTGCTCGTCGCCGCGGTTGTTGATGAAATAGGTGCGGAAGATGCGCTCGCCGTCGCGGTAGAACACGTTGGTGCCGTGCCACTCGTCGACGCCGAAGTCCTTGTCGAAGCTGTCGGTGATCGTCACCCACGGCATCGTCCAGCCCATCCGCGCCTTCAGCCGTGCAATATCGGCCTGCGGCGCGCGCGAGGCAAAGACCAGCGTCGTGTCGCGCGCGTTAAGATGGGCGACGTGAGCGACCTGATCGGCCACCATCGAGCAGCCGCGGCAGGCATGCTCGGGCCAGCCGAACACGCCGGGCTCGTAAAAGGCGCGGTAGAGGACGAGTTGGCGTCTACCTTCGAACAGGTCGAGCAGGCTGACTTTGCCCTGGGGACCCTCGAACGCATAGGCCTTTTCAACAGCCATCCACGGCATGCGCCGGCGCTCGGCGGCGAGCGCGTCGCGGGCGCGGGTCTCAGCCTTTTCCTTCACGAGCAACTGCTCGCGGGCCGCCTCCCAGGCCTGCGGCGACACGACCGGTGGTTTGCGCATGGCTTGTCCGCTTTTTCCATTCTCGGCTGAAGCAGTCATGGCTTTCATCTCCTCATTAGGGCGATTTCCCGGGCTTGGAAGCCCGGCTCATCGCGCATTGGTCTGAGATAGTTTCGCACCGGAAATCGAACAGAGGGAGTAACAAGTGTGACCGTATTCCCAGGAACCGCCGGTCGCAGCCGTGGTGGATGAGTGGTACTGGCGGGGAGCGCGTCCATTAGCGTAATCTTGTTTGCGAATTGCACACGTGCTAGAACGCGACAAAACGGCGCATACGAACCCTGATCAAACCGAGATCGTGCCCGTGAATGTTTTTATCGCGACTGTTGCTGCGTTTGTCATTGGCGTCATCCCATCGTGGGCTGGTCCTTTGCACGAAGCGGCCAAGGATGGCGATATCGCCCGCGTCACACAGTTGCTGGACCAGGGCTCCGATCTGTCGGAGCTTGATGAGGCGGGCGAGCCGGCGCTGATTATCGCGTCATTGGCCGGCCATGCCGATGTCGTCGTTCTTTTGCTGGATCGCGGCGCCGACATCGAAATTCGCAACAAGGGCGGGCTGACGGCGCTGCATGCGGCAGCCTATGCAGGAAATCTGGAGGTGGTGAAACGGCTTGTCACCGAGGGAGCTGATGTCAACGACAGGAAGAATTTCTATCAGATGTCGCCGCTGCACGGCGCCGCCGAAGAGGGCCGCACTGACGTGGTCGCTTTTCTGTTGACTAAGAATGCGGATGTCGAAGCGACGGAAAGAAACGGGTACACGCCTCTCACTCAAGCCGGGTGGCGGGCGCATTGGGATACGGCCAAATTACTCATGGAAGCCGGTGCCGTTTGCCAGAAAGCCGAGCTTGTGGGCGAACCGCTCTACAAGGAATGTACCAAACGGCAATAGCATTTCGCTGGAGTAACAGACCGGGTCCGGGAACGGAGCTTGTTATGTCTTATCATGTGCAAAAATGCGGCCATGCGCAAAGATCCGGAAAGCGAATGGGCGTGGCTGTTGGCGCTGCGGTTATGCTGCTTTCCTTCCTTCAGCCTGCGGGGGCCGAGGAACTCGTCAATACCGGCTATTTCGGCGATGTCGCGATCAAGGGTTATGACCCGGTCGCCTATTTTACTGAAAACCAAGCCGTCGAAGGATCTGAGACCTATTCCCACCACTGGCTTGGCGCGACCTGGTATTTCGCCAGTGCGAGAAATCGCGATCTCTTCAAGGGCGACCCATCCAGATATGCGCCGCAATATGGCGGCTATTGCGCCGACGGCGTGTCGTTCGGGACGGTGACCACCAATATCGATCCGAAAGCTTGGCGGATCATCGATGGCAAACTGTACCTGAGCTATGACCCCGGCGCGGCCGAAGGCATGGAGAAAAATCCGACCAAGGTGACCGACTCGAAGAAACATTGGTCCGAAGTTCAGCAGACGCTGATCTCGGAGAAGATGCACACCGTCTGGCAGCAACCGGATACGAAATGACGCAGCAACGCCCGACCCGTCAGGGTGTGGGTGAAAAAAACGTCAAGGCGCGCGGCGTGACATGGACGTATGGCCTGTCGCGCTGTTCGCCTGACGTGTTGCGGTAAACATATCCGCACACAATCCGGTCGAGGAAATAGCCGTCGAATTTTTCGCAGAGACTGTCGCCCCGCACCTCGACGATACCGGTGATGTTGGTATTCGCGCTGCGATAGGCAGTGTTTCCAGCCTTGTCGAAATATTGGGTGAAATCCGTGCCGTTCTTGTGCTTGCCGGTCCAGCTCTTGCCATCGACAAGACTGCGCAGCTCTGCCTCGCCGAGCCTGTCGGCTTGATTGCCTGTAAAACCGAAGGGCCATTCGGGAATGCCGGCCTTTCGCAATCCAGCCAGATGGCGCTGCAGATCGCCGTCCCGCCAGTAATCATAGAGATAGCCGTAATAGGTGAGATTGCTTTCCGGGAAGAGCTCCAGCAGCTTTGCCGTCTCCGCTGCAGCCTTGGTTTCATTGCCCTGGTCGGCATAGGCGGCCGCCAGGTATTCGCGTGCCGGCTCGACCTTCGGCAGGCTGTCGAGCGTCGGCTCTATCAGCGAGATCGCGCGCTGATCATCGCCCGCGGTATAAAAAACGATCCCTGCCAGCAGTTGAAAGCTCGACGCCGGCGAAGGGTCGAGCCGCAAAGCCTTTTCCATCTCAGCAACCGCCTGCCCGCTGCTTCCGGTGTGGACCAGGATGAGAGCGAGGTTGGCGGCGGCCTCCGCATCGTTCGGCTCCATCGCAACCGCCATGTTGGCGGAATTTTTGGCCTCCGTCTCGCGTCCATCCACCCATTGCAGCAGGGCAAGCACCGTGTGCGCCCTGGCATTGTTGGGATCAAGCTTGAGGGCCTGCCCGGCGGCGTCATAGGCAATCTTGCGGGCGACGGCAGCCGACCAGAGATAATTATAGTCGTTGCGCCAGACATCGACGGCGACGCGGGCGATTCCCGCATGGGCATTGGCAAAGCCCGGATCGAGGTCGATCGCCTTCTGGTAGAAAGACAGGGTCCGGCGATAGGTGTCGACATCCCTGAAGATGAAGCCCTCCTGCTCGGCCCGCATGTAATAATCGTAGGCTTCGAGATTTTCGGTCGGGATCCGGGCCAGTTGATCGCGCTCGCGCGCGCTGAGCTTGACCGACAGAGCCGAGATGATCTTGCCGATCACATCGTCCTGAACGGCAAATAGGTCGGCATACTGGCGATCGTAGCGCTCGGCCCAGAGCGACAGGCCGGTGACCGCGTCGATCAGTTTGACATTGATCCGCAGCCGCGGCCCGGCCCGCTGCAATGTCCCTTCGAGCACGTACTGAACGCCGAGTTCGGCAGCCACATCCTGAATCTTGCCGACGGAGTCCTGGATGGCGAAGACCGAATGACGGGCGATGACGAAGAGACCTGACACTTTGGACAGCTCGGTGATCAGGTCGTCCGTCAGACCCTCTGCGAGATGGTCGTGCTCGGTGTCGCCGCTGACATTGATGAAAGGCAGAACCGCGACCGAGGGCCTGTCCGGCAGCGGATAGGCGAAACGTTCACCAGGCCCCGGCGGTTTTGCCGCCATCCACGGCTGCCACCAGAGTGCAGCGCCCGCAAGAGCAAGGACAACGGCCGCTGCGATGCCTGCCAAGAGCCGGCGTCTCGGCGGGCGCCTCCGGCTTGGGAGGGTTTTGCCGGCAGCGGTGGGGTCAAGCAGGACGCGATAGACCCGGACCGGTTCGGTGATGCTCTTCAGCCGTTGCTCGCCGAGCGAAGCGAAACCGACCGGGATTTTCGATTTCACCTGGTCGTATGTCGTGCCTGATATGGCGATGCCGCCCGGTTCGGCCAGCGCCTGTATTCGATCGGCGATATTAACGCCGTCGCCCTGGATGTCTTCGCCCTCGACGATGATATCGCCGAGATTAATGCCGATCCGGAACTCGAGCCGATGCTCAGGCAGCGCCGCGGCACTCTGCGTGGCTTTCAGTTGCTGAACCTCCACCGCGCAGCGCAAGGCATCGACGACACTCTGAAATTCGACCAGCAGACCATCGCCCATGGTTTTGACCAGCCGGCCATGGTGACGCGCAATCGCCGGCTCGAAGACATCGTTCTGGTCCGCCTGAAAACGCGCACGGGTGCCCTCTTCGTCGATCTGGCTCAATCGACTGTAACCGACGACATCAGCGATCAGGATTGCTGCAAGACGGCGCTCCATCCCCGGTCTTTCCTGGAGAGCGAATGTATTGTTAACAATATCCTACAGTAGGTTCCGTCGTGATGCTATCGCCAGGGCCGCACGATATTCAATTTGGCGGTGATGTGCCTGATCAGGATGGCGCCGGACGAAATACTTCAAGCCATCGTTGTCTTCGATGATTGGGAGAGTTGCCAAAAGCAGGAGAGTGTCGGAAGCTTGTTTTTTGGCTCTTAGGCGATGGACTTGGAGATATGACGACAGCCTCTTCCACGGAGCCAACCAGGCACGGCAGCGCCAGGATCTGTCGCGGCTGCTGGGATCAGATGCATATGCCGATTCCAATCGGCGGCCCGCTCGCCTTGCCCTTCCGCGCCTTCGGCATCACCCGCAGCAAGATGAACCCCGATATCTGCACGATCTGCGAGCGCTCCTTCCAATATGTCAAGAAGCAGCGCCAGATCACTGTCGGCGCCACCATCCTGTTTGCCGATATCAGGGGTTTCACGGATCTCTCGGAGCGCATCGAGGCGGTGCAACTGAGCGAGATTGTCAGCCTGTTTCAGGATCGCTGCGCGCAGGCGATCTGGGCGCATGATGGCATCGTCAACAAGCAGATGGGCGACGGCCTGATGGCGATTTTCAATTTTCCGATCGTCAGAAAGGATCACGCCGACGCCGCGATCTTGGCCGCGCAGGAGATCCAGCGAAACTGTGCCGCCGCGCTGAGCGGTCTGGTGCTCGAGGCATTGCCCGGCCGCACTCTCGGCGTCGGCGTCGGCATCCATTCCGGCGAGGTCCAGATCGGCGAATTTTCAAGCTTCCGCAGCGATTTCACGGCGATCGGCGGCGTCGTCAACCAGGCCGCAAGGCTGGAATCCCAGGCCGCCGCCGGCGAGATCCTGATCTCGGCCGAAACGGCCGCGAAGGCACCCGGTCTTACAGGCGGCTCAGAGACACGCGTCCTTACGTTGAAGGGCATCGAGCAGCCGGTGCGGGCACAGGTGCTGGCAAAACCTTGACCATCGCCCCATCCTCAACATGGCAGCCGCGATTTCTCACGCTGTGATTGCCAAACACATCGGATTACAAGCAAGTTAATTCTCCGGAAACAAACATCGCTTATCTCTGATGGCGTCCGAAAGGGAACCGGCGAGGCTGGCGAAGACCCCGCCTCTGCCTCAGTACTTCATGTTCCGCAATTCGGGAAAATCATAGTAACGCAGCCGTTCGTCGTGGCAGCGATAGTCGTTCTTTTTCAGGTACAGTATCATGTTGTGTTGCAAGCCCAGGCCGATATAAGACCAGCTTGGGTAGGCACGTTCCGTCGTGCGCGTGCAATAAGCATATATCTGCTTTTCCGGATTAAGCAGAACCACGCTGGAAATCTCGGCCTTCACGAAGTTCCCCGGTTTAATGGTTCCCCGCAGAGCGTCGACGTATTCGCGTCGAACCGCGCTGGAAGGCGGCCGCTGGGAATCTACAACGGACTGCGGCGCCGGAGTCTGGCAGCCAGACAGTGCCAGCGGTACAGCGCAAACAAGGAATTTGATTTTCATTCAGTTGGATCTCCCTCTATCAAAGTTGATGGACCGGGTTTCCCGAAGGCGATGGCTGCAAGCAGCAATGTCGCACCCTGTGCATCGCGGCTCCGCCCTGCGGGCTACGCACCTCAGCATGAGGAAGGCTGGAGGATGCCGCACCCCAACGACGCCGTCGCCCTGCGTCAGGTCTTCATGCCGGTCAACTCAGGAAACGGGTAGTAGCGCAGCCGCTTGTCGCGGCAGCGATCGTCATTCACCGTCGCGCCTAATATTTTGCCATCTGTGAAGGAGACACCGAGGTAGGCCCAGTCTCCCCAGCCGCGCTTGGCCACCAAACGCACGCAGTAAGCATAGATCTTTTTCTCAGGTTCAAGCACCACCACGCTGGAAATGCGGGCCCATACGACTTCTCCTGCTTCGTGCCTGTAGCTTCTCTTGAACACGATGTTGATGAAATTCTGCCGGACGTCACTCGAGGGAGGACGCTGTGAATCCGCAACGGATTGCGACACGGGGGCGTTGCAGCCGGCCAGCATCAGCAGGGCAGCGCAAACAAGGACTTTTATTCTCATTCAGTTGATCTCCAAAGAATCGGAGCGCGGTAACGCTGCGTATTTCCTACAAACACAGCGGGAATAATATTTGCAATACATGAAAGGCACATTGTTGACGCTGCGGATGCCGGCCGCGTGGCGCGTGGATATAGCAGCGTCGCTCCAGCTATACCACAGGGTTCAAAGCGGAGGCTTCGGCACCGTCTTCATCATCATTGATCGTAACGCCGGCTTCCAGCGCGGCCAGGATGAAAGCTTGCCGCACCGTCTCGGCCGGCATGCGTCCGGCAAGCCAGGCGCGGCAGAAATCGATCGCCCTTTGCTGGTGGACGCCGCCATTGACCGGCCAGTCGGAGACGAGTGCATAAAGCGCATCCTGCGGTGAGCGCAGAACCAGCCGCTCGCCGGTATCAAGGTCGATCGAGATCGTTTTTTTCCAGAAGGCGGAATGGTCGCTAATGGCAGTAGCACCTGAAGCTGAAGTGACAGGAAACTAACTGCGGAAGGCCGATTTCGGTTCCGATACGAGGGTGCGGACGATCGCCGCGCGTCATTTCACGAATGTCGTCGGTCTTTGGGTGAAGAAACGACGGGCGGCGAATGGATATTGAAAGCGGGAACGCCGGCCAATGCCTCACTTTTGGCCGGGCCGATCTCGATGGTTGCCGCCCCGGCTGTCAGCTGGGCAGCTTGCAGCCCTTGCTCATTCCAGCCGACTGCATGGCCGAAACCTTGCCTTTGGACGCGGCAATTTCCCCTTCCTTGTCTCCTCCGGCGACGCTGCCGATGGGGACGCCGACGAGGAAGACACCGAAAGCATCGCCGTTCGCTGCGCTGATCTGCTGCTTGGACAGGTCGTCGAGCTTGGCCTTCTCTTTCTTATGTTCCACTGCGAGCGCCGCGCAACTGAGGTTCGTATAGGCCGCCATCGGAATATCGACCTGGACGATGGCGTCAGGACGCTTGGCGCAGCTGGCCACTGCCGCGGCGGCCGCAAATGCAATAATGATCTTGTTCATGAATGGTCCCCAATTCCCGCAGCAGCTGTAACATCGGCGCGCGCACTGCGGGAGGCGGCAGAGCCTTCAACCACAGACTTTTATTTATCGACACTTTCCATTTCGGCTTGGCATTGCTGGCGATGCCCCATTGATATCCGGAGTTTGCATCATAGCCGGCACGCCTACCGTCCCGTTAGTTTCCGCGCTTGACCTCCGCGCACGGCCTCTACCTAAAAGCCCGACTGCTATGCAAAGGAGGCTCCGGTGTCGGTACCCATTGAGGACTACGCGCTCATCGGCGATTGCGAAACCGCCGCACTCGTCTCGAAGAACGGCTCGATCGACTGGCTCTGTTTTCCGCGCTTCGATTCCCCCGCCTGTTTTGCCGCCCTGCTCGGCGCCGAGGATAACGGCTTCTGGTCGCTGTCACCGTCAGGTGAAAATGTCCGCGTCACGCGCCGCTACCGCAACGACACGCTCATTCTCGAAACCGAGTTTCAGACCGAGACCGGCACCGCCGTTCTCATCGACTTCATGCCGCTTCGCGATGGCACGAGCGATCTGATGCGCATCGTCGAGGGCAAGAGCGGCACTGTCGCCTTCGATATGGAGCTCAACCTTCGCTTCGATTACGGCCGAACCGTTCCCTGGGTCACGCATGGCGAGGATGGCGGCATCACCGCCATTGCCGGCCCTGACAGGCTGACCCTGAATTGCGCCGTCCCGCTCGAAGGCCGCGGCCTGAGCACGGTCGGCTCCTTCCAGGTTGCCGCTGGCGAGAGCCAGATCTTCACCCTGACCTGGTCCCCCTCGCATATGCCGCAGCCGGCTCAGCGGCAGGTGGAATATGCGC
Source organism: Rhizobium brockwellii (assembly GCF_000769405.2). Classification (NCBI taxonomy): domain Bacteria; kingdom Pseudomonadati; phylum Pseudomonadota; class Alphaproteobacteria; order Hyphomicrobiales; family Rhizobiaceae; genus Rhizobium; species Rhizobium brockwellii. The sequence continues at coordinate 2,515,140 of NZ_CP053439.1, forward strand.
TGCCGGACACGGAGGAATTCTGGCAATCCTTTGCCGCGAAATGCCCGAAAGTGGGCCGGTGGACGGAACAGGTCAAACGCTCGCTCATCACGCTCAAGGCACTGACCTACATGCCGACGGGCGGCATCGTCGCCGCGGCGACAACCTCCCTGCCGGAAAAGATCGGCGGGCCGCGCAACTGGGACTACCGCTATTGCTGGCTGCGGGACGCGACGCTGACCCTGCTCGCGCTGATGAAACTCGGCTATTACGAGGAAGCCAGTGCCTGGCGCAACTGGCTGCTGCGCGCGGTCGCCGGCGCCCCGGCGCAGATGCAGATCATGTATGGCGTCGCCGGTGAGCGCAATCTGCTGGAATGGCAGGTTCCCTGGCTGAGTGGCTACGAGGGCTCGACACCCGTACGCATCGGCAATGCCGCTGCCGAACAGGTGCAGCTCGATGTCTATGGCGAGGTGGCCGACGCCCTGCTGCAGGCCCGCAAGGGCGGGCTTCCGCCGCATCACCGCGGACGCGAACTGGCGGCTGCCATTCTGCCCTTTCTCGAAAAAATCTGGATGGAGCCCGATGAAGGCATATGGGAGGTGCGCGGCCAGCGCCAGCATTTCACCTATTCGAAGGTCATGGCCTGGGTGGCCTTCGACCGCGCCGTCCAGATTGCCGAGGCGGACGGCGAGCCCGAGGCCGCCGCACGTTGGCGCACGCTCGCAGATCACATCCATGCCGAGGTTTGCGAGAAGGCTTTCGATCCCGAACTCGGCTGTTTCGTGCAGGCCTACGGCTCCAAGGCGCTTGATGCCAGCCTGCTGCATCTCGGCATGGTCGGCTTCATCCCGCCTGATGATCCGCGCTATGTCGCGACAGTCGAGGCGATCGAGCGCAAGCTGCTGCGCGATGGTCTGCTGCTGCGCTACGAGACGCAGGAGGTGGACGACGGCCTGCCGCCAGGCGAAGGCGCGTTCCTCGCCTGCAGCTTCTGGCTCGTCGACGCCCTCGGCATGATCGGCCGCCGCGACGATGCGCTGCGCCTGTTCGAGCGGCTGCTTTCTATCTGCAACGATGTCGGGCTTCTGGCGGAAGAATATGATCCCGCCGCCCGCCGCATGCTCGGCAACTTCCCGCAGGCCTTCAGCCATGTCGGGTTGATCAACAGTGCGTTGAACCTCGCGCGACTGGAGGGGCCGGCGGACCAGCGTTCGGCTTGATGGGTTTGGGGAGGGGTCTTTTAGTATCACGCGACCGGGAGACTATTCAAAAATCCGAACGATTCATTCGTTTCCCTTTTGTACTCTTTCCCTCTTCACTTTCGCGCTGACTCTCTCCATATTCCCGCCATGGCCAGATCTCCGAAAAAATCCCCCACCCCTGACGGTTTCGAGGAAGCCCCTCAATCGTCCTTCGAGGGCGCGCCGTTGTCCGGCTCAGTCGCCGACTGGGTGAAGCAGCTTGAGGCCGATGCCGAAACCTCGGGCGTCGAGACCCAGCGCCAGATCGCCTCCAAGGCCGGCAAGCACCGCAAGAAGGTGGAAATCGCCGCCAGGACGAAAACCAGCGACGGCGGCGTCAGCGCCTCGAAATCGGCCCGCGGCACCTCGATGGGCGGCTCGACCGATCCGAAGACGCGTGCAGCGGCTGGCCTCAATCCCGTTTCCGGCATGGATACCACACTGGAGGAGGCTTCGTCGCTGCAGGCCGGCACCGCCGTCACCGCGACCGTCGAGGCGCTGTCGGCGCTGATCGAGAGCGGCAATCCGCTTCACAAGAACGGCAAGATCTGGACGCCGCACCGCCCTGCCCGGCCGGACAAATCCGAAGGCGGCATCGCCATTCGCATGCAGTCGGATTACGAGCCGGCTGGCGACCAGCCCACCGCCATCCGCGATCTCGTCGAGGGGCTAGAGAATGGCGACCGCAGCCAGGTGCTGCTCGGCGTCACCGGCTCCGGCAAGACCTTCACCATGGCCAAGGTGATCGAAGCAACGCAGCGCCCGGCCGTCATCCTGGCGCCGAACAAGACGCTGGCCGCCCAGCTCTATTCCGAATTCAAGAACTTCTTCCCCGACAATGCGGTGGAGTATTTCGTTTCCTACTATGATTATTACCAGCCGGAAGCCTATGTGCCGCGCTCCGACACCTATATCGAGAAGGAAAGCTCGATCAACGAGCAAATCGACCGCATGCGCCACTCGGCAACGCGCTCGCTGCTCGAACGCGACGATTGCATCATCGTCGCCTCGGTCTCCTGCATCTACGGTATCGGCTCGGTCGAGACCTATACGGCGATGACCTTCCAGATGTCGGTGGGCGACCGGCTGGACCAGCGCCAGTTGCTGGCCGACCTCGTCGCCCAGCAATACAAGCGCCGCGACATGGATTTCACGCGCGGTTCCTTCCGCGTGCGCGGCGACACGATCGAGCTTTTCCCCGCCCACTTGGAAGATGCCGCCTGGCGCATCTCGATGTTCGGCGACGAGATCGACGCCATCACCGAATTCGATCCGCTCACCGGCCAGAAGGTCGGCGACCTGAAATCGGTGAAGATCTACGCCAATTCGCACTATGTCACCCCGCGCCCGACGCTGAACGGCGCCATCAAGTCGATCAAGGAAGAACTCAGGCTGCGCCTCGCCGAACTGGAAAAGGCCGGCCGCCTGCTGGAGGCCCAGCGCCTCGAGCAGCGCACCCGCTACGATATCGAAATGCTCGAGGCCACCGGCTCCTGCCAGGGCATCGAGAACTATTCGCGTTACCTCACCGGCCGCGACCCCGGCGATCCGCCGCCGACTTTGTTCGAATATATCCCCGACAACGCCCTCGTCTTCATCGACGAAAGCCACGTCACCGTGCCGCAGATCGGCGGCATGTACCGGGGCGACTTCAGGCGTAAGGCGACGCTGGCCGAATATGGTTTCCGCCTGCCCTCCTGCATGGATAACCGGCCGCTGCGCTTCGAGGAATGGGACGCCATGCGCCCCGACACCATCGCCGTCTCGGCCACCCCCGGCGGTTGGGAGATGGAACAATCCGGCGGCGTCTTCGCCGAACAGGTGATCCGCCCGACCGGCCTGATCGACCCGCCGGTCGAGGTCCGCTCCGCCCGCAGCCAGGTGGACGACGTGCTCGGCGAGATCCGCGAAACCGCGGCCAAGGGCTACCGCACCCTCTGCACCGTGCTGACCAAGCGCATGGCCGAGGACCTGACCGAATATCTGCATGAGCAGGGCGTGCGCGTCCGCTACATGCACTCCGACATCGACACGCTGGAGCGTATCGAGATCCTCCGCGATCTCCGGCTCGGCGCCTTCGACGTGCTCGTCGGCATCAACCTTCTGCGCGAAGGCCTCGACATTCCCGAATGCGGCTTCGTCGCCATCCTCGACGCCGACAAGGAAGGTTTCCTGCGCTCGGAGACCTCGCTGATCCAGACAATCGGCCGCGCCGCGCGTAACGTCGACGGCAAGGTCATCCTCTATGCCGACCAAGTCACCGGCTCGATGAAGCGGGCGATGGAGGAAACCGGCCGCCGCCGCGAAAAGCAGATGGCCTATAACCTGGAACACGGCATCACGCCGGAATCGGTCAAGGCCAGGATCAACGACATCCTCGACTCCGTCTACGAACGCGACCACGTCCGCGCCGATATCTCGGGCGCCTCGGGCAAGGGCTTCGCCGATGGCGGCAACCTCGTCGGCAACAACCTCCAGACCCATCTCAACGCGCTCGAAAAGAGCATGCGCGACGCCGCCGCCGACCTCGACTTCGAAAAAGCCGCCCGCCTCCGCGACGAAATCAAACGCCTCAAGGCCGCAGAGCTTGCCGTCATGGACGATCCGATGGCGCGCGAGGAGTCGAAGGCGATGGAAGGCGTCAGACGGAACGCCAAAGCCACCCGGGAATCCCTTCTCCCAGCTGGCGAGAAGGTGCCCGGCAGGACGGATGAGGGGGCCACCCCCTCCTACTTCTCAAGACCCAGCCTCGACGACATGGGCCCGGGCACCGACACCACCACTCCCCTCTTCCGCAAACCCGCTCTGGATGAGATGGGCCGCGACATCGCCGAGCCCACAAAGAAGACCCTCTTCCGCAAGAACGACCTCGATGAAATGACGGTCGGCCGAACCGAAAAGCCGGTCACCGGCGCACTACCGGAAAAGCCGGATGCCGCCAAAAGCACGAAGCGGTTTTCACCGTTGCTGGAGGGACAGCCGGATGACGTGCGGCCGGTTGTGCGTGGGAACACGGGGGTTGGGAGCTATGAGGACCCGGGCGAGCAGAAGCGCAAGAGCCGGACGAAGGGGAAGACCGGGCGGCCGGGGCGGTGAGTCTCAAGGAGTAGAACTGATCTCCTGGAATGGTGCTGCCGAGAGAACCACGTCTCGTTCGTGCCAGCGCCGGCGCTGATCCCTGTGACAAGTATGGGAAAGCACACGGGATAGTCCGTGTCGCTGACTGACCCACGCGAAAGTGGCTCGTGACGCCACACCCTTACCACCATTCGACCCACCTGCCATTGATAAGCAACATCCCTGTCCAGCTCCGCAAGCGATCTTTTTGGCTATACGGGCCGCTATATTTCCTTTGGCTTTTCCTTGGCGCTTTCAGCCTCTGCGAGACTTTTTAGCAAAAATGCGTCCGGCCCAACATTAAATCGCGCGGGATTCCCTGGACTGCGCCTTTCAGGTGGCGTTTCGTATATCGTGAAATGCTCATGGATAGGTCGGGTTAGTACGCATTGCGCAACAATCTCCTCCCCGAATTCGAGCAGGCGAGTTAGCGCTAGCTCTAAGTCAGGCAAAATCAACGAAGACTGCCCTTGCTGTCCGTTGACGTCTCGTCTCCAGCCCGGTGAAGCAATAGTCGGCCCGACAACTCGATAATTTTGAAGTATTAGGGAACCGGATTTGCCGCCAGGATGCTCCATAGCATTTCGACGTTTAACTAGCTCTGCAATCCATGTCGCATCGGTCAGAAACATCTGCGTAAGGCGATGCTCAAAGCCATAATTGCGTTCTGCCCACGCTGCGGCTTTGCTAGCCAAACCTCCTTTGTCCCAAAAAATAGACGAATTTTCATTTAGATTTGCTCGATAAAGTTTGTTGATCGGCGCAACGATATCTCGAAGATACTGCTTCGCCACGGTTAGAAAATTTTCCACCTCGTCCTGCAAATTTATCAGAAAAGGAATAGCCATCGCTCCGTTCCCAAAGCTATTCTTTGTTCCGTCGATTGCGGCTCGATCATTTTCTTTCAATCTCTCTAGACAATCATAACAGCGCAATAGTTTTTTATGCAGCTCAAATATTAGAGATGAGGCAGAATCTCTTTCTCTATCACTAATATCCACCCATTTGAGCAACTCTATACTCTGAAGTCCAAGTCGAGCAACAATAGGATTGGACGTCCCATGGCTAGATATTTTTTGCATAAAGAATACGGGTTTTCGCATTTTTTGATCCTGCCGCAGGAAAAGCCTCGGTCTCTCGAGTGTACCACTCAAGCCTCGCCAGATCAGAGCTCAACCTCAACCACCTAACTAGCAGCATCCCGATCCAATTCCGCCCACGCTCCGATTGCGGCGGGAGATCAGGAGCGTTCCACGGTTCTCGGTACGGCGCCGGCAGGCACGGCGAGCCGGAATGGAGAGCCACCGCCTTGCAGGCGGCGAGAGAGCGTGCTGCATAAGAACAAACGCGCTTTCGCCTAAATCCCGAACGAGCCCGCCACCCATGCCAGACCTCCGCATCGACCCCTTCCCCTCCACTGGCGAATTCAACGCCCTCTGGTCCGCCGCCTGGGGCACCCCCGCCCCGCGCGACTTCTCCCCGATCCTCTCCCGCAGCCTCGCCCATATCGGCGCCTACCACGACAACCAGCTTATCGGCTTCGTCAACGTCGCATGGGATGGCGGCATTCATGCCTTCATCCTCGATACCTCGGTCCATCCCGACATGCGGCGGCAGGGGATCGCGACGCGGCTGGTCAGGGAAGCGACGCGGGTTGCGCGGGAGCGGGGTGCAGAGTGGCTGCATGTCGATTTCGAACCGCACCTGACCGGCTTCTATCGCGCCTGCGGATTCAGGCCAACGAAGGCAGGACTCATCAAGCTCGTGTAGTTCTCCCGCGCGGGAAGTCTGAACAAGTCGAAGCCAACACCAACCTGCGATAGTGACGCGAATGGTCGCGCGGCGCAGCACTACCGACGAACCCGCTGAAAGCACAATTTTTGCGAGAGAATCCAACCCGAAAATGAAAGATAATACTATTTACGAAACCAAAGTATGACCTTGAGTTCTCAAATTAAAATTCGTTTCCCCAGTATTTCATCCTTAGTTTTTCATTAAAAAAGCAATGAAAAGACACAATTTTGCATTGAAAACTTAATCGGGGATTGGCATAGAGATCCCCGAGGGGTTGTCGTCCGCCGAGCAATAAAACAGTTGTTTCGGGGATGTCTCATATTGCCGAGTACAAAGCATCTTTTGGGGAAAGATATATATGGCCGTGAATATTCTGGACACCAATGGCGCCACCGTTACCAAGACCGGCGCCGAGCTCGAAGCGTACGACGTCATCCGGGACTCCGCCGCAAATCCTTCCGCGCCCGTCACTCTCGTCGTGTCCGATTCCAGCGCGGCAGATCTGGCCGACGAACTGGGCTCGGTTTCCGCGAACGTGACCGGCTCGAGCGGCGATGACACGATCACAACGGGCGCAGGCAACGACACCATCTCAGGTGGCGACGGCGCAGACACGCTGAATGGCGGGGACGGCAATGACATGCTTTGGGGCGACGTCGGAAATGACGTCATCAGAGGCGGCGCAGGCAACGATACGATCTCCGATGATGACCGCTTCAGCTTTACCCCTGCGGTCTATAACATCGATGCGGGCGACGGCGACGATGCCATAACCGTGGATACATTCGTTTCACTGTCCGGAACGATCGATGGCGGCGCCGGGATCGATACGCTGCGTGCGCCGTCGCTGCAGGGTCTGATGATAAAGAACATCGAAATCCTTGAAACGGCGGGCGTTTGGGTTGCCGGTTCAAGCACGCAGCTCGAAAGCTTTGACAAGATCGTCTGGTCGACCGATTCTTTCCACAATTTTAATCCCTCATTGGCACTGACGGACAGTGCCCACCTCGATCTTTCCGACGAGTTGGGAGATCGCGGATCTTTCATCCACGGCTATGCCTCCGGCATTGACGTCAAGACCGGCGGCGGCGACGACGAGTTTTTTGGTACCGACGGCAACGACATTTTCAACGGCAGTGGTGGCAACGACATCCTCAACGGCAATGTCGGCGATGACCAATTGACCGGCGGCGCCGGCAACGACGCCATCAACGGTGGCAACGGCATCGACTCCGCGCTGTTCGCAGGCAATTTCGCCAATTATTCCTTTGCGCTCGACAATGGCACTCACATCGTGACAAGCGCAGAGGAAGGGACGGATACTCTGACAGACGTCGAATTCGCACGCTTTGCCGATGGTTTCTATGATTTCGCCACGGCAACGTTCAGAGTCGGCAATAGCGCGCCGAATGTGCCTTTGAATATCCTCAATGTGGGCGGTGGCATAGCTATGCAAACCGGCGCCGAGTACGAATCCTACGACCTCATCCGCCACTCGGCAGCCAATCCTCTCTCCCCGGTCGTTCTGTTCATCTCAGACTCCGGGACGGTAGACCTTTCCGACGAACTAGGCTCGGTTTCTGCAAATGTGACAGACTTCGGCGGAGGCGATTCGATCATCACAACAGGCGCAGGAGACGATAGAATCGCAGGCGGCGACGGCGCAGACACACTCAACGGCGGCGCCGGAGACGATCAGATCGTGGGCGGAGATGGCAATGACACTCTGAATGGCGGTGACGGCAGTGACCTGCTCGGGGGCGGAAATGGCAATGATACTCTGAATGGCGGTGACGGCAATGACCTGCTCTCGGGCGAAAATGGCAATGATACTCTGAATGGCGGTGACGGCAATGACCTGCTCTCGGGAGATGTCGGAAACGACATCATCAGAGGCGGCGCGGGCAACGATACGATCGACGATGGTGAGCTTTTCGGCTCGACTCCGGAGGTCGTTGATATCGACGCGGGCGACGGCGACGACGCCATAACCGTGGAGACATTCGCTCCATCGAATTCCGGATCGATCGATGGCGGTGCCGGGATCGATACGCTGCAAGCCGCTTCGCTCCAGGGCCTGACGATCAAGAACATCGAAGTCCTCGAGACGGCAGGATGGTCGGTCGCCGGTTCGAGCGCGCAGTTCGAAAGCTTTGATAAGATCGTCTGGTCAACCGATCCGTTCGGCGATTTTCCCGCCGCAGTGGTACTGACGGACAGCGCCCACCTCGATCTCTCCGACGAGCTGGGAGATCTCGGATCTTTCATCGCCGGCTACGTCTCCGGCATTGACGTCAAGACCGGCGGTGGCGCCGATGAGTTCTTCGGCACCGACGGTAACGACATATTCGACGGCAGCGGCGGCAATGACATCCTCAATGGCCGTGCCGGCGATGACAAATTGACCGGCGGCACCGGCATCGACACCGCGGTCTTCTCAGGCAATTTCGCCAATTATGCCTTCGCATTAAAAAATGACGATCGCATCCTGACGAGCGCTGCGGAAGGAACGGATACGCTGACAGACGTCGAATTCGCGCGCTTTGCCGATGGCGTCTACGATTTCGCCACGGAAACTTTCACGAGCAACAACACCGCGCCGACCAACATCCAGCTCTCGAAAACCGCCCTCTCCGAGGACACGCCGATCTGGACCACGGTTGGCCTGCTCAGTGCCAAGGACGCCGATGGCGACGCGCTCACCTATACGCTGATCGACGGCGCGAACGATCACTTCCGGATAAAGGGCGACCGCATCGTCACCTCGAAGGCGCTGGACTACGAGACGGACAAGTCGCACACGATCAAGGTGGCTGTCTCTGATGGCACGGTCACGGTCGAAAAGGACATCACGATCAACGTGCTCGACGTCAACGAGGCCCCCGTCAACAAGGCGCCGACCAATCTCGCCTTCTCGCGCAGCTCGATCTCCGAGAATGTCGCGATCGGCACCTCCGTCGGCCTGCTCACGGCAAAGGATCCGGAAGGCGGCACGGTAAAATGGCGGCTGACGGACGATGCCGACGGCATCTTCAAGCTCGTCGGCAACAAGATCCAGACCAAGGCTGCGATCGACTACGAAAGCACCCACAGCCTGACCTTCACCGCCGAAGCCTATGACGCGGCCGGAAACGTCACCAGCCACGATTTCACGCTTGCCGTGAAAGACGTCTTCGAGCCGTCGGTTTCGAGCTTGTCGCATGAGGCGTTGATTTAGCCGCAACGCGAGCCGCCAACGCAGAAATGTGTCGGCAAACATCATCCTTTTGAAAGTTTGAAGATGGCCTTGAATATTCTGGACACGAATGGCGCCACGGTTACCAAGACGGGCGCTGAATTCGAAGCCTACGATATTATCCGCTACTCTAACGCCACTCCTCTCGCCGCTGTCACCCTCTCTGTCTCGGGTTCCGGGGTGGCAAACCTGGCCGATGAGCTGGGATCGGTTTCCGCCGAGGTGACGGGATCGAGCAGCGCCAATGTTATCACGACAGGCGCAGGCAACGATACCATATTCGGCGGTGGGGGCTCAGACACGCTGAATGGTGGTGACGGCAATGACCGACTCTTCGGTGGGACCGGCAATGACGTGATCAAGGGGGGCGCGGGCGATGACACGATTGGCGATGGTGATTATTTTGCCGACGTCGCTGAAGTCTTCAATATTGATGCGGGCATTGGCAACGACACCGTGATTTTGGAAAAGGGCCCCTTCGTCCAGATATCCGGGACGGTCGACGGCGGCGCCGGCACCGACACGCTGCAGACCGAGGATATGACGGGCCTGACGATCAAGAACTTCGAGATTCTCGGAACAGGGTCAAACGGTGTTACCGGATCGTCCGCGCAGTTCGAAAGCTTCGACAAGATCACCACTACGTCCCAACTTGGCCTCTACTTGCATTTGGCGGACAGCGGCCATGTCGACCTCTCCGAAGAGCTGATAGCCGATCAGGTCTTCATCTCTGGCGCCCTTAACACTTCCGGTATCAACGTCACGACTGGAAGCACGCGAGACTACTTCACCGGGACCGCCGGCAACGACATCATCGACACCGGCGCCGGCGACGACATCATATATGGCAATGATGGAAATGACATCATCAGGAGCGGCACGGGCAACGACACGATCACCGATGGTAAGCTCTTCGGATCTTCCCCTGAAACCTTCGACATAAATGCGGGCGACGGCGCAGATACCATAACCGTGCAGACCAACACTCATGTACTTTCCGGAACGATCGATGGCGGTTCTGGAATTGATATTCTGCGAGCCCCCTGGCTGCAGGGCCTGACGATCAAGAACATCGAAATCCTTGAAACGGCGGGATCGATGGTTGCCGGTTCGTCCGCGCAGTTCGAAAGCTTCGACAAGATCGTCTTCTCGAACAGCCCCAGCGACCAGAACTCTGGTCTTGGTCTGATGTTGACGGACAGCGCCCATGTCGATCTTTCCGACGAACTGGCAAGCCGTGGGGCCTACATCACCGGCAGCGCCTCCGGTATCGACGTGACGACGGGCGGCGGCAACGACCACTTGGAGGGAACCGCCGGCAACGATACTTTCGATGGTGGCGCAGGCAACGACGTGATCAACGGCTATGCCGGCAATGACACGTTGACCGGCGGCGCAGGCAACGACCAGATCTTCGGCGGCGGTGGAAATGACATTATCCGGGGTGGAACCGGCGACGACAAGATCACTGACGGCGATAATATTTCCACCGCCCCCGAGACCTTCAATATTGATGCGGGCGATGGCAACGATGCCATCAACCTGCAGACACATTCTTCCACGATTTCCGGAATGATCGACGGCGGCGCCGGCATTGACACGATACAAGTCATCGAGCCGACCTTGGGTCCTGGCATGGAATATATCGGGCTTGCCGGCCTGACGATCAAGAATGTCGAAATTCTTGCAACAGCGGGAGCCGAGGTTATCGCTTCGGCTGCCCAGTTCGAAAGCTTCGACAAGATCGTCATTTACGACAAGCCAGGCTACGAGAACAATGTCCTCGCACTGACATTGACGGACAGCGCCCATGCCGATCTCTCCGACGAGCTGGCCAACCGCCACGTCGACATTTTCGGCACCGCCTTCGGCATCGACGTCAAGACCGGCGGCGGCGACGACTATTTCTTCGGAACCGGCGGCAATGACAGATTCGAAGGCGGCGCCGGCAATGACGTGCTTTTGGGCGGTGCGGGCATCGATACGGCGGTCTTCTCAGACAATTTCGCCAACTACTCCTTCGCCTTGAACAATGGCAGCCATATCCTGACGAGCGCCCTGGAGGGTACGGATACGCTGACCGATGTTGAATTCGCCCGTTTTGCCAACGGCGTCTACGATTTCGCCAAGGGAAAGTTCACGCCCGACGGCAGCAACAGCGCGCCCACCAATATCCAGCTTTCGAAAACCTCCCTGTTGGAAAGTACCCCGATCTGGACCACGGTTGGCCTGCTCAGCGCCAAGGACGCCGATGGCGACACGCTGACCTATTCGCTGCTCGACGGAGACAACGACCACTTCCGGATCAATGGCAACCGCATCGTCACCTCGAAGGCGCTGGACTACGAGACCGCCAAGTCACACACGATCAAGGTCGCTGTTTCGGATGGCAAGGTCACGGTCGAAAAGGACATCACGATCAACGTGCTCGACGTCAACGAGGCCCCCGTCAACAAGGCGCCGACCAATCTCGCCTTCTCGCGCAGCTCGATCTCCGAGAATGTCGCGATCGGCACCTCCGTCGGCCTGCTCACGGCAAAGGATCAGGAAGGCGACACGGTGAAATGGCGGCTGACGGACGATGCCGACGGCATCTTCAAGCTCGTCGGCAACAAGATCCAGACGAAGGCTGCGATCGATTTCGAAAGCACCCACAGCCTGACCTTCACCGCTGAAGCCTACGACGCGGCTGGAAACGTCACCAGCCACGATTTCACGGTGGCAGTAAAGGACGTCTTCGAGCCGTCGGTTTCGAGCTTGTCGCATGAGGCGTTGATCTAGCCGCAACACCACCGCTCGAAGCAGACCTGCCTCCCACAATGGCTCGTAAAAATTGAGCGCGCCGGCAGAAAGCGTCGGGCGCCCGCTTAAATGAGCGCCACCGGGAATGGAGGAAAAGACACCACCCGTTCTGGCAGAGCGCAATGCATCTTCTGGAAAGTTAAAATATGACTTTGAATATTCTGAACGTGTACGGCGGGCCTGTTACCAAGACTGGCGCTGAATTCGAAGCGTATGACGTCATCCGCTACTCCGCCACTAGTGGATTGATCGCGACGAAAGATTCCGTCCTGAGATTCCCAACCGTTTGGGATTGTGCGACGGTTGGGGATGCGCACAGGGATCACATTTGACGTCACCGCCGCCGACCGTTCTCGGCTTGAAGCCATCATTGCTGCCCCAACGTCTCCGCAGAAGCATGTCTGGCGGGCCAAGATCATCTTGATGAGCGGCAACGGCCTGGGAACGGTCGCCATCATGCAGGCGACGGGAAAGTCCAAACCTTGCGTCTGGCGCTGGCAGGAGCGTTTCATGTCCGAGGGGGTCGATGGCCTGTTGCGCGACAAGAGCAGGCCTCCGGGCATGGCGCCTCTGGAGAGCGACGTGGTGGAGCAGGTCGTTGCGCTGACGCTGGAACCGCCTCGACAGGAGGCAACGCACTGGACCGTGCGTGCCATGGCAAATGCCGTTGGGATCGCGGCCTCTTCCGTCGTCAAGATCTGGCACGAGCATGGGCTGGCGCCGCATCGGTGGCGCAGTTTCAAACTCTCCAATGACAAGGCTTTTGCCGAGAAGCTTCACGATGTCGTCGGTCTCTACGTCTCGCCACCGACCCACGCCATTGTCTTGTCCGTCGATGAGAAAAGCCAGATCCAGGCGCTCGACCGGACCCAACCGGGCTTGCCGCTCAAGAAGGGGCGCGCCGGCACAATGACCCACGATTACAAGCGCCACGGCACGACCACCCTGTTTGCCGCCCTCAATGTTCTCGACGGATCGGTCATCGGCCGAAACATGCAGCGCCACCGGCATCAGGAGTTTATTCGGTTCCTCAACGCCATTGAGGCGGAGCTGCCGAAAGATAAGGCGGTCCACGTCATTCTCGACAATTACGCGACGCATAAACAGCCGAAGGTCCGCGCCTGGCTGGCAAGGCATCCACGATGGACCTTCCACTTCGTCCCGATATCGTGCTCATGGCTCAATGCTGTCGAAGGCTTCTTCGCAAAACTGACACGCCGGCGGCTGAAGCACGGCGTTTTCCACTCCGTCGTTGACCTGCAGGCGGCCATCAACCGCTTCGTCAAAGAACACAACCACGAACCAAAGCCATTCATCTGGAAAGCAGACCCCGATGAGATCATCGCAGCCGTCAAACGTGGGCACCAAACGTTGGAATCAATCCACTAGTCCCCTCGCAAGGATCACTCTGTCAGTCTCCGACTCCAGCACGGCAGACCTTGCTGACGAGTTGGGTTCGGTCTCGGCGGACGTGTTCGGCTCGGACGATGCCAATACGATCACAACAGGCGGCGGCAACGACGCCATTTCCGGTCGTGCCGGCGCAGACACTCTGAGTGGTGGAGCCGGAGACGATTTGATCGACGGTGGCGATGGAAATGACGCCCTTTTTGGTGGCGAGGGTAGCGACCAGCTCTTTGGCCGCCTTGGAGATGATATCATCCGTGGTGGCGCAGGCGACGACACGATTGAGGATGGTTTTTATTTTTCGACTTTCGCTGAGAACTTCGACATTGACGCGGGTGTTGGCAATGACACCGTGAGTTTATCAAACAGTATGAACGTCAGCGTATCCGGAATCATTGACGGTGGTGACGGCACCGACACCCTGCAAGCCAGCTTTTTGACTGGTCTGACGATCAAGAATTTCGAGATCCTCGAGTCTGGGGAACTCGGTGTTACCGGATCGGCCGCGCAGTTTGAAAGCTTCGACAAGATCATCCAGCAGAATGGCTCTTCTGATATCGTCTTGACGTTATCGGACAGCGCGCACGCCGATCTTTCCGGCAAATTAACCACCGGTGGAGTCCATATCTATGCGGCAGTTCCCAGTATCGACGTGACGACAGGTGGGGGCAATGACCAATTAGAGGGAACCGACGGCAACGATATTTTCGACGCCCGCGCCGGTGACGACGTCCTGAATGGCTATGGTGGAGATGACGCACTGACCGGCGGTGACGGTAACGACCAAATCAACGGCGGCTTCGGGCAGGATGTCATCAAGGGTGGAGCAGGCGACGATTCGATCTTCGATGGTGAATCTTTCGGCGTTTACCCGGAAGTCTTAGACATCGATGCGGGCGAGGGTAACGACGCCATAGTCGTGCAGACATCCGGTGGCGTGCTGTCCGGAGCGATTGATGGCGGTACCGGGATTGATATCCTGCGTGCTCCTACTATAACGGGCCTCGCGATCAGGAACGTTGAAATCTTTGAAACATATGGCTACGTGATCGCCGGTTCGTCCGCCCAGTTCGAAAGCTTCGACAAGATCGTCTTCGCGAACAATTCCACCGACAACTATGCCGTCTTGTTGTCATTAACGGACGGCGCCCACCTCGATCTTTCCGACGAACTGGGGAATCTCGGTGCTGTTATTGTCGGCGATGTCTCTGGCATTGACGTCAAGACCGGCGGCGGAGACGACGAGTTTACGAGCACCCGCGGCAACGACATTTTCGACGGCGGCGCGGGCCTCGACATGGCAGTTTTCTCCGGCGATTTCGCCAGCTATTCCTTCGCGATCGACAATGGCAGCCATGTCCTGACCAGCGCCCTGGAAGGCAAGGATACGTTGATCGACGTCGAATCTGCCCGTTTTGCCGATGGCGTCTATGATTTCGCTACGGAAACCTTCACGCCCGCCAATAAAGCGCCGACTAATATTCAGCTTTCGAAAACTGCGGTCTCCGAAGACACGCCGATCTGGACCACGGTCGGCCTGCTCAGTGCGCGCGACGCCGACGGCGACGCCCTCACCTACACGCTGCTCGACAGTGCCGACGATCATTTCCGGCTGAAGGGCAATCGCATCGTCACCTCGAAGGCCTTGGACTACGAGACGACGACGTCGCACACGATTAGGGTCGCCGTCTCCGACGGCAAGGTCACTGTCCAGAAGGACATCACGATCAACGTCCTCGACGTCAACGAAGCCCCTGTCAACAAGGCGCCGATCAATCTCGCCTTCTCGCGCAGCTCGGTCTCCGAGAATATCGCGATCGGCACCTCGGTCGGCCTGCTGACGGCGGTCGATCCGGAAGGCGGCGCCGTGAAATGGCGGCTGACGGACGATGCTGACGGCATCTTCAAGCTGGTCGGCAACAAGATCCAGACAAAGGCTGCGATCGACTACGAAAGCACCCACAGCCTGACCTTTACCGCCGAAGCCTACGACGCGGCCGGAAACGTCAACAGCCACGATTTCACGCTTGCCGTGAAGGACGTCTTCGAGCCGTCGTTTGCGGTGTCGCATGAGGTATTGATCTAGGCCACGGCTGGATTGCCTGCGACGCAGAGCTGCTCGGAACAAGGCGCCGCCACGAATCTCTTCTCCCCAGTGTGGAGAAGACGGAGTTCGGGCTGACCGTCTGGTCCAAATTGCCGCTCCACCTCCGCACCCAATTCGGCTATAACTCCTGCCGATCCGAGGAGAGCCCGCATGCGCCTGCCCACAATCATCCTCGCCCTCGCCGTCTCGGCGCTCGCAGCCTTGCCTGCATCGGCAGCGACCTACAAGACGCCAAAGGCGCTGCTCAAGGCGCTCTATAGCTACGATACCGACAACAGCGACGCCGAGGCGCCCTCGCCCTATTCCGCCTTCTTCTCCGACCACCTGAACAAGCTCCTCCAGACCGATCTCGACAACACGGCGGAGGGCGATGTCGGCGCGATCGACTTCGATCCCGTCATCGCTGGCCAGGATGGCACGGCGAGCGACGTGAGGATCGGCCAACCGATCCTGCTGGATGACAAGGCCGAGCTGGAGGTGCAGTTCGAAAACGGCGAAGAGGTGACGCTCTTCTATACCCTGGTACGCGAACACGGCGGCTGGAAGGTCGACGACATCGCCAATCAGAAGGGGGATAATCCCTGGAGCCTGAGCGGGTTGCTGGGGGATGCGCAGTAGGCTGGCAGCCCAGCCACCCGCCCTCGCGGTCGAGGCGACCCTGCGTTTGTCACGGGCAATCAATTCACTGGATCGATTGCTCCGCTCCTCACCCTCACCATGAGACTGATCGGTGTGCCTGCCGCCCCGCCCCCGAACAAAAAACCTGCCCGGCTGTCGAATCTGCCGCTCATCCCGTTTCGGCACGGAATCCCGATATGGCACAGCCGTGCAAGAATCCGTTAACCCATCGTCAAGTATCTGAATCTTCGGCATTTCCTGACATCGATGCGGGCATGGCACAATAATCCCGCTTGCTTTTTGCCCGAAATGCTGGCACGAATTGACTTACTCGGGCATTTGCATGCCGGTGACTGGACTGATGTGGTAATCCCTTCCGTTTGGAAGGCGGCGCGGGACTACCCGCCTACGTAGACGTTCTTTCCCCGTACGTGACTTCTCCGACTGACCCTTCGTCCCAACCGATCGGGGCGAAAGCTAAAGCCGTCCGCTTCCTCTCGGGGGCGCGGATACTACACAGACTAAGGGAAAAGGACGATCCCAATGGCCACCAAGGGCACCGTAAAATTCTTCAACCAGGACAAGGGTTTTGGTTTCATCACGCCGGACGGCGGCGCAAAGGACGTTTTCGTCCATATCTCTGCGCTGCAGGCTTCTGGCATTCAGTCGTTGCGCGAAGGCCAGCAGGTTACCTTCGACACCGAGCCGGACCGCATGGGCAAGGGCCCGAAGGCTGTCAACATCTCGGCTTCGTAAGTCAGACTTCCGCGAACGCGGCATGAACGGCGCTCCGCAAGGAGCGCCGTTTTTGCTTGTGGTGCTCGCTCAGTTTGTCGATCGCATCACCAAGTGTTATATGCGCGCTTTATGGATGATCCCGTCCCTGCGGCGGTGCGGTGCCGCATTGCGGCAGAGGGCACCGCAGTGCGGCGCCCGGGAACAACGAACAATGGAACGTCGATGACGCAGAAGAGGCCAATTTTTGCGGTCGCCCCGATGATCGACTGGACGGATCGGCATTGCCGCTATTTCCACCGGCAGATCAGCCGCGAGGCGCTGCTCTATACCGAGATGGTGGTGGCCGATGCAATCATCCACGGCCCACGCGACCGGCTGCTCGGTCATGACGCTGCCGAGCATCCGCTGGCGCTGCAGCTCGGCGGTTCGGACCCGTCAAAGCTCGCCGACGCGGTGAAGATCGCCGAGCCCTACGGCTATGACGAGATCAACCTCAATGTCGGCTGCCCCTCCGACCGTGTGCAGTCGGGCACCTTCGGCGCCTGCCTGATGCTGACGCCGGAAACGGTGGCCGAATGCATTGCGGCGATGAAGAGGGTTGCGACCGTGCCGGTGACGGTGAAATGCCGGATCGGCGTCGACGAGCAGGAGCCGGAACAGGCACTGCCCGAGCTGATCACCCGCGTTCTCGATGCCGGCGCCGACGCGATCTGGATCCATGCGCGCAAGGCCTGGCTAAAGGGCCTGAGCCCTAAGGAAAATCGCGAGATACCGCCGCTCGACTATGAGATCGTCTATCGGATGAAACAGCGCTGGCCCGATGTCTTCATCGGCATCAACGGCGGCATCCGCACGCTCGACGAAGCCGCAGCCCACCTCGCCCATGTCGACGGCGTCATGCTCGGCCGCGCCGCCTATCAGAATGCCGCGATCCTAGCCGACATCGACCAGCGCTTCTTTGGTGCGCCTGCGGCCGAACCGGATTGGGAGGCCCTGCGTGACCGGATGATGGCCTATGCCGAACGCCACATCGCTAGCGGCGGCCGGCTGCAGCACGTGGCCCGCCACATGGTCGGCCTCTTCACCGGCCTGCCCGGCGCAAGGCGCTACCGCCAGATCCTCTCCACCGATGCCGCTAAGGCCGGCGCCGGGCCGGAGGTGCTGGCGGCGGCCTTTGCGGCGGTGGATTTTTCGGGGACGGAGCAGGAAGCGGTCAGCGCCTGACTTAAGGTGATGTCTTGTCACGGCGCCGAAGCGCGGCGTCAAGACCGCGCCATCGGCAGCAAGATCTTCCTCTCGATCCGGCCCGCCACCGAGAACACCAGGATTTCCGTATCCCTGCCAATCCTGCTGCCATCCATCAATCGGACGATATCATCGACGCCGCCGACCGGGCTGCCATCGATGGCGAGAATATAATCGCCCTCCTGCAGCCCTCCCTTTGCCGCCGGCCCGTCGGCTTCGACGCGCCGGATGCGAACCGAGGTCGTCTGTGTCGTGCCTGCCGCAAGCGCCACCCGGCGCGGCAGCACGATCGTGTCGCCTGCTATGCCGATGAAGGCGCGCCGGACCTGGCCGTAGCGCAGAATCTCCGAAACCACGAAATTGGCCGTATTCGACGCCACGGCAAAGGCGATGCTCTGCGCGCCCTGGATGACGGCAGTGTTGACGCCGATGACCTCTCCGCCTGACGACACCAACGGCCCGCCGGAGTTGCCGGGATTGAGCGCCGCATCGGTCTGGATGACGTCCTCCATCGGCCGGCCGCTGGCAGCCCGCATCGACCGGCCGAGCGCCGAGACGATACCGGCGGTAACCGTCCATTCGAAGCCGAGTGGGTTTCCGATCGCGATTGCGATATGCCCCCTGCGCAGGCGCTGGGAGTCTCCGAGCTTCGCCCAGGCGCCGGTGCTTGTATTGGCGCGAATGAGGGCGATATCGGTATCCACATCCCGGCCGAGCACGCGGCCCTCGGTGACGTAACCGTCAGGCGTGGTGATGCGAACGACCTTGGCGTCGTCGACGACATGGTTGTTGGTGATGATCAGACCGTCAGGCGAGACGGCGAATCCCGACCCGTGCCCTTGCCGGCCTCCCACCCTCTCGATCCGGCTGACGGCCGGCCCGACGATATCGACTGCGGCTGCGATCGATTGCGAATAGGCATCGATCAGCGCCCCATCATTCTGAGGCGCTATGTCCTTATCCATGTAACCCATGATTTGATCCTCAGGCGGCAATAACGGCCGTCCCGCCGCCGGCGAAGCGGCCGCGATTGCGACGGTTCGCCATTGTGCTGTTGTGTGAGGATTAGATGGTTGGGCATAGACCCGCGTTCAAGTGAGCGGCAGCGGCGGTCTGCAATGCGCGCAACGCAGAGAACGCCAACCCACCTACCCGGACAGATATATTGAACTACCCGGACAGATATCTTGAACGAACGGCAAAAAATTGGCTCATTGCAGCCATTCGCCCGTCAAATCAGCTGCCTTCGCTGCGCCATGACGAACCTGCCTGAGGTGTCCAACAGGCCGACATACCGGGGATCAAAAAGATGTTCGCAGCACTAAGCAGCCAGGCGAGGATCGCCAAATCCCGTCCCGTCATGCGAGATGGGCGGATGTTGCCGCCCATCTCGCGAAACCATACAAACGTCTGTCATATCAATAGAATAGAAAGAGCCATTCAATAAGCATATCAGCATATTTCGAGCCGGTTGATCCCCTCAGGCGTGATCTTCTTGCCCCAAGCCTCCGGCGCAACAACGCTCGTGGCCTTGCCAATTCTGCCGGCAACGGCGCAAACTTCTGACCGCATTAATCCAACCAACCCCAACCAATGGAGCCAAAAGATGAGCACGGTCACAACCAAGGACGGCGTCGAGATCTTCTACAAGGATTGGGGGCCGAAGACCGCCCAGCCGATCATGTTCCATCATGGCTGGCCGTTATGCTCCGACGACTGGGATGCCCAGATGCTGTTCTTCCTTGAGAAGGGCTACCGCGTCGTCGCCCATGACCGGCGCGGCCACGGCCGCTCCACCCAGGTGGGCGACGGTCACGATATGGATCACTACGCCGCCGATGCCGCAGCCGTCGTCGAGCATCTCGATCTCAGGAACACCGTCCATGTCGGCCATTCCACCGGCGGCGGCGAAGCGACCCATTACGTCGCCCGCCACGGCCAGCCGCAGGGCCGCGTCGCCAAGCTCGTCATCATCGGGGCCGTGCCGCCGATCATGGTGAAGTCAGGTGCCAATCCCGGCGGCCTGCCGATCGAAGTCTTCGACGACCTGCGCCAGCAGCTCGCCGCCAACCGCTCGCAATTCTATCGCGATCTGCCGGCCGGCCCGTTCTACAGCTTCAACCGGCCGGGCGCGAAAGTGTCGGAGCCGATCATCAACAATTGGTGGCGCCAGGGCATGATCGGCGGCGCCAAAGCGCATTACGACGGCATCAAGGCCTTTTCGGAAACCGACTTCACCGAAGACCTGAAGATCATCACCGTGCCGACCTTCGTCATGCACGGCGACGACGACCAGATCGTGCCGATCGCCGATTCCGCCCTGCTCTCGTCCAAGCTGCTGCAGAACGCCACGCTGAAGGTCTACGAGAAATTCCCGCACGGCATGTGCACCACCCATGCCGACATCATCAATCCCGACATCCTCGCCTTCATCAAAGGCTGATCCGTGATGTTGCCGGGCGCCGATCAGGCGCCCGGTTGCCACGATGGCTTGCCATCTTGCACGCCGGCGTTCTGGCCACGTCGATCGATTGACGGCCAGAGACTCATTTTCCCATGAAACCGTTTTCGCCGATTTGCGTTTAGCGGCCATGAAAAGAGAACGTGAACCCTCATCAAAGGCTTACCGGCAAGATCGCTTCGAAAACACCGAGCGCGCCGCCAAGGAAACCATCGAGGCGGAGCAGCGGGCTCGCCTCGAAAAAACCAAGCGGTTGAAAGAGCTGCGCCTCTCGCAGCAACGCGCCAAGGACCCCGCAACCAAGTAGATCTCACTTTCGCACTATCCGGTCGACACGCCGGTCGGTCCCATATCCATGCCCTGAAGCCCTCGCCCGCATCTTGCCGTGCGAGGCCCCGAATTGTTTTTGAATTTCGGACCTTCGCCCATCTTGCAGAGCAAAGATCGCGAAATTATCTTTTTTCACGAAAGCGATTCACGGCATCGAAGAAGGGCAGATTGCGATGTCAGACAAGCTGTTCAGCACGCGTGACGAACCGCTCGCCTCTGAAGACCTCGATGTGTGCAGGCGTGTCCATGAAGCTCTGTGTAGCGAGCTAAAGATCGACAGGTTAGGCGAGGAAGCCGACCGTCTTGGCGCTCTCATCATCGAGCTTTACCGCCAGGGTGTGCATGACGAAAGCCAGCTCCGATTGCTGGCCGGCGGAAGGCGAGCCTGATAGCGCGAGACGTCAGCAGCTTTCTCCATTTCCCTCGGCGTCAAGCCTGCTCTGATCCGCCACCATCGCGGGATTGGCTGCATGTCTTCCGGACGGCCTTGGTGTCATAGATGACGGTGGAGCGCCCATTGACGGTTTGGTTTGAAGGCTCACGAACTACGGGCTCCCAGCTGATCGGGCAGGTCAGTCTCGACGCGACGGCGCGTCTGGGGTTGAACCGACTGCTGACTGAACGACCGGTGGCCTGTCGACTTGGCCAATTATTACCTACGTTAGTGATCGCGCACATACGCCGCCTGCTTCCATCCCAAAATGAAACCTATTCCCTTCCGCTGCGTTATCCCCTCGATACATCCGTTGACCCAAGGTGAGTGAAATGAACAGATTCGCCATTATTGCCCTGTCGATAACGACGGCCTTCTCCGGAATGCCGGCCTCGGCAGGTCCGGCTTTTGTGCCGAGCCCGGTGCAATCGGCGCAGCCGGCGCCTCAAAATACCGATGCCCGCATCACGACCGTCGGCTGCAATAACTTCACCAACTGCCCGGGTCAGTTCGGTAATAATCGCAGATGGTATCGTAACCGCAATCACTATCGTGACCGGAACTACGACCGCGACGACCGTTATGGCTGGGATCGCCGCTATGATCGGCGGTATCGCCGCCATGACAATACCGGTGCCATCATCGGCGGTCTGGCGGCCGGCGCCCTCCTCGGCGGTATCATCGCTTCGCAGCCGCGCACGCGTGCCTATAGTTCTGGTTCACATGCGGAGTATTGCTACAGCCGTTATCGGTCCTATCGCGCCTCCGACAATACCTACCAGCCGAATTACGGCCCACGCCGCCAGTGCCGCTAGCCGGCCAGTCCATCAGAGCAAGCCTCGCATGAAAGTGCGGGGCTTTTTGATAGCCGAAAGCCCGTTACGCGGTTTTACCTGCGACACCGTAGACTGTCGCGCCGTCCAGCAAATCGCCTTGCCCCCTCTCGACCAGCTCTATATGTATTAAAGCACGGTATGTTAGCAGATGCGCACATACATAACCCCTCTCCATCCCAAAATGAAACCTATTCCCCTCCCCCGCGTTATCCCCCAATACATCCGATGACCCAAGGTGATTGAAATGAACAAATTCGGCATCATTGCCCTGTCGATAGCGACGGCCTTCTCGGGAATGCCGGCCTCGGCAGCCCCGGTCTTCGTGCCAAGCCCGACGCTATCGGCCCAGCCGGCGCCTCAAAATACCGATGCCCGGATCATGACCGTCGCCTGCAACCCATACTCCATCGTCTGCTCGGGCGATGGCGATAACCGCAGATCCTACCGCAACCGCGACCGCGACAACGATCGAGACCGCGACCGCCGCAGCTACCGCGACCGCCGCTACGACCGTGACGACCGCTATGGCGGGGACCGCCGCTACGATCGCCGGTATCGCCGATATGACAACCGATATGACAATAACGGTGCCGTCATCGGCGGCCTGGCAGCCGGCGCCCTCCTGGGCGGCATCATCGCTTCGCAGCCGCGCGCACGTGCCTATGGTTCTTCGCATGCGGAGTACTGCTATAGCCGCTACCGGTCATACCGCGCCTATGACAATACCTACCAGCCGAACTACGGCCCGCGCCGCCAGTGCCGCTAATCCGGCCCATCCATCAGAGCAAGCCTCGCATGAAGATGCGGGGCTTTTTGATGGCCGAAAGCCCGCTACACGGCTTCCGATCGCCGGTCGGTCGTGTTCGCGCGGCCAAGATTAGTCAGCCCACTTAGTTAGGCGACGCGAACCTAAAGCAAGCCGCGCAAAAGTGTGCAGCGGTTTTGCGATAGCGACGTGCGTTGGAAATAAAGAGCTAAAGCGTCAGGAGCGAATCTGAAAGATCGCGACACGAACCTAGGTCCGAAATGACATCTGGAGATGCAGCAAAGCCCGCCGGCCCCGTCGTCCTGCTGCCGCCGGATCTGGAGAACCTGTCAGGCTTCGAAGCGGCGCTCGCCGCCGGCTGGTCTCCCGATCCGCGCCGCGCGAGCGACGAAACCTATGTTCGCGGCGAGCTTCAGCGACTGCGCCAGGACCGGGCGAAGTTCCTCGGCGATCTCATTCCTGATGGCAGGCGGCACGCCGGGTCCGGATCGCCGCCTCTGACCACCCGTCTGTTCTGGATCTGGGACGGCGAATTCTGCGGCAGCATCAGCCTACGTTTTCAAGTGGGCACCGAGGAATTGCCGCCCGAGGTGTCGGGCCATGTGGGATATTCCGTCGTGCCGTGGAAACAGCGCAATGGCCACGCGACAACCGCGCTAAGCCTTCTCATGGCCGTGGCATCGAAGGAAGGCCTCGACCGCCTGGTCGTCCTCTGCAACGAGGACAACGACGCCTCGCGGCGCGTGATCGAGCGCAATGGCGGCGAATTGTTCATGCGCGGCCCGCACTCCTCCGACAGGCCCGATCAGATCAAACTGTATTTCTGGCTGAAGCCCGGAGCCGCCGGCTGACGTGAGCTCGACGGATTTCCAGACGGACGGAGCACAAGCCTTGCCCGCCTTTGCTCCGTCCGTCCCTTCAGCCTGGGGCTGGCTGAGTGCTTGTCGCGCAGCGGCTGCCGCCGGCGCGCATCGTCTCTCAATAGGTCGCGGCCGGTTTCGGCTTTTTCTCGGTCCATTGCGGCGGCGCGCCATATTTGGCGGCCACAGCCCCCATCAGTCCGGGCGGCCGGCCGAAGGCGTCGCAGGCGGCGTATTTCGGTTTGCCGCCGAGCCAGGATTTCATCCGCTGCCCCGTGGGCAGCGAGATATCCAATCCCTTCGGCTCCTTGCCTTTGATCAGCATGCGGGAAAACTCGCTGCTGAATTTCGAAGCCAGGCTATAGGCGTCGCCGACTTCGGAAACGCGAGGATTGTTCTGCAGCGAGTTTGCTCCGCGCGACCAGACGATCGCCGCCCGCTGCACGCCACCGCTGTCGACGGCTTCCGCCTCGACCGCCAGTCCGCCGAGGCCGGCCGGCAGCCGCGGCACGCCGACCGGCAGCACAAAACCGGTGCCGACGGTCACGGCGGTCGAAACACCAGCCATCGCCTTGTTGGTCGGCACGATGTCGGTGACGACCGAGCGGATTGTCAGGTCCGCCGGCTGGCCCGCTGAGACCAGCTGATATTTGTCGCTGAGCGAAATGCAGAGCGCCCGGTCCAGCGCGTTCGCCACCATCACGCGGTCGGCGTCCGATTTGACGCGGGTCGCGGCGCTGAAGGCGAAGGTCGTCGGCACGATGCTCACCGTCTTTGCCGGGCTAAGGCGCGTCCCATCGACATAGACGCGCGATTTCGACAGCCTGCCCTTCGGCGCGCCGAGATTACCATAGGAAGAAAGCGTGCCGGCCTCCTTCAGTGGCACCGAGCTGCAACCGGCCGCGGCCATGGCGAGCGCCAGCGGCAGAGCGAGGGACAAGCCTCTCGACGCCACGGGGAAGGAAAATGGGAATGGATTGCTGCGCACGCTGTCTGGCCTCCGTCGCCGATGAACTCGGGCGAAAGTGGCGGTCGAGAATTGCCGCAACATTACAGTTTTCTTCCCAGAGCCTTTCCTGGTCAGACCCAGGTGGATGCTGCTGAGCAGTCCCGACCTTATGCGAGTTCGATCGTCACCTGCGTCCCGGCAGCACTGCTCTCGATGCTGACCTCGCCGCCATGGTTTGCGGCGACCTGCTTGACGAGGCTGAGGCCGAGACCGGCGCCACTGCTCTTCGGGGTGACGCGATAGAATGGCTCGAACACCAGCTCCCGGTGTTCGGCCGGAATACCCGGCCCTTCGTCGGCGACGGTGATCCGGCCGCCGCCGGAAGGCGAGCGCGACACCGAAACCGTGACCATGCCGCTATTGCCGCCATGGTCAATGGCATTGCGCACGAGGTTGCTCATGGCCCGTGGCAGGGCGGAAGGGCTGCCCTTGCGTTCGAGCCTCTCGACCTCGCTTTGAAACGAAATTTGGTAGCCGGCGCCGATCGCCAGTGGCGCGAGATCGGCCACCACGCCGCGGGCGATCTCGACCAGATCGACGGGTTCGTCGAGGTCAGCCGCCTGATCGTTGCGCTCGAAATCGAGCAACTGCTCGGCCGCGTGCCCAAGCCGCGCCACGTCGTCGAGCAGCCGCTGCCGCTCGCGCCCGTCGGGCATGCCGTCGATCCGCGTCTGCATGATGGCGATAGGGGTCCGAAGCTCATGCGCCGCGTCCATCAGAAATCGCTGGCGTTTCCGGAATTCGCTCTCGAGCCGCTCCAGAGTGCCGTTGAAGGCGTTCACCAGCGGCGCCACTTCCCGGGGAATGCCGTCCACGGGAAGGCGCGCGCCACGCCGGCGCGGCTCGATCTCAGCCGCCTCGCGCGCCACCTCGCTGATCCCCCGGAGCGCGCGTCCGACGATCCGCGGCACGGCGAGGAAGACAGCCGGCAGGGAGACCGCAAGCAGCGGTATGTAGATGGGATAGGTCTCAATCAGCATGGTCAGGAAGGTCGAACTCCTGCTCGGGTCTCCACCATACATTACCCTGAAGGTGCCGAGCCGCGTTTCCATCGCGTCGATCGACGCGCTCTCGTCCGTCTCCTTGGCGCCGCGAATGTCGCCCTCCTTGATGAGGCGGATGTAGTCGGCAAGCCCGCGATAAGCCTGGGGGATCGCGCCGTAGGAGACCGTCCGCCCATCCTGGTCCGCGACGATGAACCAGAGTCT
The DNA here is from genome assembly GCF_000769405.2 of Rhizobium brockwellii. Taxonomy (NCBI): domain Bacteria; kingdom Pseudomonadati; phylum Pseudomonadota; class Alphaproteobacteria; order Hyphomicrobiales; family Rhizobiaceae; genus Rhizobium; species Rhizobium brockwellii. The sequence goes on from NZ_CP053439.1 coordinate 2,541,329, forward strand.
TTCGGCTTCCGCCTTGAACGACCTGAGACGCGGGCTGTCGGTAATCACGAGCCTGCCGTCAGCCTCCCGCCCCAGCGCTTCGTCGAGCACCGCGGTAAGCTCATCCTCCGTGCCCACATTGGGCGAGAGGATCATCGCGCCATAGACGCAGAGCCCGACGATGACAGCCGCCACCACGGCGACGAAGACGATACTCAGCTGCCAGCTGAGCCGCCACCAAAGCGACGGATTGGCGTATTGCGCCTTGGCCATCATTCTTCCTTCATGAGATAGCCGACACCGCGGATATTGTGGATCGCAACACCCGCGCCGGCATCGATCAGCCGCTTGCGCAACCGTGAAATATGCGCGTCGAGCGCATTCGACTGGATTTCCTCCTCGTAGTTATAAACCGCCGCCTCCAGCGTCGAGCGCAGCACCGTCTTCTCTTTGCGCCTTGCGAGTGCCGCCAGCACCAGAAGTTCGCGCCGGGGCAGATCGAGCGGCGTAGCGTCGACGGTGACCCCGAGATGCAGCGGGTCGATCACCAACCGCCCGGCCGTGATCTTGAGTTCGGCCAGTTCAGGCGATCGCCGCAGCACGGCCCTGAGCCGCGCCATCAGCTCCTCGACCAGGAACGGCTTTCCGAGATAGTCGTCCGCCCCGAGGTCGAGGCCCTCGATCCGCTCCTTCGGTTCGTTCAGCGCCGTCATCACGATGATCGGCGTATACTTCCCCGTCCGCCTGAGCTCCGGAATGAAACTCAGCCCCTCTCCGTCGGGCAAACGCCGGTCGAGCAGGATCGCATCGTAGAGGTTTTGCCGCGTCAGCTCGACGGCGTCTGCCAGATGCATCGTGTGATCGGTGACGATCCCATGTTTGCCGAGTGCGGCCGACAGCGCCTCGGCCAGCTCCCTCTCATCCTCTATAAGCAGTATCCGCATCGCCCGTCCATTGTCTCGCTCACCCCCTCTGTCTGCCACAAGGGTTGCGGCAGCATTGCGGAGCTTGCAAGGCAGCCGGTCATGCTGCTGCAATTGTTGAGGTCCAGCACAAAGAATATTCGCGGCAGCTGGAGATCAAGATGATCCGACCTATCCTCCGTCTCCTGACGAGACACTTCCTCTCCGCCTTCATCCTGGCCACGCTGCTCGCAGCCCCGCTCGTCATTCTGCACACGCTTCACGAAAAGACGGCATTCGAGAACGGCCTGCTGATGGACGTCCGATGATGCCACGAGCGAACCTCAGGCAGTCTTACTGTCTGCCATGCAATAGGCCGAGAAGGCCTGAAGATAGGCCTGCACCCTGGAACGGTTCTCCGCTGCCTCGACGGCCTTGAACACCTCGGCCGGCTCCAGCTTCATCAGAGGAAGCCTGAGGAAGATATCGCCCGCGAACCGGTCGGTGATGGTCGCAAGGATAGTTCGAAGACCGGCCAGCATGTCGTCGCCCCGATGCGATGCATGCAGCAGGGCGATCGGCTTATGGACGATATCATCTCCCGATACGAACCAGTCGATCGCATTCTTGAGGCCGCCGGGGATGGACCGCACATATTCCGGGCTGGCAATGATCAAACCGTCGCTCTGAGCGATCAAATCGATGAAATCCCGCACCGCCTCCGGCAGAGATTCTCCCTCGAGGTCAGGCGAGAATACCGGCAACCGTCCGACGCCGTCGAAGATCGAAACCTCGATATCGCTGGGCGCTATGGCACGGATCGCCCGCAGCATAGCCGTGTTGGTGGAATTGCGCCGGGCGCTGCCGGATATAGCGAGAATCTTCAAGAGCCCAACAGGAAATGATTGATCATGGCTGTCAACGCAAAAGACTAGGTGCGATTGAGCAACGCCAAAAAAGCGACTTTTGCTTGAACTGGCCAAGCCCCGCGTTAGCCTGGGTACTGCTGCCGAATCGGCTGGAATTACCCTTGAGGAATACACATGTCGGCTTTGATCGAGGCATGGGGCGTCAGCAAACGCTTCCGGCAGCACAAGCGATTTCCCGGCCTGCTGGGCGCACTGAAGACGTTGGTGACCAACGAATATACGGAAGTTCTAGCCGTTTCCGACATCGGTTTCGACATCGCGGCGGGCGAAGCTGTTGGCTATCTCGGCCCGAATGGCGCCGGCAAATCGACGATGATCAAGATGATGACCGGCATCCTGGTGCCGAGCGCCGGCACGCTCTCGGTGCTCGGCCGGACACCGCATCTGCGGCGAATGGACAATGCCCGCGAGATCGGCGTTGTTTTTGGCCAGCGCAGCCAGCTGTGGTGGGACCTGCCGCTGGTCGACAGTTTCACCCTGCACCAGCGCATCTATGATATCCCCGTCGCGCGTTATGCGGATAATCTCCGGCGATTCAGCGAATTGCTTGATTTGACGCCCTTTCTCGACCGCGCGGTGCGCCAGCTGAGCCTCGGTCAGCGCATGCGCGCCGAGATCGTCATGTCGCTGCTGCACGATCCCAAGATCCTCTTTCTGGACGAGCCGACCATCGGGCTTGATGTGGTCGCCAAGGATGCCGTGCGGCGTTTTCTCTCCGAGATCAACCGTGAGCGCGGCGTCACCATCATTCTCACCACCCATGACCTGCAGGACATCGAGACCATCTGCCCGAGGCTGATTATGGTCGATCACAGCAGGCTCATCTTCGACGGCGAGTTGAAGAGCCTGCGCGCTGCATTGGGCTCTGCCCGGCGGCTGACACTCGAATTTGCCAGCGACCCTGGACCGCTGCCATTGCGCACCGCGACCCTCGTCAGCGACGAGGGCTTGCGCAAGAACTATCTCATCGAGCGTGAAGACATCTCGCTGGTCGCAATCCTGTCGGAGGTGGGCAGCGGGCGCGGCCTGAAGGACGTGGCGCTGCACGAGCCCGACATCGAAGAGGTCATCCGTACCTTCTACCAGCGGCGCAACGCCGACCAGCGTAACAATGCCAAGGCCCGGGCATCATGAGCGCCTATTTCGCCTTCGCGCGCAGTTCCTTCCATTCGCAGCTCGCCTACCGCAACGAAGTATGGGCCAATATCTTCGGCAAACTCGTGCAGGTCTTTGCGCGTGTCGCCATCTGGCAGGCGGCCTATGCCGGCATTGGCGGCACCGTGGTCGACGGCGTTTCCCTGCAGCAGATGGTGACCTATGCCCTGCTCGGCGGCGCTGTGATGGGCGCAACCCGTCCTGAAAGGATCATTGGCGAAATCGGCCGGTCGCTCAAGACAGGCGATATCGCGGTCTGGCTGCTCAAGCCCTTGTCCTATCCGCTCTATCTCTTCGCCAACGAATGCGGCAGCTTCGGTTATCGCCTGATGACCCAGGTCATTCCGACCGTCGTCTTCACCGCATTGTTTTACGGCATGCTGCCGCCGGCAAGCCTGTTCGATGGCCTGATGTTCATCGCCTTCTGGGCGCTGTCCTTTACGCTGCTGTTTCTGATGTCGGCGCTCTTCGGCCTCGTCGCGTTCTGGCTGATGACGAGCTTCTCGCTGGACTGGATCCTGGGCGCCCTGCTGCAATTATTCTCGGGCCTGCTGATACCGTTCTGGTTCTTCCCCGAACCGCTGGCCGCGATTGCCCGCCACCTGCCCTTCGCCTGGGTGGTCTATTATCCCAATGCCGTCTATCTCGGCAGGCTTTCCACTGCCGATGTCTGGCTCCATTTCGGCCTCGGTCTCGGCTGGGCCGCGTTGTTCCTTACCGGCGTCCTTTGGCTGTGGCGCTGCGCCTCTGGCCGCATCACGGTGCAGGGAGGTTGATGATGCTCATTCATCACCTGCGCGTCCTTCCGCTGCTGGTCCGGATGCATGTCCGCTCCCAGATGGAATATCGCGGCGCCCTCTGGCTCGACCGTCTTGCGCAGATCCTTTCCTATGGCAGCGTCTTCGCCACCATCGGCATTCTGCTCGCCCGCTTCGACACGCTCGGAGGCTGGACCTGGCCGGAGCTGGCGCTGTTGTTCAGCTTCCAATTGCTGGCTTATTCGCTCGGTGCCGCGATGAGCTTCGTGCAATTGCGCGACCTCGAAGAACTGGTGCGGCTCGGCACTTTCGACACGCTGTTGGTCAAGCCTTTCAGTCCCTGGGCCTATCTGGTCTTTTCCGGCCTCAATATCGGCTATACCGGCCACGTCATCCTCGCGGTGGCGCTGATGGGCTGGGCCGTTCTGTCCATCGACTTCGCCTGGTCGGTCTGGTCCGCTTCGTTCCTTATTGCTGCGCTCATCAGCGCGACGCTGTTGACCGCTGCCCTCATCACCATGATCGGCGCTACGGCGCTGATCTGGGTGCGCTCCAACCACCTGTTCTCGATCTTCTTCGGCTTTTGGGAATTGACGCGCTACCCGCTCAACATTTTCCCCGGCGGCATCCAGACCATCCTCATCACCGCGGTTCCGCTGGCCCTCACCAGTTCGGTCCCTGTTGGCGCCCTGCTCGGCAAGCCCATCCCGATCCTTGGGGACTGGGCCGGGCCGGTGTCTCTGGTGGCCGGGCCGATTTGGGTGTTGATGGCAATCGCTCACTGGCGATACGCCACCGGCAAATATCAGGGTGCCGGCGGCTGATCGGGTCAGCCAGCGTCAGGATGCCTGCGACGACGATCTCGCGCGAACCTCGAGAAACGCCGCCGTCAGCTTCGCCAACACCGGCGAGGTGCATGTTCCGTTGGCGCCGCCGATCGGATCGACGATGTGGATCTGCCGCAGATCCTCCATGAACTCGTCCCACAGCGGCGGCCCGCCTTCTTCGAGAAGCTGTGCACGGATGCTCAGCTCCTCGCTCACAGGCAGATGCCGCCGTCCCCAGGCGCCGATCATGGCGAAGACCGGCACGAGCTGGATCGCTGGCTCCAGAAGGCTGTAGATCGCTTTCTGGCTGTGGCTCGGGTCGTCCCGCTTGCTGATGAACCCGAGCGAAAGCAGACGCTTCAGCCTGGCGGCCAGAATGTTGGAGGCAATCCCCTCCTCCGAATGGGTCAGAAGATCGCGGAAATGGCGGCGGTTGCCAAACATGATGTCCCGGATGATGATGAGGCTCCACCGGTCGCCCAGCACTTCCATCGTCAGGTTGATCGGGCAGCCCGACCGCATTTCAATATCCACCAATTCTCTCCTCGAAAAACTGGTTGCAATATAGGATCACTTATGCGACAACGCAACTAGTTTCAATTCGCAATCAGATGGAGGAGAGTAGCATGTCCAAGGTGCGTGTCGCAGCATTTTCCCTTTCCGTGGATGGTCTCGGCGCCGGGCCGGAGCAAAGCATGACCGATCCGCTGGGCAAGCGGGGGACGGAGATGTTCGAATGGTTTTTCCGTACCCGCACCTTCCGCGCGATGATCGGAAAGGACGGCGGTTCTGAAGGCGTCGACGAGGGTTATGCGGCCCGCGGCATGGCCAATTTCGGCGCCTTCATTCTCGGACGCAACATGTTCGGCCCTATCCGCGGCGATTGGCCGGATGATGCCTGGAAGGGCTGGTGGGGACCGAACCCGCCCTATCATGCACCGACCTATATCCTGACGCATTATCCCCGCGAACCGATCGTCATGGAGGGTGGCACGACCTTTCACTTCGTCACCGGCGGCATCGAGGAAGCGCTTGACAAGGCGAAAGCTGCAGCTGGCGACAAAGACGTGAAAATTGGTGGCGGCGTCAGCACTGTCCGCCAATATCTGCAGGCTGGCCTGATCGACGAATTGCATTTCGCCATCTCGCCGGTCGTACTCGGCAAGGGCGAAGCGATGTTCACGGGCATCGACCTGCCGGCCCTCGGCTTCCGCGTTGCCGAGCATGTCGCAACCGAACACGCCACGCATATCGTGCTGGCGAAATAAACGAGCCCCGGTCGGTATCCTAGGCGCTTCCAGATGGAACACTTCGGCCGCATCGAAGGCGTCCGCAACATCAAGACGGAAATCGCGATGCAGAAGATCAAACAATCCTGGCAGGTACCGCTCTGACGACCGCCTGCCGGGACCGTTCGGCTATCACCAAGCCGTGTCAAAATGGCCGTGGTATTGCTGCGGAATGAGCGTAGAGTAAGCGCCATCGGCTCATCGGATCATCGACGCCACCGCTTGGGAGACCATAGGTGCTCCTGCCGCTTCATGGAGGGTACGAAGATGCTCCTGTCGCTCATCTCGCTCAACGATGATGAAATAACCATCGTCACCGATGCCGTTCGGCAATGGTGCTGCGAGAGGAAGCTCGACATCGACAGCATCGAAGGACGCCACGCCATCACCGTTGCCGTCGATCTCGTCCAGATGAACACCGACTGCGAAAGGCTTTTTGCCGAGCTGTCGAAGCAACTGGACCACCAGTAGGACCTACTCCATCCATCTATGCACCATAGCATTCTGCGGGCGCTGGGATGCAGCGCTTTCGCTTACCGCTCCCTCGCGCCGCCGCCCCGGAGCACCAGCATCCAGGAGTGCCGGGCCTAACAGATCGCAGCCGGAATATCATGCCGCGTCCCGGCCAGCCCCAAGCTGTTTGAGGTAGGCACAGAACATATCGGCCATGGCGTCGGCATAGGCGTCGATCTCGGCAGCGCTTCGAGGTGCCTCCGAGAACTCCTTGCCCACCGTGCCGAGCGTCGTGGCGATCAGATCGCCGGCAAGCGCCCGCATCCCCTCCGGCGCAGAAGGCAGCACTTCCTGCATGAACAGTTCGACGATGCGGTCTCCCGATGCCCTCGCCGCCTGCGCCTCCGGTGCATCGCGATAAAGGGGCGCGGCGTCATGGAGCGCCACGCGCATCGCCGCCTCCTCGCACTCCGAGCGGAGGAAGGCATGGACGAGGCGGCGCAGCCGTTCGAGCGGCGGCCTTTGCGCATCGGCGAGGATGCCGCCGAGCATGTCCGTCGTCTGCCGCCATTCGTCGCTCTGCAGCCGGAAGAGGATCGCCGCCTTGTTGGGGAAATATTGGTAGAGCGATCCGATGCTGACGCCCGCCCTTTCGGCCACGCGCGCTGTGGTGAAGCGCTGGGCGCCTTCCCGCGCCAAAACCTGAGCAGCGGCATCCAGGATCGCCGCCACGAGCTCCGCCGAGCGGGCCTGCTTAGGCTGTTTTCGTGAGGAAATCCGGCCCCTTGGACGATCGGTCATGGCAGCGCTCCGCAATGCGAATAGCAAATGCGATGAATTACTCGTATTTTTCGCTCCACACAAGAAGCTGTCACCAAGGAGATATGACATGACGACACTGACCACTGCCCCGCTGGCCCCCCTGCTCAATGGCCTCTTCGAAGAGGCCGCCACGGCGACGAGCCCGGTAATGTCGGCCCTATCAGGTGATGAGCGAATGCGCCTGATCGGCAGCAAGACCGAATATCTCGACCTTTACGGGCGCCTGAAGGATCTCTGGCTTCCCGTCTCGAGGGAGGCCGGCGCGCTGCTCTACATGCTGGCGCGAAGCAGCCGCGCACGAACGATCGTCGAATTCGGCACATCCTTCGGCATCTCGACCCTGCATCTCGCAGCCGCGCTGCGCGACAATGGCGGCGGCCGGCTAATCACCAGCGAGTTCGAGCCGTCGAAGCTGGCCCGCGCCCGCGCCAACCTCACGGCCGGCGGCCTCATCGATCTCGTCGAGATTCGTGAAGGCGATGCCCTTGAGACCCTGGGCACGGATCTCCCGGAAACGATCGATCTGCTGTTCCTCGACGGGGCCAAGGCGCTCTATCGCGATATTCTGGAACTGGTGGAAGACCGCCTGAGGCCGGGCGCCCTCATCATCGCCGACAATGCCGACCTCTGCCCGGAATATCTCGCCCGCGTACGCTCGCCTGCAGCCGGCTACCTCTCGACGCCATTCGAAGAGGATATCGAGCTGTCGATGCGGACCTGATGACACCAGGCCGTTGCCCGGCCGAGCGCGCGTGCCGGCCGGGCAACGGCCCGTTTCATTTTCCGAGCGTCACCGCTGTACGGCGCCGTAGCGCAACCCGTCGACCAGCAGGGAAACCATACGCCGGGCATGTTCGGACCCTTGGGCGTAGGCGTGCATGCTGAGGCTTGCGGCCGCATTCAAAAGATCCTCGGCGGCGATATCGGTGCGCACCTCGCCGGCTGCAGCGGCGGCGTCGAGAAGCGAGCGAAGAGCCGGCTGCAGCCGCTGCTGGAAGTAGGCCGGTAAGACATCGAAGGCTGGGTTGCCGGAGTGCAGGGCCGCCGCAAGCCCGCGCTTGGCCGCAATGAAATCCACAAAACGCTGCATCCATCTGGCCAGCGCTTCGCCTGGCGCATGTTGGGCGGCAAGGATCGGCGCGGCATCGGCGCAGGCGTCGATTTCGCGGCGGAAGACGGCAACGACGAGGTCGGAACGCTCGGGAAAATGCCGGTAAACCGTGCCGATGCCGACACCGGCCTTCTCCGCGATCTCACGCACCGGGGCATCGACGCCGGAGGTCGCAAACACCGTCAATGCCGCCTGAAGCAGCCCGTCGAGATTGCGCTTGGCGTCGGCGCGCACACGCTTGTCCGCCCTTTCCCCGGGCTTCAGGCCGTCCTCCTGATTTTTTCTCTCGTCGCTCATCATTCACTCACTTGCAAAACGGAACATTGTTCCGTATATAAACGGAATACGGTTCCGTTTATGCAAGTTAACACAGCGCGACGGTGTTGGCCACATCGATGCGCACGAAGTCCGCCTCCCCAATAAAAGGAACAGACCATGCAATACCGCACGCTTGGAAGAACCGGCATCAAGGTCAGCCCCTATTGCCTCGGCGCAATGATGTTCGGCGCTGCCGGCAATCCTGACCACGAGGATTCGATCCGGATCATCCACAAGGCTCTCGATGCCGGCATAAACTTCATCGACACCGCCGATATCTACAGCCGCGGCGAATCCGAGGAGATCGTCGGCAAGGCGCTCAAGGGCCGGCGCGACGACGTCGTGCTCGCCACCAAGGCACATCTGCCGATGGGCGACGACCCGAACCGACAGGGCAATTCGCGCCGCTGGCTGATCCGCGCAGTCGAGGATTCGCTCCGTCGCCTGCAGACCGACCATATCGATCTCTACCTGATCCACCGGCCGGCACCCGATACCGACATCGAGGAGACGCTATCGGCCCTCACCGACCTGATACAGGCGGGCAAGGTGCGTGCCGTGGGATCGTCGACCTTCCCCGTCTCGGAAATCGTCGAGGCGCAATGGGTTTCCGAGCGCCGCGGGCTGGCACGTTTCCGCGCCGAGCAGCCGCCCTATTCGATCCTCAATCGTAGCATCGAACGCGAAGTGCTGCCCGCCTGCGAGCGCTATGGAATGGGCGCGTTGGTGTGGAGCCCGCTGGCGATGGGCATGCTCACCGGCAAATACCGCAAGGGCGCGCCGCAGCCCGACAGCGCCCGCGCCAAACGCTTCCCCAGGCAGATGAATGATGAGCGCCGGCTGGACGCGGTCGAACGGCTCATCCCGCTCGCGCAGCAGGCGGGGCTTTCGCTGGCACACATGGCGATGGCCTTCGCTATCGCCCATCCCGCCGTCACCTCGGCAATCATCGGCCCGCGCACGATGGAGCACTTCGACGATCTGCTTGCCGGCGCCGGGGTGAGCCTGACGGACGAAATACTCGACCGGATCGACGCGATCGTCCCGCCCGGCACCGACACCGGCCCGTTGGAGGCGGCCTATAACCCGCCTGCGGTAACGCTGCCCAGCCTGCGCCGCCGCCCGATAACAGAGCGCTTCGCCGCCTGACCAGCAGGGAGTGAGGCCCGGCCCTGCGAAGCAGGAGCGATCGATCCAGTGACTCGATCGCAGGGCCGAACACCCTGAGCCCTGCGAAGGGCCGGCAGCGGCGCCTCCCTAATTTGGACAGCACAAAGCAACCTTCGCTTAAGGACATTTCTCAAAGAACGTGTCTGGATACGGGTCGTCATTGAAACGGTCGATCTCACGCCAGCCGGTTCCGCGATAAAGCTCTGTCGCCTCGGGCAGCGCGCTGTTTGTATCCAGACGCAGGAGTTTGATGGATAACTCGCGGGCGATGTTCTCGGCGGCCGTCATAAGGCGTGTTGCGAGCCCAAGGCCACGCGCGGACGGGGCGACCCAGAGCCTTTTGATCTCCGCAACCTCGCCGCCATTGCCCTTCAGCCCGACACAGCCGATCGGCAGGCCATCCGACATGGCCACCAGGAACGCACCGCACGGACGGATCATATCCTTGGCGTCGGGATCGCGAGAAAGCGCTACATCGAAACCCTTCTCGAAGCGGCGTGCGAGTTCGCCGTAATATTCGTTCAGACAATAGCTGGCGTCCTCGTGCCGAGGGTCTTTCTCCTCGAGCACGATCTGCTCACGTCTCAGCGAGGAAGCGACGATATCCATGGCGCGCAGCAGTTCGTCCGGGCGACGATGGCGCGCCAGAAACGATTTCGCCTGCGCGTTGGAAAGCGCTTCATAAGCCTGAAACTCGGAACGGCCGGTTTCGGTCAGCCTGGCAACGCGCCGACGCGCATCCTGAGGGTTCGGCACCGTCTCGATGAGACCTTCCTCTTCCAGACTGCGCAGCAGACGGCTCATCAAGCCGGAGTCGAGACCGAGATAATCGCGGATCACCGCAACATCCGATTGCCCCCGGCCGATCGAATTGAGGACGCGGGCAGCACCCAACGGACGGCCGCGTCCGAGGAAAGACGTATCGAGAGCGCCGACTTCGGAGGTGACGGCACGGTTGAAGCGACGGACACGAGAGACAGGATCGTAGGTCATATTGTCTGACTTTAGTCAGATAATTGATCCTGTCAATTCAAAGCACTCCAGGGGGCGCGCAAATGAGCCGCGCACTCCCCGCCATCCGCTTTGCGCGCCACCATCGCCTCGCCTATGGGAATGACAGCACTCCCAAGGCCCCTCCCGTGTTCCGTTATGCTCTCCACGCCCTGATCGTTCTCATCCTGACGCTGCTGACGCAGATCGGCGGCATCGCCTATCTCGTGGCGCTGGCCGCATCGCGCGGCTGGGGCTTACGGCGATTTCTGGCAAAGCTTACAATCTTTCTGCTTTGCTATGCAGGCGCCACGCTTGCCGCGATCCTTGCCGCGCCGATCTTCGGGCGGGTTCCCCTCTCCTGCGTCGCCGGCGCCGAAGACAGGCTCGTGGTCCGCTCCCCGATCTACTGCCTGCTGAACCGCAACTACGTCACTCCAGACGTGCGCGATCTGGCAAAGGCGCTTGCCGCCGACATGGACAAGGAGTTTCCGGGAACCATCACGGTCGCGCTGGATGGGAATTTCCCCTTCGTGAGAGGCTTTCCGCTGCTGCCGCATCTGTCGCATGCCGACGGGAAAAAGCTCGACTTCGCCTATTATTACAAGGATGTGGACGGTGCCTTCCTGAATGGCGCCACCCGCTCCCCGATCGGCTATTTCGCCTTCGAGCAACCCGCCCCCGGCGACGAACTGCAATGCGAAGGGCGCAACGACTGGCTTACCACCCGCTGGAACTTCGATGCGCTGCAGCCTCTGTTTCCGACCTATCGGATCGAGGAGCAGCGCACATCGGCCGCGATCGGCTGGTTGACGAGCGAAGGCGTGACGCGCTTCGGCCTGCAGAAGATCTTCATCGAGCCGCATCTGAAGAACGCGCTCGGCATCACCGACGGCCATGTCCGCTTTCAAGGCTGCCGCGCCGCCCGCCACGACGACCATATTCATATCCAGGTGGAGTAGTTGTGGTCCGTTAGGGCCGGCGTTCGGCCAGCGGCAGGCATTCGCCTCATGGAGTCTCGAAGCGGCCCCATGCCACACTGGGTGACGGGAGGAAGGATCAACAACCTTTACGATTCTTAGGGCATCCGTGAGATAGCGTGCAACGCGCGGTGCGGCCTCCGAGGAGGAGGCAGCACCGCCGGCGCCATCTGTCAGACTTGGAACACGCAATGATCAATCGGATATCCCCCGTAGTTACGTTAGACCAAGCGGCCGCGCTGATGCGCCCTCACCGTTCTAAAAGCATAAGACTGGACCGAATCTGGCCGCCGAATGAAACCACGGGACTGCTGTCGCAGATAGGAGGACGACCGAATCTTCCGCCGGACTGGGTTTGGCCCACGATCGATTTCGAGGATGGCACAACGGCATCGTTGGATTTTCTGGCCCAAATCAATCTGGAGGAACTGCCAGACATCGAGGCTCGGGGCGCGCTTCCGAAATCCGGCATGCTCTATTTCTTTGCATTGTCGCAATCGAACGAGCCGCTCGAGTCATATGGTTCGGATGCCTGGCGCGTCCTCTACTACCCCGACAATCCGGCGGATCTGCCCAGCCGCCCGGCTCCGGAAGACGCCGGATGGAAGATCGATCATCTGGATTACGGTCAAACAGACGCAAGCAGCTACCGAAATCCGGACGGTCCCAGAGGTGAGCTTTTTCCGAGATGCACCGTTCGGTTTACTGTGATCGATGTTTGGGATCTTCCGCGATTTTCTGGACGAGATGATCCTCGGCTTCGGCCTTTCGAGGATGCCATTTGCGGGGAGCCGGCTGATCTCGACAAGCCAGCTGGCATTGCGGATGTCATCCGGACTTTCTGGAAAGATATGAATCCGTTCAAGCCCAAGACATCGAAGGCGCCAGAGCCCCCCCGAAAAGAAGCCCCGCAAGCCAGAGCCGACATCGAGATGCGCGACATCGACAGCCTGGCTTACGATTGCCTCCAAATGTTGTGCGTCGAGGAACAGCGCGATTTTTACCAATCAAGAGTCGAACTGAATCCCGAGAGCCTGCCATACCGTGCAGAAGACGCAGTCATGGTTTTGAACGAAGCGAGAAATACTTGGTTCGAGAATATATTGCCAATCGAAACCGTTCTCGACCACGAGGGCAAATACTCCGACGCTTTGCTGCAAGCCTACAACGATTGGAGGGCGCAAGCTGTCGCCCTCACTCACAACCTCGTTGCCATGGGCAGAGAAACCAGGCTTTCGCCCGAAGATCGCGGAAAGGTTCTAGACGTCTTGGAACAGAATGTCCGGCTGCAAAAGCAAGCGAGACAATATGCCTCGCACCCGCATCTCGAATTTACTTTGCGTGCATCTCTAACGACCCTTCTTTCTGATTTTCCCGGAATCGCCGAAAAGGAACCGGAATTGCTCGCGGTCGGCGATCCTGACAATCGGGTTGAGCTGAACGGATTCCTGTCTCACCGAATGTTCGGGAACGGGAAAGGGATACAAGAAGACCTCGATGATGATGAGGTTCTCTTGCTTCAACTCTGCAGCGATTCCGATGGCCCACGCTTCATGTGGTGGGACGTTGGAGCCATACGATTCTGGATCAAACGAGAAGCGCTCGAAACCTGCCAGTTTCATCTGGTCGAGGCGGAGATCGAAGGTCACTGAGAGCAGCAATGCGCCTTCGGGGCCTCGCCTGACTGACAAGGGACCACCTGTGAATGCAGCCTATCTCAACGGCAGTTCGTAGCTCCGCTTCAGCGTTTCCATCGGCACGTCGGTCTTGACGCTGAGCACACTTGGAATGCGCGTCAGGTGATCGGCCTGAAAACGCCAGTAGCTATGCAGATCGGCGGTGACGATCCGAAGCACGGCATCACATTCCCCTGTCGTCAGGTAGCACTCCATCACCTCGGGAAACCGCCTGACGGCTTCGGCGAACTGAAGCGTGACCTCGGCGTCCTGGGTCTTGAACCAAACGCGGGCAAAAACGGTCAGCCCCGCTCCGACCTTTGCAGGGTCCAGCACGGCGACGTAGCGATCGATGATCCCGGCATCTTCCAGCAGCCGGACGCGACGCAGGCACGGTGACGGCGACAGGCCTACCTCCTTCGCCAGATCGACGTTCGAAATACGCCCGTCACGCTGAAGCACGCGCAGGATATGACGGTCGATCGAGTCCAGGATGGTTGGCATTTGATAGCTCCGATTGCTGCTGCAATGGCATAATATGCCAAACTTTCGCAATTTTACGGATGCTTCGCAACCTCATTGCGCAAGACTTGGCCTATCGTTCCAGCATCGAGATGGAGATGGGTCAATGACCAAGTTAGAGAAAATTGTACTTTCTTATTCGGGCGGGCTGGATACCTCTATTATCCTCAAATGGTTGCAGGAAACCTACGGATGCGAGGTGGTGACTTTCACCGCCGATCTCGGCCAGGACGAGGAGCTCGAGCCGGCGCGCGCCAAGGCGGAAATGTCAGGGGTCAAGGACATCCGCATCGTCGATCTGCGCGAGGAGTTCGTCCGCGATTTCGTCTTTCCGATGCTGCGGGCGAACGCACTCTATGAGGGGCAGTACCTGCTGGGCAGCTCCATCGCACGGCCGCTGATTGCCAAGCATCTGGTGGGCATAGCCCGGGAGGTCGGCGCGCATGCCGTTGCTCACGGTGCGACAGGCAAGGGCAATGATCAGCTTCGTTTCGAGCTGGCCGTCAATGCGCTCGACCCATCGATTAAGGTCATTGCTCCCTGGCGCCAATGGAACATCCGCTCCCGCATGCAGCTTCTGGAATATGCCGAGAAGCATCGGATCCCGGTGCCGAGCGACAAGCGCGGCGAGGCGCCGTTCTCGATCGACGCCAACCTGCTGCACACCTCGACCGAAGGCAAGAGTCTCGAAAATCCGGCGGAGGTCGCGCCCGATCATGTCTATCAGCGCACGGTCGATCCGGTCGACGCTCCCGACACGCCGGAGATCGTCACCATCGGTTTCGAGAGGGGCGATCCGGTTTCGGTGAACGGCAAGGCCATGACGCCGGCCGCATTGCCGACCGAGCTCAATGGACGGGGCGGCCGGCACGGCGTTGGGCGGCTCGATCTGGTTGAAAACCGCTTCATCGGCATGAAGTCGAGGGGAATATACGAAACGCCGGGAGGGACGATCCTGCTCACGGCGCATCGCGGCATCGAATCGATCACGCTCGATCGCGCCGCAGCGCATCTGAAGGACGAGATCATGCCCCGCTACGCCGAGCTGATCTATAACGGCTTCTGGTTCGCACCCGAGCGGGAAATGCTGCAAGCCTTGATCGACCAAAGCCAAGCCTTCGTCAGCGGCGAAGTGACGCTCAGGCTCTACAAGGGAAGCGCTTCGGTCATCTCGCGCACGTCCCGCTGCTCACTCTACTCGGCCGACCTCGTCACCTTCGAGGAAAGCGCCATCGCCTACGATCATCATGATGCCGAAGGCTTCATCAGGCTCAACGGATTACGGCTCAGAAGCTGGGCCGCCCGCAACCGCAGATGACCGCCCGATCTTAAGTCAGCCAGCGTACTCAACGCTCGGCAGATACCGAACGAAACGGGCCGGTTCAGATACCCATAAACTGCGAAGGTCAGATGGGCGGATAGGTCAATGTCCACATTGACCGCACCTACCCTCATGGCTGACCGAAGCAGTCCCGGCATCCACAGAGAAGCGAATCCAATTTCAAACGATTTTAAAATCGCAACTCGACAAGTTAATCGATTTTAATTTTATCGTTAAAATTTTCTTGTTGCAACGCAAAAGAATTTAGACATTAATTTGTGCGGATGCTCAGTTTATTCGTTGGAGAACTCGCATGACTGTGACATTTCCGCTAACCGAAAAGCGCGACGCCGAGACATTGCTGAAACACTTGACGTCGCACAACCTCAGCTTTCCGGGAAACTGCGTCGTGTCGCTCAAGGCGCACGTCGCCCAGGTCTCATCCTCTCATACGACCGCACTCGGCACCGCCCGTACCGCATGGTAGTCCCTGAGACGTCGAATTGCGGCAATCAAACTAGCCTCAGTCGTCGTAGACGACAGCAATCTTGTTTCCGGTGGGGTCGCGCACGTAGGCGGAATACCAGTTCGGCCCGTAGTGCGGACGTAGACCAGGCGCGCCGTCGTCCGTTCCGCCGTTTGTCATGGCCGCATCGTAAAAAGCGTCCACCTCGGCATGGGACTGGGCCATGAAACCAACCATCGAGCCATTTCCGGCGCTCGCCGGTTCGCCGTTGAACGGCGTGCAAACCCACAGAACGAAACCGTCACCCTTCCCGCCTTCGGAATAGGCGCTCCATCCGGGAAATTCCCGATGTTTGCTCCATCCGATCGTTGCCAAGGTCGCATCATAAAACCCACTCGATTTGGCGGAATCGATTGCACCGACTGTTGCGTAGACACTCATGATCTTCTCTTCCCTGCTGCAGGATCGGGAGAATTCATATCGCGCCGATACGAACACAACAAGAACGATGAGTTGTGGTTTTCGCGACAAATCAGCGGATACCAATCACGCTGTGAACCAGCGATACCGGAGCCGGCAACTCCGGCATGCATCGCTAGAGTAGTGATTGATCGCAATGGTCGGTCGGCGTCTCCAATCGCACATCCTATCGTTCTTCAGCCAGTTTCTTGTCCCGTCGATGTGATCGGAGAATTTGTTCAGCCTTTTCAACAGATGGAAGTGGACGTTCTGTTCTGATGATATGAAATGCTCCGCAATTGTCATCGGGGCACCCGCAAGACACCGCGTCAACGTGATACCTAGTTTGCCCAGTTCGCTTTTGCAGAGCGTTCGTTCTCTCTTCGCTCTTCCTCGTGTCAATGATTGCACCGCGCTTTAGAAGCTTACCAACCATCGCTTCTGCCTCGTGTCGTCTTGTCAGCCTTATAATACAGCATCGTCGAGCGTCGCAACGAGCCGGAAGCCCCACCGCATCAAACTATTGAAATATCACAATTAAACGCTTCATTGGCGATATGAAAGAGAGCCCTGCACCGATGAGCTATCTCAAACACAGCGTGCTCGCCGCCGCCATCATGCTGACAGCAACGATGACATCCCTGGATCAGGCGCATGCGCAAGCATGCGAGCAGGAAAGCTTCGAAGAGGCGAAATACGTTGTCTGCACGCTGGAACCGGGCAAAGCCGACCTGCGATTGTTCTGGAAGAACGCCGATGGAGCCCCATACCGCGCGTTTTCAAGCCTAGCCGAAGCCGTTCGCGCCGAAGGGCGAACGCTGGCTTTCGCCGTCAACGCCGGGATGTACCGGGCCGATTTTTCGCCGATGGGACTCTATGTCGAGAACGGCAGGGAATTGAACCCCGCCAATACGACAGAGGCCGAAAGCTCCTCGGGTCAGGTGCCGAATTTTTATAAGAAGCCGAACGGCGTATTCTTTCTCGGTGAAACAGGCGCCGGGATACTCCCGACCGATGAATTTCTGAAACGCCGGCCCAAGGCGCGGTTCGCCACCCAGTCCGGCCCGATGCTTGTCATCGCCAACAAGCTGAACCCGATCTTCATCTTCGGCTCGACAGACCGGACCCGCCGCAGCGGTGTCGGAACCTGCGAGCGCGGCGCGGTTCGTTTCGCGATCAGCGAAGACAGTGTGAATTTCCACGATTTCGCACGCCTCTTCCGCGACCATCTGAAATGCCCGGATGCCTTGTTTCTCGATGGCGGACGCGGTGTCGGGCTTTACAATCCTGACATGGGCCACAACGACTGGTCCTGGCACGGCGGCTACGGCCCTATCTTTGGGCTTGTCGAATAGCGCATGGGAGAGTTCGCCTTCATCAACGCCCGCGATCCCGTCAGCGGGCCTTTGCATCTGGCCGGAGGCGGAGCGGCCGCTGTTCCGCCCGATACGCAAACAAAATTCGGAAGAGTCGCTTTGAAAAGCAATTGCGGCAATCGCTACGATCCTATGTCTTTCTTTGCGCGGCGATTCTAACGTCGATCGGCTGATCGATTGGAAGTCCTCAGGAGGAGATGAGTGTGAGTGATCCAGCTTCGATGTTCCTTGACCTCGCTACGGTGCCGCAGGGTTCCAAAGCAAGATCAGTCGATGTCGCGACGGCAGAAAAGGTCGGCCGAACGGCTCTGAGCGTGACGTTCGATGAGCGCACGGCCCGAGGCACCCCGAATATCGACTACATCGACATGCCGACGTTTCTCGAACTGCCGATCGAGTTTGAGAACGGCGAGATTTCGGTCGACATCCTGGGCGAGCTCCGAGCAGATGCACCCGACTACGCACGGGCATTTGCAGGGATCGCCTACCGCATAACCGAAATCGGATTCGAAGCCGTTTACCTAAGGCCTCTGAATGGTCTCCGGCTTGAGCCTCATCCTCCGCGCTCGCGTCGGGCCGTCCAGTATTTCTCCTATCCTGATTGGCGGTTCGAGCGTCTGCGCGAGGAATATCCAGACGGACGTTATGAGGCGGGAGCCGATATCAGACCCGGCGAATGGATAGAGTTGACTCTTCGGATTCAGGATCATCACGTCGCCGCGTCCGTAAACGGTGAGACGGTTCTGGAGATAACGAAGGCCAAGTCACCGCCTTCGGCCGGCCGCATCGGCCTGTTCGTCGACATCGGAACCCAAGCCTACTTCTCGAATTTGAGGATAAGCTCCTAGTTCACATGCTGATTCCATCGGTTTTGGGAGATGGGCCTTACTCAATCTGCTGCGGCAAAATGGGCGATCTGGTCGGCATGCGCCTTTGCGAAGGACGGGCGGGCCGTGGCGCGCGCGACATAATCACGGCAGGCGGGATATTCCGTCAGCCCGTCGAACCGGTTGATGAGGCGCAGCACATCGGCCATGAGGATATCGGCGACGGAGAAGGTGCCCGCCAGCCATTCGCGCCCTGCCAGGACCGGCTCCATGTGCTTCAGCCGGTGGTCCTTGAGAAACGAGTCCATAAGCCCATATGCCGGCGCATCACCCGTGATGCCGGAGAAGATCAATATCGACCAGGGCAGGCTTGCCGCCTCGACGGAATTCAGCGCCGCAAACAGCCATTCCAAAACTTCGGCGCGACGGCGCGGATCGGCAGGCATCAGCGCGTCGCTGCGATTGCCGAGATGCAGCAGGATGGCGCCGCTCTCGAAGATCGAGATGTCGCCATCGGTCAACCACGGCACCTGGCCGAAGGGCTGGTGCGCGAAATGCTCGGGCTTGCGGTCGCGGAAAGGCACGCTCTCGACGCGGTAAGGCAGGCCGCTCTCTTCCAGCGCCCAGCGCACACGCAGGTCACGCACATAACCCCTCGGAGGCTCGGGAACCCAATCGAAGGTGGTGAGGGTAAGGTCGCCCATCCGGCATCTCCATTTTTTGTTTCACGGACAAAGGACGGACGAACGGCCCGCGTTCCGACATCACCGACAAATTCTTTCAATCGGGTGGTCAGGTCGCCGGCGAGGCCGGCAAGGGTTCGTCGATGTCTTCGGGTATGAAGCCGCCGGTCTGGCGTTTCCACAGGCGGGCGAACAGGCCATCCTGCTCGACCAGTTCGTCCGGTCTACCTTCCTCCACGATGCGCCCGTGATCGAGCACGACGATCCGGTCCATCCTGGCAATGGTCGACAGGCGGTGGGCGATGGCGATCACCGTCTTTCCCTCCATGACGAGATTGAGCCTCTCCTGGATGGCGGCTTCGGATTCGCTGTCGAGGGCGGAGGTCGCCTCGTCGAGCACCAGGATCGGCGCGTCTTTCAGGAGAACGCGGGCGATGGCCACGCGCTGGCGCTGGCCGCCTGACAGTTTGATGCCGCGGTCGCCGACGAAGGCATCATAGCCCCTGCGGCCTTCGGCGTCGGAAAGATCGGCGATGAAGGCGTCGGCGCTTGCCATCTTCGCCACCGCTTCGATCTCGTCCGTCGTCGCCTCCGGCCGGCCGTAGCGGATATTGTCGCCGACCGAACGGTGCAGCAGCGCGACGTCCTGCGCGATGACGCCGATGGCTCGGCGAAGGCTTGCCTGCGTGACCGCGCGGATGTCCTGCCCGTCGATCAGGATAGCGCCGTCCTCTATGTCGTAAAAACGCAGCAGCAGGCTGACCAGCGTCGTCTTGCCAGCACCGGAGAGGCCGACGAGCCCTACCTTTTCGCCCGGCCGAACCGTCAGCGACAGGTCATCGATGACAGGTTTGCCAGACTTGTAGGCGAAGCGGACGTTCTCGAAATGGATCTCCCCACGGCTGACCGTCAGTTCGGCCGCATCCGGCCGATCGGTGATGGTGGGCGGTGTTGTCATGACCGGCATGGCATCTTTGATCGTGCCGAGCGCGCGGAAGATCTGTTGTCCCATTTGCAGGAAGGTGAAGGACCCTGCCGAGAGGCGTTGGAGGATGTAAACTGTTGCGGCGAAATCGCCCACGGTCAGGAATCGGTCAAACAGCCCCCAGAAACCAATGCCGAGCATGACGAGCCACAGCACCATGTTGAGGCAGATGACGACGAGTTCGGTTGTCCGGTAGATGCGCTGTTCGTGGTGAAGCGTATCGACCCCCTTGGACATGATCTTTCTCAGCGCACCTGCCTCGCTGTCTTCTGCTGCGAACTGCTTGACCATCTGGATGTTGCCGTAGATGTCCGTCAGGGCACCGGAGATGAGGCTGTTCTGTTTTGCCGAGCGGCGGGCGCGCTCCGTAAAATCTGGAACGACCTTGATCGCAAAGAGCACGTTGAAGGCAACCCAGACGATGACTGGCAGCGCAAGCTGCCAGGAGAGCGCGAGCAGAAGAAGAACGGAGCCGATGATCTGAAGCAGAAAGCGAGGTGCCGTCTGGAACGCGATCAGGATCTGTTGCTGAACGGCATTGGCGACCTGACCGAGCCGGGATGCGACCTGGCCGGCGAAAAGATCATGGAAGAAGGCGAGGTCCTGCCGTTCGACGGCCTTGTGCCCCTGCCATTGAATCGCAACGGGCAGGCTGATGCCGATCGTATGCGAGTTGAGAATATTGGTGATGTAGAAAAGAACGGGCATCACGGGAAAAAGCAGAAAGGCGAGGACTGCCAGCAGCCGGAAATTACTGTCGACGAAGAGTTCCACGCCGTGTGTCGTCACTCCGTCGACAATGACCGAAAGACCCCAGATGATCGTAAGGTTGATAGCTTCGATGGCCATCGAGGTCAGCGCCATGGTGATGACGACGCCCCGAAACATCGCGATGAAGTGTACGAGGACTGCCACAGGCCCCTTGGTGGGCATCGGCCGGTAGGGGATGTCGAGTGGCCGGATCAAGGTTTCGAAAGGACGATAGATCGCATCTGAAATCGACATGGGGCCGCTCGGATCAAAAATCGGGAGGAGGCGTGGACTCGGCTACGCTGGGTCGCAGAAAACCATCCTCCAGCCGCGAACTCAATTAGAAATTTCAGAAAATCCGCCAACAGGAGGTATGGAAGCAGGCGGCGGCGAAAAGCGCCAATTGCGATCATCAAGGGATTGGGGCAGGATGCGATCGTTGTATGGTGCAGGATCGAACCGACGCTCATGCTGACGGGCTCATGTCATTGCGGCAAGGCAAGCTGGACACTTGAGGGTGATCCGGGCTCGATCACCGCCTGCAACTGCACGCTTTGCCGGCGCTACGGCACGCTATGGGCCTATGACTACGAAGGAGAGCGCATCGCTCTCACCGGTGAGACCGCCTCCTACACCCGCGCCGACAGGGACGAGCCGTCTCTCGAGATAGTGTTCTGCCGATCCTGCGCCTGTGTCTTGAGCTGGCGCGGCCTGCGGCTTGGAAGGGATGGCCGCCGGCGCATGGCCGTCAACATGCGGCTTGCGCCGCCGGATCTCGTTCAGGATCTGCCTATCGATCATTTCGACGGCCTGGACACGTTTGAAGACCTTCCATCCAAGGAGCGCTGCGTGCGCGATCTCTGGTTCTGAGCCAACTGCGAGGATCGACACGCGGCCGGACCGCGGCAGATGCGAGCCCTAGTAAAAGATCGTCTTGCGCGAGACCACCTCAGCCGCGCCGCGCCGCCTCGATCGCCGCAATGTCGATCTTCCTCATCGTCATCATCGCGTCAAAAGCGCGCTTTGCCTGGCCACCACCTGCCGAGAGCGCTTCGGAGAGGACGCGTGGCGTGATCTGCCAGGACACGCCCCACTTGTCCTTGCACCAGCCACACTCGCTTTCCTGCCCGCCATTGCCGACGATGGCGTTCCAATAGCGATCGGTTTCTTCCTGATCGTCGGTTGCAATCTGAAAGGAGAAGGCCTCGGTGTGTTTGAACGCAGGACCGCCGTTCAGGCCGATGCAAGGAATACCCGCAACGATGAATTCAACAACCAGAACATCTCCCTGCTTGCCGTCAGGGTAATCTCCGGGTGCACGAATGACGGCACCCACGGCGCTATCGGGAAAAGTCGCGGCATAGAAGCGGGCAGCCGCCTCAGCGTCTTTGTCGTACCATACGCAGATCGTGTTCTTTGCCATTGCGTGATCCCTTCGCTCTTCGTTTCAATTCCCAACTGAAATAAGAGGCAAGCTGTCTTTCTCCAGCCCAGTCCGAGCGATTTCACGCGGACGATTGCGAATCGAGAATCGACCATAATCGCAGAGAGGAAGGGATA